>JAHCMM010000217.1 GCA_019192515.1 Cyclobacteriaceae bacterium SS2
GAAGGATCAGCAAATACCTGATATTCCTCCTCCAGTAGGCCTTCATTTTTTCTTTATCCATTTTGGGATTGGGTGTGTTAGTGTTTTTAACGAAGGCACAATTTATATAAGATGATCAAAACCCTCAATACAAGCCTCTTAAAAAGCAAGAGATACTTTTTTGCTTTTCATACATAGAAGGATTTTTGACCTTTAAAGAAAAAACTCGGCCACTATGGCTACTGTTGCTCCCCCCACCGCTGCGATGATCTTCTTAAAGCCTATTTTGTGTTCAGGGCTTGACTCTACAAAAATGGTCGTTGAAATATGCAGGAATCCCCCTGATACCAATGCAAAGAGATAGAGTAGATACTCATGAGAAAGTGCCAGTACATATTCGCTAAAAATCAACCCAAGCGGAGAGGATATAGCAAATATGATCAGGATAAACCATTGGCCCACCGTGAATCTTGATCCTGTCTTGACTGTGGTCATGAGCGCAAATGCAGCAGGCATTTTGTGAAGAATTATCCCGAGTAATAGCGTGTGGGACTCGTGTCTGGCATGGAAAGGTGAATCATGAGTTAATAACGCCCCCTCCATCAAAGAATGAATTACCAGAGCAACCAATAGTGAGATACCTGAAAAAGTTGAGCCCCCCGATTTATGAGCATGAAAATGTCCGTGTTCAATCCCTGAAGTATAATGCTCCAGCAGCTGTTGAAAAAAGAACCCTATGAGGATAAAAACCCCAATACTCATAGGTTGATCACTCAGGGTAAAGATTTCCGGCAAAATATGAATGATGGTAACACCAAACAAAAACGACCCTGCAAAAATAAGTGGCAACCTGATGGAGGTGGGTTTTAACCCAATCAATAAAGTAGCCAGTCCACCCAGGATTGTGGTTGATAGAAGTACCAGAATAACGATGGTCATTGAACAGGAGATTGGTTTATGTCACCAACAAAGTTTACTGCAGAAGCAATGTTTTGGGATACATACGCCCCAATTTCATCCCCCTCTGAGTAAATGATGATGGCATCGATATTATTTTCATTTAATAGTGCTTTGGAAGCATCCAGTCCCAAAACCATGATGGCGGTAGCATAAGCATCAGCGGTGACACACTCCTCTGCAAAGACTGAAGCACTCAATACATTATTTTGCGCATTGAATCCCGTGCGAGGATCTATGGTATGTGCCACTGTTTTCCCATCTTTTTCATAATAATTTCTATAATTCCCAGACGTGGCCATGGAGATATCACTGAGTTCCGTAATGGCCAATAATTTTCTTTCCTGTTTGCTTACCAGAGGATCTTCGATACCAATCTTCCAGGGGTCTCCCTGTCCATTATTTCCCTTCACTCTTACTTCGCCACCTATTTCAACCATGTAATTTTCAATTTTTTTCTTCTCCAGAAATTCTGCTACGAGATCCACTGCATAGCCCTTGGCGATAGCACTAAAATCAAGATACATCCCTGGCTCCATCTCTATCTTGTCTTGATTGAAGAGCAATTTTCCAAACCCGACATACTGGATAAGACTATCTACAACAACGGAGTCTAAAAAGTTCGGCTTTCCACTTGGACCAAAACCCCAGGCATTGACAAGCGGTCCGATAGTTGGGTCAAAGGCGCCATAGGTAGTAATCCAGATCTCTTCACTTTTCTTCAATACATCCATAAACATCGCAGATGGTCCCTGGATCATCTGCAATTGATTCAATTGAGATATCTCTGAATCACGGATGTAGGTAGAAAGCGCATTATTTAAGGAAACCAGGATCGAGTCTATCTTTGATTTGTAATTGATATTATTGTCTACAGTGTATTTAACATTATAAGCAATTGAACCCATGGTTTTGCCATCAATATGAACTGGTTCTATTTTAGTTTGACTGGTGAAAAATTGAAAAATCAGTATCAACAGGGCTATCGCTAAAATGATTCGGATCACCAGTTTCCTTGACATAGCTGAGGGTTTTTTACAATATTAAATGATTGTCCGAAGCTAAAGTTATCTTTGTTTGACAAATCTATGAGAGAAGACTATCTACGAGCAGACGATGACAGTTTTTCAGGTGCTGAAAAGGAAATAGAAAAAGCACTCAGACCACTGTCCTTTGAGGACTTTACCGGTCAGGATAAAATCATCCAAAACCTTAAAATATTTGTTGAAGCTGCAAAAAAACGTACAGAACCTCTGGATCATGTTTTGCTCCATGGACCTCCCGGACTAGGGAAAACCACACTCTCACATATCATTGCCAATGAATTGGGCAGCAACCTGAAGGTGACTTCCGGCCCTGTGCTGGACAAACCAGGAGAGCTGGCAGGTCTTTTGACCAACCTGGAAGATCACGATGTGTTGTTTATCGATGAGATCCATCGGTTGAATCCAATTGTGGAAGAATACCTGTATTCTGCCATGGAAGACTACCGAATCGATATCATGTTGGACTCAGGGCCCAATGCCCGGTCTGTGCAGATCAGTCTCAACCCCTTTACCTTGATCGGAGCTACAACCAGATCCGGTTTGCTAACTGCACCTTTAAGAGCCCGGTTTGGAATCAATTCCAGGCTAGAGTATTACGACGCTAAACTTCTAATGAGAATCGTGTTGCGATCAGCTGATATCCTGCAAACCCCAATCGATGAAGAAGCTGCTTATGAGATTTCCAGAAGAAGCAGGGGTACTCCAAGGATATGCAATAATCTACTACGAAGAACCCGCGATTTTGCCCAGATTAAAGGTGATGGAGCAATCACCCTAGATATTGCCAAAATGGCTTTGGATGCACTGGATGTGGATGAGCATGGATTGGATGAAATGGATAACCGCATTCTTTCCACGATCATCAACAAATTCAAAGGTGGGCCGGTAGGCCTATCCACAATCGCCACATCGTGTGGAGAAGAAGCTGAAACCATTGAAGAAGTCTATGAGCCATTCCTTATACAGGAAGGCTACCTGAAACGCACGGCAAGGGGCAGGCAAGCCACAGAGTTAGCTTATGAGCATCTGGGTATACTTCCCCCTAACCGGTTAAAAGGATTATTTGACTAATAATTAAAGGGTGTACCAAACACGGATCAGTTGATACCATTGTGAATGGGATTCACCTGCAGTATATAATTCGGTGTCACGGCTACCTTCCTCCTCATGAATATTAGGCAATACCACTGTTTCAACATTTACTACATTGATATGACTGTTACTTGCAAGCCATTCATTCATTTCATCAACAACTTCCTCAAAGGGTTGTATTTTACCTGATTTGAATAAACCTCCTTTAGCTTTCTCAGGAACAAAATCTTGAACTTCTATCTTCATGACGGTGATCTTTTAAAGAATTTTAGTATTAACAATCTAAGCGACACACTGAGACCTAACAACGTTATTAATAAATTGTTAAACCAAATATAGGTAATTGCATTTTTTTTAAGGCAATTTGTACTTATGAAAGATAATCCTAATTTTTTTAATGATGTATACGAAGTTGTGAGATTGGTCCCTCATGGAAAAGTAACATCATATGGTGCAATAGCTAATTATCTTGGTGTAAGACGGAGTGCCAGAATGGTGGGTTGGGCTATGAATGGAGCGCCTCAGGATGTGCCAGCACACCGAGTACTCAACAGAAACGGCCTGTTGACCGGGAAAAATGCCTTTTCAACACCTACACTGATGCAGGAGCTACTGGAAAAAGAAGGGATACAGGTAAAAAACGATCAGGTAGTCAATCTGAAGCAGCATTTTTGGGATCCCACAACAGAAATCGGTCTTTAATCTGAGTTCTTTCTGATCATCAGCAAGCCCAAAAACGTTAATAATCCATTCAATATAATGATCTCAAATCCGAATTTGTATCCTCCGAATAATACTGGTGAGTAAAGATTGATCAGGTAGGAAACCAAAGGTGAGAGCAGACAGACAACAGGCACCCATCGATCCTTTACAGCCAATTTGGTAAACATTCCAAAACTGAACATCCCAAGCAAGGGCCCATAGGTATACCCCGCCGCCGTAAACACAGCAGTGATCACACTTTGATCATTGACTGCGTGAAAGATCAGTACCACAAAAAAGATGAGTGCTGAAAACGAAATATGGACCAGCATCCTGATGCGTTTATTCTTTTTATAGTTCTCGGGTTTGAAGCCCAGGAAATCCACGCAAAAGGAAGTGGTCATTGCGGTAAGCGCAGAATCTGCACTTGAATACGCTGCAGCAGTGATACCTAATAAAAACACAATAGACCCAATGGTAGAAAAATGACCAATGGCTAATCCTGGGAATAAATAATCTGTTCTTTCGGGAATTGGAATGCCTCTGATTTCTGAAAATTGGAAGAGCAACAACCCAAGACTTAGAAACAACAGGTTTACGCCCACCAGAATCACACAAAACCAAAAAACATTCTTTTGGGCATCCCGAAGCGTCTTTATTGTTAAATTTTTCTGCATCATATCCTGATCCAGGCCGGTCATCACAATGGCAATAAATGCTCCTGCAAAAAACTGTTTAAAAAAGTTTCTTCCGCTTTGCCAATCCCATTGAAAAATGGTACTCCTCTCATCAGATGAAATCTGGGATATCAGCTCACCTGTATCCCACCCAAGCTCATTTTTAATAAAGAGGATACTGATCACAACAGACGCGATCATGAAAAGTGTCTGCAAAGTATCTGTCCAAACAACAGTTTTGATCCCCGACCTGAAGGTATAGATCCATATAAGCAAAATCGAAACAAGGACTGATACCCAAAAAGGCAAATCAAAAGCGTCGAAAAAGGAGATTTGTAATACACCAGCCACCAAAAAAAGCCGAAAAGAAGATCCTATCACCCTGCTTAAGAGGAAAAAGAAGGCACCTGACTTATATGACCAAAAACCGAATCGTTCTTCCAAAAAAGTATAAATCGATGTCAGCCTGAGCCGATAGTATAAAGGCATGAGTACAGTGGCGATGACAAGATATCCGGGCAGATACCCCAAAACAACCTGAAAATAGTTGAAGTTGCTGTTACCAACTTCACCCGGAATAGAGATAAAAGTAACGCCGGATAAAGACGCCCCAATCATCCCAAAAGCCACTAAAAACCAGGGAGATTGCCTTCCGGCAGTAAAAAAGTCCTCATCCGATGAGTTCCGAGAAGTGAGATAGGAAATGAATATCAGGACCAGGAAATACCCTATAATAACTATACCTACAGTGACTGGTTGCATAATCAAATTGTATTAAAATTCGGTAAGTTAAAGACATCTATTAATTTTGCGCTATGGGATTTGATCTAGATTTTGAAACTGAACTAGAAGAACTCGTAGAAGTTGCTGAAGAGACAGACGAAGGTAATGTCAATGATCTGGTTGTGCACAACGATGATTTCAACACCTTTGATCATGTGATCAACACCCTCATCAAGGTCTGCAAGCATGATGCTACCCAAGCCGAGCAATGCACCTATATCATTCATTTCAAAGGAAAATGTGCAGTTAAAAAAGGCACGTTCAAGGAATTGAAGCCAATGCGCGAAGGGATTTGTGAAGCAGGGATAAAGGCTACTATCGAATGATATGGAATACCCATCCAAGCTGGTAGAAAAGGCTGTCGAGGAGATAGCCAAACTTCCGGGGATCGGAAAAAAAACTGCTTTAAGACTGGTTCTTCACATTCTAAACAGACCCGAAGAGGATACTACTTCCTTGTCGGAAGCCCTGATCGATTTACGTCAAAATATCAAATACTGTAATACCTGTCACATCATTGGAGATACAGATGAGTGCACCTGTATGACCATGAATCGTGATACCAGCATTATCTGTGTTGTAGAGGGCACTACAGACGCCATGGCCATTCGCAATACCGGCCAGTACAATGGGCTCTACCACGTACTCGGGGGGAGAATTTCTCCCATGGATGGTATCGGACCAGACAATATTCGTATTGATTCTCTTATCGATAGAATCAAAAACAATTCAGAAATAAAAGAGATAATCCTGGCTCTAAGTGGCACCATGGAAGGGGATACCACAGCTTTTTATATTACCAAACTTTTGAAAGGTCATGATGTGAAGGTTACCAGTATCGCCAGAGGTATACCTGTCGGTGGGGAACTGGAGTATGCCGATGAAGTCACACTCGGCAGAAGTATCATGACCCGGACTTTGTTTGAGTCATAAGCAGAGATAGTTTACAAAAGTTTGTTGTTAAGGTCTTATATCTGAATAAGGCTTAAATTAACGGTATCAACATTTTAATTCAATCCAAACCTTATGAAACTTATTGTCAGTCTTTCATTCCTATCCATCCTGATTATTTCCTGTTCGCCGGATCATAAAAAAGCTATTGAAAATAGCAGAACAGACATTGGAGTTAGTGCAAAGGCTCCTGAAGAGGCCACCATATTATTTGATGGAACGAAAAGCATGTTAGAAAAAAATTGGACTTATTGGGACGGTCCAAGGCTGAAGGCTGAGCTACCCATTAAGTGGGAAATACAAAATGACCCAATGGGTGATGGTACTGTCTTAAACTCAAATGACCCGGCTTCTGCGGGTGGATTGTATGGTGCTGCTGACATAGTAACTAAACAAAAATTTAAAGATTTCAGAGCCCATGTGGAGTTCCTGATCAAAGCACCAGGAGGTAATAGCGGAGTATATCTACAAAACAGGTATGAAATCCAGATACTTGACGGCGACTCAACAAAACACGGTTTGGGTGCTGTCATCAACGAAACTGAATCACCCTATTATGCTTACAATGGAGTGGGAAAATGGAATGCCTATGACATACAGTTCAGGGCTGCCAGGTTTCAGGAAGGTAAACTTGTTGAAAAAGCCCTGGTGACTGTCTATTTTAATGGGAAAAAAGTGCATGTGAATCAGACAATCAATCAGGTATGGGGCGGCCCAAACTCCGGACTTGATGGCGGTAACAATGGTGGAAAGGGAATTACTGACCGTCCTGGAGGATTAAAATTACAGGCAGAAGGACATGATGTATTATATCGAAATATCTGGATCCAAGAATTGGAATTAACTGGTGCTGATACAGATTTCTAACGTAAAATGGTGCTTATATTAATTCGAGTCTAAAAATGCACTGGTATATTTTTGTCTGGGAACAGGAAAGTTATTCGCCAAAGCTTTCCGTCTCCGCCTATCTACCACCCCGCAGACTACAAAAGTTTAAGCTCACCTAAAATAGTTTGAGAAAACCTAATCTTTCTATATAATCTAAAATCTTCAGTATTTAGGTTTTGCTAAACTTTTTTAGTCTTCCCTCCCGAAAGCTGAAAATCACTCCCAATCAAAGTCCTCGGCTTTCCGATCTGGTTCATTAGCCAGATTTTTCTGATGAAACTCAATAAACCCCTCTTCACCACCAAACCAATCGAGTACTTCCTGGGTTTGAACCAATTTACTCCTGTTTCTTAAGATTTCATTGTAGGAACTGTATTGCCAATCTTCAAGGATTTTTGTGAAACCTGACTTCACCGGATTCGCATGGATATAGTAAATCAACCAGGATAAATAGGCTTCATCATTTACTTCCTTTCGCTTGAATTTATACTGGAGTAGAGCCCCTGTACGATTATAAGCCTGATTGATAGATTTCGAATAGGAGATGAAAAAGTTTTTAAAAGCCTTCTCAACTCCTGTGAGTGGAAGTCCTCCTTAAACTCAAATTCATTGACCCTAACTAAGAGGTGAAAATGATTAGGCATCAGACAGTAAGTTAATAAACCAACATGCCCGAAAACGTATCGCTTAAACCTCTGAAGAAAGAACTCGTAATCCGATTTTCAAAAAAGATCTTTTGGCTATTTATACCTCGGTTGTAGATGTGATATACTTTCCCGGATGCTAATCTCAAAATAGATTATTAATCCGTTAAATATAATGAATTAGCTCCCACGCTGCAAAAATTTTAGACTACGTCAAATGGCAACCTCGCAGACTACCGAAGTTTAAGCAATTCAGGCTTTGGGTAGACTACAAAAGTTTAACGAAGTCTAAAACACGATAACTCTATGTATTAAAAAAATAAAGTTTTAATGAACCACTATAGGGAAACTTAAACTTTGTCTTAGAAGCTTCACCAAACTTTGCCCCTTACTTCCTCCGCTGCCTGCTGCCGATAATATTGTAGACTAATAATATCGCTATTCCAAAAGCCAGTATCACGAAGTACCACCGTGTTTCCCCTTCTACCCAGGTCCTGTAGCCATACATCCCACTTAGGATCATCACAGCTACAATGCCAACCAGGCTTAAAAAACGAAGGGTTCCCGGACTCATAATTGTTAGGCTTTGACCCTGCTAAAACGTAAAGCTTTCAACATAAAATCGGGCAAGGGCTTTAGTGGATCTCTTTTTTCCACATCGAGGAATATCCCGAGCTTCTCCAGGATAGGGATCTTGTACACTTCAATAAGCTCAATAAGGGTCCCGTCAGGATCTTCAATGTACGTACAATGAACTCGAGTTGTCCCCCCCATATCGAGTGTATCTTTTGTATCGCAGGTAAAGCCAAAACCCTTCTCATCCAACTCCTTGCCAAGCTCTACCATACCCCTTACATCAAAGCCGAGGTGAACAAACCCAATATCGCCCCAAAGTCTTCCTTCATAGATTTTCTTGGGCTTATAGTCAATAGCCTGAACCAACTCTATGTACGTATCGGCAATCACTTTGGCGAAGCCACCGCCTACAGGTCCCGGCTGGGTCAGCTTCACACGTCTGAATTTCTTTTTACCACCAGGCAGGCTATTCAGGTCTCCGAACTTCCCCGTTTCATCATAGATCACTTTGCTATAGCCCAGGATATCCGCATAAAGGGTCATGGCCTTATCAATGTCCGAAACTCCAATGGTACAGCCATTTGTTCCAGCAGTCGGATGCCTCCTTTTAGTATAAAAATTATCTCCTTCCTGCACCTGGAAGATCAGTCCATTAGGATCAGTCACATAAAAAAGCTCTTTTCCGGAAGGGTCCATCACAATATCTGACAGGATCTCAGCACCATTATTCTTAAAGAAGTCAAAGGCCTGCTTGATCTCTTTACACTTAACATGTCCGGTAAAGATCCCCAGATCACCCAGCTGAAATTTCGTCTTAGCATGAGTTGCTTTAAATGATGTAGGACAAACCACCTCCATCGCCGTGCCACCCTGCAGATTGAAGATCATGGTGGCTCGCTTGGTGATGGTCTCATTATTGGTATAAATATCCATCAATGGCGCTGGTGCGACACCATCAAACATGGGAATATCCATCCCAAAAAATTTGCGGTACCACTTCCAGGCTACTTCCGTGTCAGGAACGCCCACCCCAATATGCTGAATGCCATTAATCGTTTTGTACATAATCTGCCGGTCAAAAAATAATTTGGCTGCTAAAATAAGATTTAGTTCGTTTAAAACGTACACCAAGCACAAGTTTTGGGGTTTGTCAATTATTTGACAGCATCGTTACCAGGATGGAAGTAGCTTTGCAGGCTGCATGATAAACGATCCAACAACCAGGGTGTGTGTGGTGATTCCTGCGCTGAATGAGCAAAATGCCATCGGATATGTATTGGATGAAATTCCGAGGGAATACGTCTATGAGGTAATCGTGGTTGATAATGGATCTGTTGACAATACAACCAGGGTAGCTAAAGGTAAAGGAGCCACAGTGCTACAGGAGACTCAAAAAGGATATGGAAGTGCCTGCCTGAAAGCTTTATCCTATATCGAGGAGTCTGCTGAGAAACCTGATATTGTCGTATTTCTGGATGCGGATCATTCTGATTATCCGGAAGAGTTGCCGAAACTGATTCAACCCATCATCGATGATGACGCTGATCTGGTGATTGGCTCCAGGGCCCTGGGTCAGAAAGAACGGGGGTCCATGACGTTTCCCCAGGTTTTTGGTAATTGGCTGGCAACACACCTGATCAAATTGTTTTATGGTGTTTCATTTACAGACCTGGGACCTTTTCGAGCCATCCGCTATTCCTGCTTGCTCGATATTGGTATGGAAGACAAAAACTATGGCTGGACAGTAGAGATGCAACTCAAGTCAGCCCGTCTGAAATTGAAAAACCATGAAGTTCCGGTGAATTATCGAAGACGAATTGGTGTTTCAAAGGTCTCCGGGACAATTAAAGGTACAATCATGGCAGGCTATAAAATTCTATACACCATTTTCAGATATTTGTAACATGGAGGGGTTAATCATATTTGGGTATATTTTTTCCGTATCGGTGATCTTACTTTTTGCCATGGTCCAGCTTTATCTGATCATACAATACAAAAAGAGCCACTCAAAAAAACCAGAAATATTACCCCTTACAAACTATCCTCATGTCACCATCCAGCTCCCGATATATAATGAAAAATATGTGGTAGCCAGATTGATAGATGCTGTTGGAAATATTGACTATCCCCGGAACAAAATGGAAGTACAGGTTTTGGATGACTCCGATGACGAAACCCGATCCATCATAGAAAAGGAGGTAAAGGTATGGAGTGCAAAAGGCCTCAACATCCGACAAATACGCAGACCTACAAGAGCAGGGTATAAGGCCGGAGCACTTCAGTTTGGTCTTGAGCAAGCATCGGGCGAGTTTATCGCTATTTTTGATGCGGACTTTGTCCCTGAAAGAGACTTTTTACTCCGAACACTGCCGCACTTCCGTGAAAGTACCGGTATGGTCCAGACCCGATGGGGACACCTCAACAAAAATTATAACCTACTTACCAGAATACAGGCATTCGCCCTGGATGCTCACTTTACCATAGAGCAGTCTGGCCGCCTCCACTCCGGCCGCCTGATCAATTTCAATGGTACTGCTGGTGTATGGAGAAAGCAATGCATACTGGATGCCGGCGGTTGGAAGGCCACCACACTCACAGAAGATCTTGATCTGAGCTACAGGGCACAGCTCAAAGGATGGCAATTCAATTATCTTGAGGATACGGTATCTCCCGGCGAGCTGCCAACCATTGTACCTTCTATCAAATCACAGCAATTCCGCTGGAACAAAGGAGCCGCCGAGACAGCCAGGCAAAGCATTCCTCATATCCTGAAGTCAAAGCTCTCTCTGGGAACCAAAATCCATGGCATTGCTCATCTTCTGAATAGCTCGGTATTCCTCTGGCTCTTTATCGCTGCCCTGACATCCGTACCCCTCATCCTGGTCAAGCAATCGTCGGGTGAGCATTGGATATGGAGCTTGAGTGGGGTTTTCGTTATAGGTTTTGCCATTATCGCGGTGTTTTATTGGACGGCCTCTAAAGGAATAGATCCCAAAGCTTCCTGGAAGCATTTCCTCAAAGATTTTCCGGCTTTTATGACACTCACCAGTGGACTTTCACTACATAATTCCCTGGCGGTTTCAGAAGGCTATCTGGGCATCAAAACACCTTTTATCCGCACTCCTAAGTTTAATATCAGTGGGAAAAAAGACCAGCTCAAAAACGACCCTTATCTCAAGATCTCTGTTTCTCCACTCGTGTTCCTGGAGGGTCTGCTCTCTGTTTATTTTATTTCAGGGATATTTTTAGGCATCTATTTCAGAGAATTTGGATTTTTACCCTGGCACCTCATGCTAGCCATTGGATTTGGATTTGTATTTTACAGATCCCTTTTCCCATTCGCTAAATGACCAACCATCACCAGGCATCCAGGATCACATCATTCCTAATCTATCTGATCTCCATTGCTACCATTGGGTTGAGTATTGAGCGTGATCAGTCCATGATTTTATTTATTGCATTTTTCTCCTCCTTCTTCTGCTATGTCTGGATCGCCAGGCTGGAGCAAAGCATCCGCTGGATTATTGGGTTGGGAATCCTGGCCAGGTTGATACTGTTTTTTGATCTACCTCATCTTTCTGATGATGTATTCCGGTTTTTATGGGATGGAAAGCTGATTGCCCAGGGGATCAATCCCTTTAGACTCAAACCAGATGAATACATCGAACTGGACCCTGCGCTTTTTGCCATGCTTAATTCGCAATCAAATTATACTGTTTACCCTCCTCTCAATCAGGCCCTTTTCTGGCTAGCTTCATTCATAGGTGGTGATCATTATCTGCTCGGCACAAATGTTCTCAGGGTCCTTCTCCAGATAGCAGATATTGGTAGTGCTTTTCTACTCTTAAATCTTTCAAGATATTTCAATAAGTCTCCCCTGATTGTGGGATGGTTTTTTCTCAATCCATTAATTGTGCTGGAGCTGGTTGGGAATATTCATTTTGAAGGCTTTGTGATCTTCTTTATCCTTTTGATGCTATCAGCACTTTCGAAAAACCAGTTTTTGAGATCTGGTGTGTCCCTGGGTTTGGCAGCGGCATCCAAACTGATACCATTGATATTCCTTCCCTACCTGGCAATGAAGTTTCGATGGAGAAACGGTATCATCTTATCCCTGGCTGTTTTAGTAGTCTTTAGCTTATCAATATTTCCCCTTTTCTCTCCCGAATCTTTTGCTGGATTCAAAAAAAGCCTGATGTTGTACTCCAACAAATTCGAATTCAATGCCAGCATCTATTACATCATCAGGGAGATCGGGTGGATTCTGAAAGGATATAACCCTATAGAAACATGGGGGCCATGGCTCTCTGTCAGCACTTTTATTACCATTATCTTTTTATCCTTCTATGCTGTAAAAAAAGAATGGAACATACCACAGGCGATGCTATGGATTTTGATAGCATACCTCCTCATGGCTACCACTGTTCACCCCTGGTATATCCTAACCTTATTACCTTTAGGTCTTCTTAGCGGTTTCTACTTTCCAGTATTGTGGTCCTTGATGGTCTTTGTCTCCTACATGGGCTATGGGAAGGACGGATATGAACTATCACTCATTTGGATAGTTGTAGAGTACACGGCAGTCATTGGAATGGCTGGGACAGAAATTTTCTTAAAAGAACAAAAGCGAAAAAATGGATAAAAGCCTACTGATCATCTTTGTAAAGAACCTTGTACCAGGACATGTAAAAACCCGTCTTGCGGAGGAGATCGGGATAGATGGCGCTTTGGACGTTTATCAATATCTCGTAGAGCACACAGCTGAAATTACAGAAGAGCTGGAAGTAGATAAAGCTGTTTTTTATTCAGAATATGTGGAAATAGAAGACATCTGGGATGACAGTCAATACAAGCTGCTCATCCAAAAGGGGAAAACACTGGGGGAAAGAATGAGCAATGCATTCGAAAAGGCTTTTGAAACGGGGTATGAAAAAGTCGTGATAATTGGAAGTGATTCCATTGAGATCTCAGAAAAACACCTCAATGAAGCCTTCAAGCAGCTGGATGAACACGAATATGTAATAGGCCCAGCCAAGGATGGGGGTTATTATTTACTGGGGATGAAAGGGCATGCTCCCTCATTCTTTGAGGGGAAAAAATATGGACATGATAAAGTCCTGAAAGAACTTTTAGAGGAAGTGGCTAAAACTCAAAAAGAGTTTTTCTTGTTAGAAGAATTGAGTGACATTGATACTTTCCAGGATCTCAAAGATTCTGACATAGATTTTCAATTTGTTGACCCAGATGAAGAAGGTTCTCATTAGCATACCGATTTTGCTGGCAGTTTTTTCAGCAGTCTTTTTTGGATACAAAAATTCTAACCGAGAGGTCAAAAAGGAATTTGTCAATTATGAATGGGCAAAAAATAGCCTCTGGGATGATGGACAGGCAGAGGTAGCTATTTATGATGCCACCAAAGAGATCTATGGAAAAAGTCGCCCATTTGAATATGTTTATATCCTGGTAAAGGAAGAATTCAACAAAGCTTATAAGGTAAAAACAGATGACTACAGTCGAGATGACCTGTACCCGGTGATGAAGATCAATAAGTTTTGCCGTGTAGAGACGATGATCTATCCCTATCACTTCCTCACGAGTTTGTTTATCCATAGAGATAATCCCGAAAGACTTCACAAGCTCTCTCACACATCCCAGGAATGGTGTGGCAATACCTCGAAAGAATTCCTTGAAAAAGGAAGTAAATACCAATACAATTATATGAGCTATTTTGACGGTGAGGGGTCCGGGCAGGAAAAAGTAGAAATGGGACCCTGGTTCGAAGATCAGTTGAGCTATACCCTCAGGACACTCGATTTTCAGGATGGGCTGAATTTTGAAGTGACGCTATATCCGACACAAGTCACCAACAAAGCTGACATCCCTAAGCCTCTCAAAGCACAGGTGAGTATATCAAAACCCGATCCGACAGAGCTGGCATTATTAAAGGCTGATTTTATTGATGAGCCCTGGAAAATCAGCATTTCTAAAAGCAATCAGCAAACCATCACTTACTGGATCAATGGAAGCTATCCCAATTATCTCCTCAAAATGGAATCCAGTGATGGCAGAAGTCTCCTACTGAAAGAAATCAAAAGGGATAAATACTGGGATTACGAATAGATACAGCTAGGCCAGTTTTGCTACATCTCGTATCAGGATCCTTCTCCGATCAAAATTGATAATATTGGATTCTCTCAATTCATTCAGGACAGTTGTCACCGTTTGCCTGGAGGTCCCTGTCAGGCTGGCAATATCCTTATGGGTAAGATGATTTTTGATCATGGTTTCAAATCCCACTTTCTGTCCCCTTTCCTCTGCCATATCTTTCAAAAATTCCACGATCCTTGTTCTGGCATCCTTAAATACCAGTGAGGTGATCTTCCGCTCCATTTTGCGCAGACGCAGACCCATGATTTTAAAGATCTTTAACGCAAGTGTCTGATTGTCCTTCATCAGGTCCTGCAGATCGTCGATACCCATGGAACAGATCCGTGTATTGTTGTCTAAAGCCTGTGCAAAATCGGACCTTTTGGATTCCCCGGCCAATGCCAGCTCTCCAAAAATTTCCCCTTTTCCAAGTATCGCCTTAATATTCTCCTTTCCATCCTCCACAAACGAGCCTATTTTTACCCTTCCATCGGCTATCATGTAGATGCTGGATGATGGCTGATCAGGGAAGTAAATGAACTCGTCTTTCTTGAATTGGTTGGGGGGATGCTTGGCCTCCATGTTGGGCGTCTTGCTGGGACACAGGATATCAAACAGATCAACTTCCTCGAGAAACCATATTTTGGATTGTTCAGCCATTTTTTGAGAATATTCTTTCGAAGATATAAATTCCTTGTTTTGTCAGAAAATACATCTCAATTTTGCTTACCGACTTTGTATAAACCATCCCAGTATCAAAAAAGCTCCCTAAGGTGGAATATTTATATATAAAATCACTGCATATCATCTTCATTGTGACCTGGTTTGCCGGTTTGTTTTACATCGTCAGATTGTTTGTATACCACACCGAAGCATTTGATAGGCCAGAACCCGAAAAGTCAATTTTGACAGGTCAATTTGCGCTTATGTCAAAACGGCTATGGTTCGGAATCACATGGCCCTCCGCCATTCTGACCCTAATCATGGGCACCACCCTGATCGTTCTCCAGCCTGAATATCTCAAGATGCCATTTATGCACATCAAGCTGTCATTCGTGCTTTTACTCTATGTCTATCATTTCTTATGTCACAGGATTTATACGTCGCTCCAGGCAGGCAAACAAAAATATTCCTCCCAGCAGCTTCGTGTTTGGAATGAAATAGCCACTTTCCTGTTAGTAGCGATCGTTTTTCTTGTGGTGGTGAAAAATCAAATGAGTTGGTTATGGGGTAGCATCGGGTTGATTATATTCGCAGTACTGTTAATGTTGGCGATTCGGATCTATAAAAGATTGAGGGCAAGAAAAAGTTGAGATTTCTTTTAATTACTATATCTGCATTTTATCTGGTTGGTTGTGGGAAGGTCAATACCTCTTCGGAGCTTCCGATCCTGGGTAACAAAAAAATCACTGAGAAAGAGGTAAATGGAGAACTGGTAAAAGACACCATCTACCATACCATCAGGGATTTTGCCTTTGTTGATCAGGATAGCAACCTGGTGACCAATGAAACATTCAGTGACCAGGTATATGTAGCGGATTTCTTTTTTACCAGCTGTCCCACGATTTGCCCTGTGATGAAACAGCAGATGCTAAGAGTTTACGAAGCTTACGAGAACGAACCGGAAGTAGCCATACTTTCTCACACTATAGATCCAAAACACGATACAGTAGCAGTATTAAAAGATTTTGCCGAAAGGCTGGGTGTCACAACTGAGAAATGGCACTTTGTGACAGGAAACAAAGACTCTATCTACGACATTGGTGAAACCAGCTACCTGGTAGTAGCCAATGAGGATGAAAACGCTCCCGGAGGGTATATCCACAGTGGTGCTTTTTTACTTGTAGATAAACAAAGAAGAATACGGGGTGTTTACGATGGTACTATACCAGAGCAGGTAGACATCCTCATAAATGATATCGGTAGACTAATTAAGAAAAATGAAAACACTAACTAAACTAATTGCTGTAATAATCATCGTTGGCCTTTATGCCTGTGGTGGAGGTGGAGAAAAAGGTAAATCCGGTGCTTCATCCGAAAAACCTGCTCCAAAAGCTGAGCCTTCTGCATCAGCTGGTGGTGAGGATGATGTAAAACTTCAACAATACATCGTGAAGGGTAAAGAGATATACAAAACCTATTGCCTGGCCTGTCATCAGGCTGAGGGACAGGGATTGGCTAAACTTTATCCACCGTTGGCTAAATCTGATTTTCTTGCTGCCAACCCTGACAAAGCAGCTTGTGGTGTAAGAAATGGTCAATTTGAGCCTATCACAGTAAATGGAGTAAAATATACCCAGGTAATGCCTCCTATCCCAACACTTTCGGACCTGGAGATTGCTGAGGTGATCACCTATGTTTCGAACTCATGGGGAAACAGTGCCGGACTCATTAGCGTAAAGCAGGTGACAGAATGGCTTAATAACTGCGAAAAACAGTAAAACTTATTCAGAGAGTGCTTTTTGTCCTTTTTCCAGGGCATTAAGCATTCTTTCTTTTACTTCCTGAACGGATTTTCGCTGTGCCTTATAGTAATTGAGCACCTCTTCCTCAGTTCCTTCAAAATCAGTCTCATACTGGCGCATCCACTCCATCATAAACTCATTTGCTGCTTCGATATCTGCTGCAAGGGCTTTTAGCTCCTCTGCTGATAGTGAGTCCAGTGATTCCGCTTTTGTCATTAGACTCTTGCTGGCTTTTCTGAGATCTCCCATTCTGGGCATGACTTCATCATGGACATCCATCACCTCATCTTTTAATGCCTTTATTTGATCAGGTTTATCTCCACATGACAAAAAGATAGTTAGGAAAACAAACGAGACGGGAATCATAAATTTCATAGGACCTGCATTTTAGCGTCTTTCAGGATATACATCAACTGATCAGAATTCTCTTTATTAAGGGTAAGCTTTCCGGTTACTTTCACTCTCTTGGCAGTGTATTTCACAGATTCTTTAAGATATACTTCAGCTACCGATTCCGGTCCTGCACCACCACAAAAGAAACAGGAAGCTATAGGTACCGAAGAAATGATCAGTTTTGTTGGGCCAAACATACCTTCAAAAGGAATGATATATCCATCCAACTCAATTTCTTTTCCAGCGAGTGCATTTATTTCAGGCCCAAACTTAGGTATGTAGATCTCACCATACTCATCATGGGATTTTTCAAATTCAAGCTTTGAAAGGGTCTCCCAATTTTGGTTAGATGAACCCTGCGCCATGACGATCACAGTCATGGCCATAAATACCCCTGAAAATATCATTCTCATCATGAATCAACCATTTTTACTCTGGCTTCACCAAAGGTAGCCCTGAATTCTGCCAGCCCCTGATCCCACCATCGAGGTTTACTACATTTTCAATGCCAATCTCTTTGAAGTAGCTGGCTGCACTAGAGCTCCTACCTCCTGATAAGCAATAAACATAATAGGTTTTATCTTTCTCCAGTTTTGAAGCCTTTTCTGCGAAGTCAGGTGAATTAATATCCATGTGAACAGCACCATCTATCATACCACCAGCCACTTCTCTATCCGTGCGAACATCCACCACAACTGCTTTTGTGTCTTCAGTAATGGCCTTGCTAAATTCCTCAGGACCCATGTTTTCCTTTTTCTGCTGGGATTGACATGACCATGTAGCAGCAGCAACCAATAAAAATACCAGTATTCTCATTCTATTCATATGTTTAACCTTGAGCAAGTGTTTTTGAAATATCCGTTTTATAGGCTATTACCGCCGGGATTACTGAAGCAAATATACCAATTGCAACACAGGCAATGAACAGCAGTCCCTCACCAGGAGCAAAAGAGGTGAACCCTGGTGACCTGCCAAGAAGTTGCTTAAATAAAACCAGGATAATGGAATGGCCTAACACAAAACCTGTGACCACCCCTATACCAGTTATTATCAACCCTTCAAACAAAATACCCGAAAGCACAAATCTCCTGGATGCTCCCATTGACCTCAATATCGCTATTTCATATTTTCTATCCTTCAAAGAATTCAACAATGAAATAAAAACACTTACTCCTGAGATAGCAATAATTATCAAGCCCAAAAAGTTCAGGACTTTCATGACATTCTCAAGAATGCTAAAGAGCCTGGAAGCTTCAAATGCCGGTGATGCCGCCTGAAGGTTACTTGTCTGATTCACCTGGTTGGGTAACATGACAGCTCCCATGGGAGAGCGAAATTTCACCAGCAGACTTGTGATTTGATTTTCTTCAATCTGATGATTGGAAAGTTCAATACCCCAGTCAGGAATTGATATCAGACTGTCTGGTTCACCATGATCTTCATGATCATGGACCATCCATACACTCTGAAGATTTACGAGGATGAGCCTGTCTATGGCCAACCCTGTGGGCTTCAGAATACCTGTCACGACGAACCGATGATCGCCATGATCATCTCCTTCTTCCTCTAATCCATGCTGACTGGAGAATCGATCCCCAATCTTCAGTCCCAGCTCGTCAGCAGTTTGGTTCCCTACCACAGCCTCCAGGGGAGTATCAAACCAACCTCCCTCGCTGAGCTCCGCATCGTAGAGCTCACCGTATTTTTCGATTGTTCCAACAATCCGATAACCATTGTAGCTGTCTCCCAGCGAAAGTGGTACCGTCCCTTCAATGTACCGGTTCCTGGTATAAGGTATTATATCAGAAATCTCAATATTGCCTGTTGGGAAATCAATGTGGAAAATACTGGAGAGAATGATTTGCAAGGGGCTTCCCTTGGCTCCAATTACCAGGTCCACCCCCACGCTATTCCTGGTCACCTCGTCTTTGAACCTATCGCTTAGTAAAAGCAATAATACAACTACACAAACCCCAAAACTGAGCAATAACCAACTTAGCAGACTACTCAAGGGCCTGCTCAGAATATTCTTAAAACTCAAATAGAAAATATTCATCACTGCTGACGTTTGAGTAATAGCTGATGTGCAAACTCTCTTTTCACCCTCTGATCGTGTGTAGCAATGATCAATGTAGCTCCACAGAGCCTGGCTTCCTGCTTCAACAGGCTGATCACCTTTTCACAATTCTCATCATCCAGGCTGGCGGTTGGTTCATCGCCAAACAATATCGTAGGTCTGTTCATGATAGACCTGGCAATCGCTACACGCTGGGCCTGACCCTGACTGATCTTTTTCACGTTGCGGTCTTTTATCTCACCAAGATCAAGCTGCTCGATGATCTCCCCGATCCATTGATTATCTGGTTCTTGACCACCAATGTGTCTCGCCAATTGGAGGTTTTCAATAACGGACAAAGATTTGATCAGATGTGGTTGTTGAAAAACAATCCCAACCTGCTCTTTTCGGAACCGATCAAGCTCGGTTCCGCTCATCTCGTGAAGCTTGCAACCATTCACTTCGATCTGTCCGGCTGTTGGGGATACAAGACCACTCAATAAATGGAGTAAAGTAGTCTTCCCACTACCAGAAGGACCCAGAATCAATGCTTCTCCGGTCTTCTCCAGCGTCCAGTTCGGAAAACTCAGCCTGGTTCGAGCATTGAAGGAAAGTTGAAGGGAATTGATTCGTATTGCAGTCAAATCAAAAAATAATTTTTAGGGCAATTTCAAACGTATACCAAGTTTGGCATAGCCTTTGCATTTTGTGAAGTTAAGAGATAAACTGATGTGTTATGGAACTGATACTGATTTTTACCGCACTTTTGATTTACACGAGCTACTTTATCTACAAAGAAAGGCTAAAAAAAGCCTCTGTGTAGAAAACTAAGGATCGAATAAAGTCAATTATTATTTGATAACGCAGATATTTGCGCTCGTGGAGCAATGCTAGTCCTGGCTGGTTGAAAAAGTAGTTTTTTGTACTAAACAATAAAAAAAACTATATTCACACTCGAAAAATTTCATCAGCCAAGATTAGAAACCACCCAAAGCCATAGTCTGGTTGGATACCGGGCAAAACTATTAACACGAATAGTAGTTTTGGCAAAATATAAAGTAACTATCTAATAGACTGGGAACGCAAATCAAATGCATGTTTTTGACATCATAGCACTGTTTATTTTTCTTGCTGGGCTATTCATTTTTGTAAATACAATTTTCCTAAAGCTTCCTTCATCCATTGGGTTGATGATCATGGCAATTGTGCTGTCTGCCATCGTACTCATTGTGGGGTTCTTCTTTCCTCAATTAAATATTGAGGCTGTCCACCTTGAAGAGTATGATTATGCAGAAGTGCTATATCAGGTCGTCCTGAGTTTTATGCTTTTTTCCGGGGCGCTACAAATAGATTTTAAGAAACTTTCCAGGGAACGAACTCCCGTGCTCCTGCTAGCAACCACGGGGGTTTTTATTTCTACATTCGTCATTGGTACCCTGGTATACTATATGCTCAATTACCTGGTGGGTATAGAGCTACATTACCTTTATTGCCTGGTTTTTGGAGCTTTGATATCACCAACTGACCCAATCGCTGTCACACAAACCATGAAAAGGTTCAACATGGCCAAGGATCTTGAGATCAAGATCAAAGGTGAGTCACTTTTCAATGATGGGGTTGCAGTGNTATTAGCACTTACGCTTTTAGATATCGCCCATGCGGGTGAAGACCATGCATTGAGTGTTTTTGAAACAGTATACATTATCTGTGCCGACATCGGAGGAGGTATTTTCATTGGCCTGGTGCTTGGATATATCGGCTACAGGCTGCTGAAATATGTAGACAATGATGATGTAGAGGTCGAAATTCTGATCACCCTGGCCGTGGTAATGGTTGGGTCTTATCTCGCTGATTTCATCCACGTTTCCTCCAAGCAAGCTGCTGTGATCATGGGGCTTGTGATTGGTAATGAAGGACGAGGAAGCCATGTGACCAGTGCTGCCGGTGACTATGTGTTTAAATTCTGGAACCTCATAGAAGAATCACTTTCAGCGATGCTGTTTGTTTTAATTGGGTTGGAAATGCTGGTCATCCCACTGAGGATCGACTACTTCGCTGCCGGATTCTTTGCAGTCAACATCGTGCTTTTAGGCAGATGGTTAAGTGTGTACATACCCATCAAACTTATGTCCACCAGGAGATCATTTGCCCCCTTTACCATACCGATCTTAACGTGGGGTGCCCTCCGCGGAGGGCTTCCAATCGCGCTATCCCTTTCGTTGACGGATTTTCATGGCAAGGATATCATCATTACCATGACTTACGTGGTAGTGGTATGCTCAGTGCTTTATCAGGGACTTACTGTTCCTACGCTCATGAAGATGAGCTACCCTCAAACCAAGAAATACGATCATTAATCCTCCTCCTCTTCAATGACTTTTGTCCAGATGGCAATCTTGCCCTGGTTTATCACATCTTTGGCAATAAAACCACCCAATATCTTCCCCAAACCATGCCGGTCATGTATCCCCATAGCAATCATAGGTGCATGAATCTCATTGGCAAACTCCAGTATCTCCTCAGCCTTATCGATATTGGGTCTTGCAGTGACTGAATAGGATTCTAATTTCATGGCACCGGCAAAGTCTTCAAGCCGCTTTTCCACATCTCTTTCTAACACCAGCGTATCATTAAAGACTTTGATCAGATGTAAATGGGCCCCATAAAAAGACTGAAGCGCTTTGATGTCATTGATCACACTGGATTGATCGGTCTTCATGTCTGTAGGGAAAACAATGCTTTTGATATTGGCCAGATCGACAAACTTCTTCACGTTGATCACAGGGCATTTTGCTTTACGGGAGACTTTTTCCGATAGGGTACTAAGGATCAAATTCTCAATTCCTTCGGCTCCTTCAGAACCCATTACAATCAGGTCCAATTGCTGTTCAACAATTTCATCAATCGGATTCCCTGTTGTCTGCTTATAATGAGTGGTAATGCCTTTGAGTTCTCTCATCGCCAGCATGTTATCAATTTTTTCCCTCAGCACTTCTGTCTCTTCCGAAGTCTCAATCACATGAAATATGACGATGTCACCGCCTGTCTTTTTGGCCAGGCTGGCTGCAGACCTCACTGCATCTTTTGAGACTTCTGAAAAATCTACCGGAACTAAAATTCGTTGCATTGACATAATTAAATAGATATTTGGGTATCCATCAATGATTTCATTTTCTGGATCGTTGGAATGATATTTACTATTTGAAACGTATTTTAATCAGATGAGATTGACATTCCTAATACTTAATACTCTTTTTGTTCTTACATGCTGTAATGATGGCGGTGAAAAACCAAATGAAGGTAATTCCAAATCACCCAGGATCCCCAGAAATACCAGTATCGTCAGTCCCTCACCAAACATGCAGCTCATCATCGGTGAACCTGTTGAGTTTAAGATAAGCTCGAAAAAAGAGATTGATTCTATCTTGTTTGATGATGATGAAAAAGAAATTATCTACAAAACAGATAGCTTCTCCTGGAAATCCGGAAAGGCACTCACAGGCGAAAAGAAATTTAAAGTCACTGTCTTTTATAATGGAGGAAAGTCGGAGACACATTTCCCAAGGGTAAGATTTCTATCTGATATTGAGCCTGAAAAGCTCACCTACAAAGTGATTGAAAAATATCCACATGATCCTGAAGCTTATACCCAGGGATTGTTCTTCATGGGTGACGTTTTGTACGAAAGCACCGGCAGGAAAGGAAGATCATCCATTAGAAAAGTAAACCTTAAAACCGGTGAGAAAATAAAACAGGTAAATATTGATTCCCAGTATTTTGGAGAAGGAAGTACTTTTTGGGAAGACAAAATCATGATGCTGACCTACAGAAGCAACATTGGGTTTGTTTTCGATACAGACCTCAATCAAACTGGAAAGTTTAACTATGATCATGAAGGCTGGGGTGCCACTACGCTGGGCGATACGCTGATTGTAAGCGATGGTACAGAGACGCTACACCTGCTGGATCCCCGGGATTTTTCTGAGATTGGCAGATTGGAGGTCTATGACCATAAAGGTCCTGTAAAGTCTCTCAATGAATTGGAAATGATTGACGGTCATATATATGCCAATATTTATACAGAAGATAACATAGCAGTGATCGATCCAACTACCGGGAAAGTACTTAAGATAATTGACCTTTCTGGACTACTCGAAAACAGTGAAAAAGTGGGATTGGATGAAGTGAATGATGTCTTGAACGGTATTGCCTACCACAAATCATCCGGCAAGATCTATGTTACTGGTAAAGATTGGCCCTCCCTTTTCCAGGTAGAATTCCNGAAAAAGGAAGAGGCCTTATAGTCTTATCAGGATTTTAATCCGTCAATGATAGCATTCAGGGTTTTGCTAGGTCGCATAGCACCTGAAGTCTTAGCTTCATCAGGTCGGTAGTATCCCCCGATATCAACAGCGGCTCCCTGAGCTTTTAGCAATTCTTCGTTGATAGCAGCTTCATTGTCTTTCATGGTTTTAGCTACCTGAGTGAACTTCACTTTCAACTCCTGATCTTTGTTCTGGGCAGCCAATGCTTCGGCCCAGTAAAGTGCCAGGTAGAAATGGCTACCTCGGTTGTCTATTTCATTGACCTTTCGAGAAGGTGACTTATTCTCCTGAAGGAATTTACCATTCGCAGCATCCAGCGTATCTGCCAGGATCTGTGCTCTTGGATTGTTATCAGCTTTGCTCAGGTGTTCAAGAGAAGCAGCCAACGCCAAAAACTCACCAAGTGAATCCCATCTCAGGTGACCTTCCTCTACAAACTGCTGAACGTGCTTAGGTGCTGACCCACCAGCACCGGTTTCAAATAGCCCGCCACCATTCATCAATGGCACAATGGAAAGCATCTTGGCACTTGTTCCCACTTCTAGAATTGGGAAAAGGTCAGTCAGGTAATCTCTGAGCACGTTTCCTGTCACTGAAATAGTATCAAGTCCTTTTCTGATTCTCTCTACTGAAAACTTCGTAGCTTCTACAGGTGCCATGATGTGGATCTCCAATCCGCTGGTGTCATGGTCTTTCAGGTAAGTCTTTACTTTTTTGATGATCTCCGCATCGTGTCCTCGCTTTTCATCCAACCAGAACACTGCTGGTGTCTGAGAATCTCTTGAGCGATTGACCGCCAGCTTCACCCAATCCTGGATAGGCGCATCTTTGGTCTGGCACATCCTCCAGATATCACCAGCTTCTACTGCATGCTCGATCAGCACATTTCCCTTGCTGTCTACTACCTGCACCTTACCAGCTGTAGGGATCTCAAATGTTTTGTCATGTGAACCGTATTCCTCTGCTTTCTGAGCCATCAGGCCGACATTGGGAACACTTCCCATCGTGGTAGGATCGTAGGCGCCGTTGGCCTTACAGTCATCAATCACCGCCTGGTATACTCCGGCATAAGATCGATCAGGGATCGTAAACATGGTGTCTTTTTGTCCACCGTCAGGTCCCCACATCTGCCCGGAAGTACGGATTGCTGCCGGCATAGAAGCATCAATGATCACATCACTTGGTACGTGGAGGTTGGTAATGCCTTTGTCAGAATTTACCATGGCCAATTCCGGCTGGGAAGCGTAGCATGCATCAATATCTGCTAAAATCTCTTTCTTTTTAGCTCCATCCACCGTATCAATTTTGGCTAAAAGATCACCCATTCCATTGTTGGGATCTACACCCAGAGACTGGAATGTGCTGCTGTGCTTTTCGAAGACAGGTGCAAAAAAGACTGAAACCGCATGACCAAATAAAATTGGGTCAGATACCTTCATCATAGTGGCTTTCAGATGCAGTGAAAACAGGATATCGTCTTTTTTGGCTGATTTGATAGCTCCGTCAAGAAACGTTCTCAATGCACTGGCGCTCATCACCGCTGCATCAATTACTTCACCAGCCAATAATTTGGTTTGGGCTTTCAAAACTGTTTCTTTTCCAGAAGCATCAACATGCTGGATCTTTACCTCAGTAGGTCCTGAAACGGTAACTGACTTTTCACTACCGTAAAAGTCTCCCGATTGCATACTGGCCACATGGGATTTGGAGCTGCTCGCCCATTTTCCCATTGAATGCGGGTTCTGCTTGGCATATTCCTTCACCGCCTTGGGTGCTCTCCTGTCGCTGTTTCCTTCCCGCAAAACCGGGTTTACCGCGCTACCTTTTACTTTATCGTATTTTGCTTTGATCACGGTCTCAGCATCATTCTTTGGCTCCGTAGGGTAATCAGGAAGATTATATCCCTGAGACTGAAGTTCCTTGATGGCAGCAACCAATTGAGGAATGGAGGCACTGATATTTGGGAGCTTAATGATGTTGGCCTCAGGAGTTTTGGCCAGCTCACCCAGGAAAGCCAGGTCATCGGTCATCTTTTGCTCTTCCGTCAGAACTTCCGGAAAGGAAGAAATGATCCTGCCTGCTAATGAAATATCCCTTGTGGTAACAGAAACACCTGCTGAGGCACTAAACCCCTGTACGATGGGTAAAAATGAGTGTGTTGCTAAAGCGGGCGCTTCATCAGTGATTGTGTAAATAATGGTTGATGCTTCTTTTGCCATTGTTGTGATTTGTTCGATAATCTATTTTAATAACTCTCTTCCTGACTAGGAAAATCTTTTGCTTTTACGTCTTTGATGTACTGCTGTGTGGCCTCTCCAATGATTTTATTGAGATCGGCATATTGTCTGAGGAAGCGAGGCTTGAAGTCCTGTGTAATCCCAAACAGATCGTGCATTACCAGCACCTGACCATCTACATCCGGTCCGGCACCTATCCCAATTATAGGTATTTTCACACTATCAGCTACTTCCTTTGCCAGCTTGGCAGGAATCTTCTCCAGCACAATCCCGAAACAACCAACTTCTTCCAACAGTTTGGCATCTTCTACCAGTTTCCTTGCTTCACTCTCTGCTTTGGCCCTTACGGTGTAAGTTCCAAACTTATAGATAGACTGAGGTGTCAGACCCAGGTGTCCCATCACCGGGATACCTGCAGACAAAACCCTGACAATACTTTCTTTGATTTCTATTCCACCCTCCATCTTCACCGCATGAGCCCCCGACTCCTTCATGATCCGAATGCTCGACTTCAGGGCTTCGCTGGAATTGCCCTGATAGCTACCAAATGGTATGTCCACCACTACAAGCGCCCGACTGACTGCTTTGACAACAGAGGTCGCATGCCAGATCATGTGATCCAGTGTGATAGGTAATGTAGTTTCGTTTCCAGCCATCACATTGGAGGCGGAATCTCCTACCAACAGAATATCAATTCCTGCTCCATCGATGATTCGGGCCATAGAGTAGTCGTATGCCGTAAGCATGGCAATTGGCTCTTTGGCCGCCTTCATTTCCAGTAGGCGATGGGTCGTGATTCTCTTGAATTTTCCTGAAGCTGTGCTCATGGGATGAAATGAGGCCGTAAATTAATAAATCTTCTGTAGTTCAGGGGATTATGACCTCCACTTAATGTTACATCCCATACTTGGTTTTTGATCTTCGGAAATCGATTGTCCGGCAACCAGGCGATCCAGGGCTTGCCTTAGATCTTTTCCATCATTGGGCTGTCCATTGCCTGGAGAGGAAGCATCCATTCTACCCCGGTAAACGCATTTCAAAGATTTGTCGAACAAGAAAAAATCGGGAGTACACTCAGCTTTATAAGCTTTGGCTATCTCCTGGGTTTCGTCGAGTAAATATGGGAAATCCCATGAGGCCCGTATGGCTTGTTCTTTCATCCCTGCAGGACCATCATCAGGATACTTTTCAATGTCATTTGATGAGATGGCAACGCTGCCAATGCCTTTTGCTCTATATTCATGTGCGATCTTTCCAATCTCATCTTCCACATGCTTTACGTACGGGCAATGGTTGCATAGAAACATTACCAGCAAACCCTTATCACCTTTAAAAGTCTCAGGAGTTACTTCCTGGCCGGAAATGACATCCTGTAATTTGAAATGCGGTGCTGATGCATGGAGAGGCATCATGGCAGAATAAGTAAGTGACATAACGAGTGTTTTCGGATTTCAATCAACAAAATAAAGTGTCTGAACTACAAAGAACAAAAATTGGGATCATACAATGCCTTCAGTACACTATGTAAGAAAGTAAGGTGCTCTTTAGTTCCACTTCATCATGCTTTTATCTATGAAAAGAATGAGATGGAAAAATTTATTTACTACCTTTAGCATACGATTGCCACCCCTGATCTAAAGGGGTGGTTTTGTTTTTTAAGGTCACACCCCCGGTTTTGTTAATAAAAAAATAATTATACCATTCTAAGATATTTTATTAATTATTTTATATTTGATTGGCTTTGGAAAATTATTCTTAAATGGCACTAACCACTTTTACAGAACCACTAGGTGTTCAACGTGCAGCTCATTTACTCAGAAGAACGTGTTGTGGCGCCACAAAACAGCAGATCGACCAGTTTGCGGCATTGACTCCCCAGCAAGCGATAACTCAGTTATTTGACACCAGTCTGCCTGCCCCGGAGGAACCAATCGATCCCAATACCGGGCAACCCTGGATCAACCTGGATTCTTCTACTGATTCAGAAGACTTCAACTATGAAAGTCTTGTGATGAGATGGCACATTGCCCAGATGATGAGTCCAGGGATACCTGCTAGCCAGTCATTGGCATACGCTTTTCGTGAACGGTTGGTACTTTTCATGCATACTCATTTTACCACCAAAAGAAGTGTGGTAAACAACCACCGGGCATTGTACCATCAACTGGCCCTTTTCAGATTCTTTGCATTCGATAAGGATGATATCGTCATTGATCCATTAGCTCCTGAGACAAATATCATTCTCAACTTCAAAGAGCTTACAAAGAAAATATCGGTCGACAATGCCATGCTGGTTTTCCTGGATGGCAGATATAATGTGAAAGGTAATCCCAACGAGAACTATGCCCGGGAACTCCTGGAACTTTACGCGATCGGAAAAGGGCTAGAAGGATCTATTCCTGAGCCTCAGTATGAGGGGGACTATATCTATTTTACCGAAACTGATGTACAGGAAGGAGCCAAAGTCTTTTCAGGATTTGTAAACGACAACTCATTTAGCAGCATCGATCCGGATACTAACTTACCCCGGGGAATCGTAAGAGGTAATACCCAGGTAGCCTCTGCTCATGACAATACTGTCAAAACTTTCAGCGAAAGGCTGG
>JAHCMM010000218.1 GCA_019192515.1 Cyclobacteriaceae bacterium SS2
ATCAATCTTGCCAAGCATCTCTTTCGGATCTTTTACCATTTTTGGGATCTGGCCTTTTTCCATGGCGTCTTTGGCAAATTCCTCCGTTTCGCCCCAAACATATTTTACCTCCACTCCCGGAAATTTCTTATCAATATTGAAAAGTTTACCAAATCCCCTGGTGTGAGAGTTTTCAGCTCCGATAATTCCGATGGTGATTTTCTTTTCTTCTGAACTATTGCCAAAGGCTTTCGTTGCAAGATGTGGGGTTGAAGATAAAGCCAGGGCCGCTGCAGCCCCTTTTCCGGATTTTTGGATGAATGTTCTTCTGCTGTGCATGTAGATTTTTTGTTCGTGATATCGGATAAAATTATTAAATAATATCTATCGTCGTTTATTTTTGGCGCCCGATTGACGAAGCATGAAAAATTACTCAGATAAAATAGCAGGCGAATTAGCCTTAAAACCACATTTTGTTGAAGCCACCATCAAGCTCCTGGACGAAGGAGCAACCGTGCCTTTTATCTCCCGATATCGGAAAGAGGTGACCGGAACCATGGATGAAGTGGCCGTTGCGGGAGTCAGAGACCGCATCACCCAGCTTCGGGAGTTGGATAAAAGGCGTGAGGCCATCCTGAAGTCGATTGATGAGCAGGAAAAGCTCACCCCTGAGCTGAAGAAAAAAATTGAGGAGGCCGAAACGATGACGGCGTTGGAGGATCTTTACCTTCCTTACAAACCAAAAAGAAAGACCCGGGCTTCCGTGGCCAAAGAACGAGGACTTGAACCACTGGCCAAATTAATCTGGGAGCAGGGCAAGTTCTCACCATTTGATGAGGCTGAGAAATATATCAATGAAGAAAAAGAAGTGGCCGATATCGAAGCTGCTTTACAGGGAGCACGAGACATCATTGCAGAATGGATCAGTGAAGATGCTACCGCGCGTGAGCAGGTAAGAAAGCTGTTCCGAACTGAAGGTATCATCAAAGCGAGGGTTTTAAAAGGCAAAGAAGCAGAAGCAGCGAAGTACAAAGACTACTTTGAGTGGGAAGAACCATTGAAGAAGATCCCTTCACACAGGCTTTTAGCGATCAGGAGAGGGGAAAGGGAAGGACTTTTGACCATGGATACTTTCCCACCTGAGGAAATGGCGATTGACAGGCTTTCAAGGCAGTTTTTGAAAGAGGCTAATGCTGCGACAGAGCAGGTAGAGCTTGCGTTAAAAGATTCTTACAAGCGATTGATCAAGCCAAGTATTGAGACAGAAATACGACTAGAGTCCAAAAAGGCTGCTGACCTTGAGGCCATAGGCGTTTTTGCAGATAATCTCAAGCAGTTGCTTATGGCTGCACCATTGGGACAAAAGGCTGTGATGGCCATTGACCCCGGTTTCAGAACAGGGTGTAAGCTCGTGTGTCTCGACCGTCAGGGTAAGCTGCTGGAAAACACCACCATCTATCCCAATGAGCCACAAAAGGATACGCAGATGTCTGCTGCTGTTGTTTCTGCACTTGCAGAGAAACATCAGATTGAGGCCATTGCCATAGGGAATGGTACTGCAGGTCGGGAGACCGAACAGTTTATCAAAGGCATTGGGTTACCAAAAAGTATTTTGATTGCCATGGTGAATGAGAGTGGCGCTTCGATCTACTCTGCTTCAGAAGTAGCCCGAGAAGAGCTGAGTGATTATGACCTGACTGTTCGTGGTGCCGTCTCTATCGGCCGCAGGATCATGGACCCACTGGCTGAGCTGGTGAAGATCGACCCCAAGTCAATTGGTGTTGGACAATATCAACACGATGTGGATCAGAACGACCTCAAGCATTCACTCGACGATGTGGTGATGAACTGTGTGAATGGTGTTGGAGTAGAGTTGAATACGGCCAGTAAGCAGCTATTGACCTATGTATCCGGTCTTGGGCCCCAGTTGGCGGATAACATTGTAAAATATCGAAATGAGCACGGCGCTTTCAAGAGCCGGGAAGAGTTGAAATCTATTCCGCGACTAGGAGATAAAGCATTTGAGCAGGCTGCGGGATTCCTAAGGATCAAAGGTGCCAGTAACTTGTTGGACGAAAGTGCGGTCCACCCTGAGCGGTACGAGACTGTGCAAACGATGGCCAAAGATCTGGGGTGCAAGGTGGAAGACCTGGTAAAAGACGAGAATCTCAGAAAGAGAATAGATCTTAAGAAATATGTTTCCGGTGATCTTGGTCTGCCCACATTGAAAGATATCCTGGAAGAGCTGGCCAAACCCGGCCGTGATCCTCGTCAGCAATATGAGGTGTTCTCATTTGCGGACAATGTGCATGAGATGTCCGACCTGACTATAGGGATGAAACTTCCGGGTATTGTTACCAATATCACCAAGTTTGGTGCTTTTGTGGATGTGGGTGTTCATCAAGACGGTCTGGTTCATGTGAGCCAGCTATCTGATAACTTTGTGTCAGATCCGTCCAAGGTGGTAAAGCTTCAGGATAAGGTGATGGTCACAGTTACAGAAGTGGATGTTCCAAGGAAACGTATTTCATTATCGATGAAGTCAGATCCTTTTGGTAAGCCAAAGCCAAAACAAAAGTCGAAACGAGAGGACAAACCGATTGAGGGCGACCTGCAGGCCAAGCTGGCAATGCTAAAAGGGAAGTTCGGGGGTTAAGGTGATTTACCGTAAGACGCTAATTAAAACAAGGGGTAGCTAAGGGACATTGTTTTTCTCCATCTATTTATCCTTTAAAATGGAATAACCATTCCCATCCAATTCCATGATAAAGCCAACTGTGACTGCACGAGAGTTGCCAGGTCTGTCTAATATGGTGTGAAGCCTCAGGATGTTGATCCCATTTTTGGCAAGCAAGTCAAAAATGCTTCTAAAAGTAAAAATTGATTGGCTGCTAAGGTTTTCTTTAGAAAGAGGTGCACCAATCCCAAAGGCATTAAGGTATGGAGAATTAGTAGAATAGGGATCAGATTCGAGGATTGAGAGCAATTGGTCTCCAAAGTTGTTTTCTTTGGGAACCTTGATCCATATTTTACGACCATCTTCCGAACCCGCAACTTTGAATTTCTTATCGAGTAATGAGATTTTACCTGTTGGGAATTTACCTGAACAATCCTGACTAAAATCAAAAGGTCTTGAACAATTTACTTTTGATTGCTTAAAAATCTCACCTGTATGTATTTGTGGTAGACTTTCATCCTGATTCCCATAAGTTCCATTCTCCAGTCTCTCTATATTGGCAATAACTTCCTGTTTCGTAAATCCAAAACCAGAAACAGCATACTCATCGTCACTCTCCAGTTGATTAATAGCAGCTAAAGCAATCTTGTGATTTTCCAGTGGCACAAATTTCTTCTTCAACAATGAGTCATAACAAGCCAATGATTGATGGTAATTGGCATCAAGGAAGTTACTCACTTGTAGCTCCGCAAATGATTGAGCTGTTGTCACATAATAAAAGAGGAAGGAAATGAATGCAAGTAAAATCTTCGACCCGAATGTCTCCATATGCTAACAGGATTGCTCAAGCCTAAATATACCCAACTATCGTTAAGTGCTATAAAGAGCGCTAAGAAAATCTTAAACAGTCAGGTAAAATTCTATTAAAACTCAACCTTCGGTGCACTCTCTGCTCCCTGGTCGGCTTCAAACAATGGTTTGCGATCAAAGCCATACATCCCTGCCAGTGTATTGTTCGGGAAGGAGCGGATATAGGTATTGTATTCCTGAGCAGCTGCGTTGAAACGCTGTCTGGACACTGCAATTCGGTTTTCCGTTCCCTCAAGCTGAGCCTGTAATTCCAGGAAGTTCTGGTTAGATTTCAGGTCAGGGTATCGCTCTACAGTGACTAACAGCCGTGATAATGCAGAGTTTAATTGGCCCTGAGCCTGCTGGAACTGTTGCAAGGTGTTTTCATTGAGGTTTGCAGGATCTATCTGGATGCTGGACGCTTTGGCACGAGCTTCGGTCACACCGGTAAGCACTTCTCTTTCCTGCTCTGCAAACCCTTTCACAGTGTTCACAAGATTGGGAATGAGGTCATACCTTCTTTGGTATTGTGTTTCCACATTGGACCATTGGGTATTCACATTTTCTTCCATGGCAACCATATTGTTGTACTTGCCCGAAAAGAAATTGTATATAAGGAAAACTGCTACGATGATTATTCCTATGGTGATCCACTTCTTGCTCATATATTTCTTTAATTTTAGCCCAAATTTAACAAGTTATCTCAATCAGAATAAACGGATTGTTTAGTGATTAGACGAATTAATTCCCTTATTGTTTTATTCCTTGTTTGTGGAAGTGCTTGGGCGCAAAACATTGTGCCGGTTCCTCCATTAAAATCAAGGGTTACCGATCAAACAAATACCCTTTCCGAGACTGAAAAAAGGAATCTGGAATCCAAATTATCTTCGTTTGAACAAGCCAAAGGGAGTCAGGTGGTTGTATTGGTGATCCCCACGACTGGAGATGAGACCATTGAGCAGTACGGGATTCGTGTTGCCGATACATGGAAAATTGGTAGAGAGGGCGTTGACGATGGAGTTATTTTTCTGGTAGCCATGCAGGACCGAAAAATGCGTATAGAAGTTGGTTATGGCGTGGAGGGGGATATACCTGATGCACTGGCCAAAAGAATTATTAGCCAGATAGTCACTCCAGAATTCAGGGCAGGGCATTTCTATGACGGGATCAATGATGGGGTGGATGCGATCATCAGTCTGGTAAATGGAGAGGAATTGCCTCTGGCTACGTCACAAGGGAATCGGGGGACTGGTGGGGCTGCTCCAAAAGTGAGCTATTTGCTGATCATCCTTGGGTTGATTGTTTTTGGGACCATTAATGCCGTATTAAAAAGTAAGCTAGGGAAAGTACCCGGAGCATTGATCACTGCTGCACTCATCTTTGTATTAAGTTGGTTCATTATCAATATAGTTTCAGCGATAACGGCCACCATCATTATGTCTTTAATATTCAATTTACCCCACGGCGGAGGTCGGGGTGGAGGATATCGTGGCGGAGGAGGATTCTATGGAGGCGGTTTTAGCAGCGGCGGTGGTTTTACAGGTGGTGGATTCTCCGGTGGCGGGGGTGGCTTCGGAGGTGGTGGAGCCTCTGGAGGATGGTAAAAATATAAATTGACTAAGGTGAGCAAATATCATTTTACAGAACAGGAAAAAGAAGAGATTAAAAAAGCTGTCCAGGATCTGGAGATGGTCACCAGTGGGGAGCTGGTACCTTATTTCGTGCCATCAAGTGACAAGTATGAGGAAGTATCCTGGTATTCAGCAGCGGTCGTTGGGCTGTTTACACTCGTGGTGATCGCTTTTTTGTCCTATACATGGGCTTTACCCGTGCAACTTACTCCAATTGATACAGCCTTGATTGTGATAGGTTTTATGTTGTGTGGGTTTTTGACACCTATCATTTTTCCTTTTACTATTCGCTGGATCACTTCCAGGGAAACTATGGAACAGCGTGTTTACCAGAGAGCCATTGAGGCATTTTTAGAAGAAGGTATTTACAAAACAAAAGAAAACATTGGCATCCTGATCTTCGTGAGCAAGCTGGAGCACAAAGTGATCGTACTTGGGGATGAAGGAATCAGTGCTAAAGTATCCGGAAAGGACTGGCAAGCCATTGTTGACACTGTAGTTCAGGGTATAAAACAAAAAGAAATCGCATCAGGAATTGTAAATGCAATTGGGAAATGTAAGGATCTCCTGCTCAGTCATGGATTCAATACCCGACAGGATGGTCCCAATGAATTGTCCGATGACTTAAGGATCGGATTTTAATCCATATACCTCAAACCTCAGCTTTATTACGGAATGTTCTGAGTACAACCACAATGGTAGCAGCAGTGAAAATGATCAATAACCACGTTTTAACCTCTGATGACCATGCGCCCTGGCTGGAAACTTGAGCAACAGAGTCAGCGGATTGTTGTGCGTAAAGGGTAATTGATGTGACCAAAAAAGCTAGTGCAGCAATAAGTTTTTTCATAATGCATAAAAATAAGAGGTTTTACGGAACTGACCCTCTGCCAAACTGAAATTCCGATGATGAATAGCGATTTTTCAGATATCGGCAAGTTAGGATATATCGGAAATTCCGGCTATTATCTACGGATAATTGCTACTTGGCTATTTTAATACTTTTTAACCGGCACTTACACTAGGTTTGGAGCATCAATAATAAAGCGATATTTTGTTCAAATTTAAATTTCAACTGAGACCCATCACCATTTTATTGCATGGTCTTGTATGGGGAGGATTCATCCTGTTCCCTTTGATATCTGATCCATTTGCTGTCACCTCTACTGAAGGGTTTGACTTAAATTCAATCCTGGTGAGGATTCTGTTGATGTTGCTTTTCTATTTCAATGCCTATTTTCTGATTGCGAGGTTTTTCAAAGGGAAAGCCCTGGTTGTTTATGTATCAGTGCTTATCCTGATGTTTGCTGCTTCCACGGCTTATCCTATTATTTATTTCAGGCTCAATCCACCTCCAAAACCGGAATTTTTTGAGCAAAAAAGGTTTGAAGGGAAGCGGCCCCCTAGAGAAGGGTTTAGAGAAGAGCCTAGGGAGTCGAGACCAAATGGATTTGGAGGACCAAGATTAAATGGGGAAGAAAGACCATTTCATTCATCAAGGATGGGATTCAGGTTTTTATTGCCTTTGATGGTGGTGATGCTGATCAGTTCAGTTTTTGGATTGATCCTCAAGTATGAAAAGCAAAACCAGGAGCGTGAAACGGAAAACCTTAAATCAGAACTGTATTTCCTCAGGTCCCAGATCAATCCTCATTTTATGCTCAATACATTGAATAATATGGTTTCGCTGGCGAGAAAGAAGTCCGATTTACTGGAACCCTACCTATTGAAACTTTCAGGTATCATGCAATATATCCTGTACGATTCTGAAAATGAGAAAGTCAAAATTTCAAAGGAGGTCGAATATCTCAAAAACTTTATTGAGCTGCAAAAAATCCGCTTCGAGGATGACATGAAAATCAATATTTCCATAGACCCATCCATCGACGATACTGATATGAAAATTGCACCCATGATCCTGATACCTTTTGTGGAAAATGCCTTTAAGCATGGCGGTATCTCTATTTCTGCACCTGAAATTGACATTAAGATTGGCCTGGACAAAAGTGAGTTCAGGTTTGAGGTGAAGAACAGGTATTTTCCGGATTCAGGAGGAGATGCTACTGATATCTCCCTGACTGATAAGCAGAATCCGATTGGACTTACCAATGTCAAACGACGACTGGAATTGCTATATCCTGATCAATATTTGCTTGAAATCGTTCAAACAGAGCGCCCTGAAGAGAAGTCGTATTGGTATGAGGTAAGTTTATTGATTAACTTATGAGTATGTTGAGATGTCTGGCCGTAGATGACGAGCCCCTGGCTTTAGACCTGCTTGAAGATAACATCCGACAGGTAAGCTTTCTTACATTGGTAGGGAGATGCAAAAATGCCATTGAGGCCATCGAAGTGCTCCAGAAAGAGCAGGTAGATCTCTTATTTCTGGATGTCCAGATGCCCGGATTGACCGGGATCCAGCTGCTGAAGAATCTTAAGACCAAACCCATGGTAATCTTCATCACAGCCTATAAAAACTATGCTGTGGAGAGCTTTGAACTGGATGTGCTGGACTACCTGGTAAAGCCGGTTCCTTTTGAACGATTTCTGAAGTCAGTTACAAAAGCCCTGGAGTTTCATAATCTGAATCAAAAGGGACAAAAAAACAAAGAATATCTGTTTGTCAATGCCGACTATACGCTGCTAAAAGTCACCATCAAGAATATTGTTTACATAGAGGGTCTAAAAGATTATATTAAGATATTTCTTACTACTTCCACCAAGCCTGTGATTACCAGGCTCAGTATGAAGGCAATGGAGGAATCCCTTCCTTCCGACCAGTTTATTCGGACCCACAAATCCTTCATTATTGCCGTCGAGCATATTATATCTATTCGCAAAAACAGAATTAAATTAAAAGATAAGGATATCCCACTCAGCGACCATTACAAAGAGTCCTTGATGAACCTGATACAGAAGGAAAACTTCTAATTACAAAAATCTTCTCTACGTTTTGTCCGGTCTTGTCGCAGGAATAGCGCCCAAGGTATACTTTATTTTTTTAGCACCGGCTAATCATAAAAATTGCACTGATATAGATTAAAATATTAATGGTGCGGGTATCTCTTTTATTTATTTTAATGACTGGCATGACTTTCAGATGTCTCAGTCAGGATGTTGTTCCCCTGGAGGATATCGTAATTAACAACAGCTACTTTGGTCAAAGACTCTATACGGTACTTGCCGGATTAGAGAAAGAATTCAAATTGAAATTCGATTTCAAGAAAGATGAATTGCCTGATTTTTTCCTTGGTGATAAATACTATGATAATGTGCCACTTGCAGCAGTTATAGGAGATATTTTCAATCAATTAAACCTTCGCTACAAAATTGAATCTAACAGGACAATTATCATTCGAAAAAACCCTAAAGAGCTTTTGCAATTGAGGCAGCCAACCAGGCAGAATTTTACATTCAGAGGACAGGTGGTGGATAAGGAAACAGGAGAAACACTTCCTTATGCTACCATTTATGTGAAAAATACGCTCTTAGGAACTACCTCCAATGTAGACGGATACTTCTCCATACTCAATATGCCTTCCGACACATCTACTGTGATCATTCAATACATTGGTTACAAGTCGACCGAAATCAAACTCTATCCAGAGATGTTGTCGGAGAAAGGACCCACGGTATTTTCAATCAGTGGGTCTGCTGACGAGCTAGACGAGGTGGTGATCCTGGCACAGCAGGAGCATATGATCAAGTCATCAGGTATCAGCACATTGTCGGTGTCTCCAAAGCAACTTGCTGCACTGCCAAGTCTTGGTGAAAAGGATATTTTCAGGTCATTACAGCTTCTACCTGGTATCAGTGCCACTAATGAGACCTCTTCAGGATTGTATGTCCGAGGTGGTACTCCTGATCAAAACCTAGTTTTATTTGATGGATTCACCGTCTATCATGTCGATCATTTTTATGGGTTTTTCAGTGCATTCAATGCCAATGCAATCAAAGACGTACAGCTTTATAAGGGAGGATTTGAAGCCAAATATGGAGGTAGAATCTCCAGTGTGGTGGATCTTACCGGAAAGAATGGAAATACAGAGTCAGCTTCAGGAAATGTAGGCATCAGTGCCATCAGTGTAAATGGTTCGGTGGAGGCTCCTTTTGATGATGGGAAGGGCTCCATATTTATTGGGGCCCGGCGATCTTTTACAGATATTATTCGGAGTGGATTATACAAAGATGTGTTTGACCTGTTTGAGGAAGATAATCAAAATACACAGCAGGGCCCGGGTGCGGGACCCGGAGGAGGTGGAGGAAGGTTTGGATTTAATCAAATAGAGAATGAGCCTGATTTCTATTTCTATGACCTCAATGCAAAGATTTCTTACAGGCCAAGTGCAAAGGAAATTGTATCCATATCCTTTTATAATGGAGTGGATAAGCTGGATAATTCGAATGATTTCAGCAACCAGGGTTTTGGAGGGTTTGGTGGTTTTGGAGGAGGTAACGGCGGAAATGGAGGAAACCTAAACATCAATAATAATACTACAGATCTTAACAGCTGGGGAAACATGGGATCCAGTATCAGATGGGGGAGGCAGTGGTCAGATAAGATCTTCACCAGTACGGTGCTTTCCTATTCAAGATATTTTACGGATCGGGATAGCTACTCCCTGACAGAAGTTACCCGAGATGATAGCACATTCACCATGAGGAATGGTACGGTTGAAGATAATAATGTTGTAGACTTTACTTTTAAATCAGAGGTGGAATACCAGCTCAGCAGAAGCCATATGCTTGGGTTTGGCGTTCAGTCAACAGACAACCGGATAAACTATACACAAGTACGGAATGATACACTGAACATACTTGATCGGGATGATAAGGGTTATACAGCAGCGTTTTATGCACAGGATACCTGGAGACCATCAGAATCTTTGACGGTGGTGCCAGGAATAAGGCTTTCCTGGTATAGCGGAACAAGTCAGACTTATACCGAGCCCAGGATATCGGTATCATATGAACTCTCTGAGCGTTTGACCGTAAAAGGTGCCTGGGGTAAATATTACCAGTTTGTCACCCGGGTGGTAAGAGAAGATTTCACACAGGGTAGCAGAGATTTCTGGCTAATGGCAACTGATGACGTAAATCCGGTAAGTTCAGCGACTCACTACATTGCTGGGTTTTCTTTTGAGCTGGATCAGTTCCTATTTGATATGGAGGCATACCACAAGGACATGCAGGGACTGACAGAATATACCCTCAGGTTTTCCAATAATTTCAGAGCGCAGGATCAGGGAACAACCGAACTCTTCTATGAAGGTACCGGATATGCACGTGGAGTGGAGTTTTTATTACAAAAAAAGGTAGGCGCATATACCGGATGGATAGGTTACACTTTAAGTGAGGTGATACATAATTTCCCCGGAATTGCTGATCACTCATTTTATGCACTGAATGATCAGACTCATGAGTTTAAAGCAGTTAACAGCCTTAGAGCTGGTAACTGGACATTTTCAGCCACATGGATTTATGCTACAGGTAAGCCTTACACAAGCCCTGTTGGGGGGTATGAAATCACATTGCTTGATGGGACTGTCAATTCTTATGTGAGTGTAGGAGAAAAAAATGCATTCAGATTGCCAGACTACCATAGAATGGATGTCTCAGTCAACTATGGATGGGATTGGGGATCCAAAGCTAAAGCTGAGGTTGGTCTGTCTGTCTTCAATGCTTATAACCGTACAAATGTGTGGTATAAGACATTCACAATTGCAGAGGATGAATTGATCGTGACGGATGTAAACACCGTGGGTTTCACTCCTAATTTGTTTATCAATTTAATGTTCTGAGAAAATGAGCTTAAGGAAGATATTCGTCTTAATTGTGGTTGTAATGAATGTTGCTTGCGAAGATCAACAATTTGATCCATCATCCTCTAATACAGTAGTGGTTGAAGGTTTTCTCTATGCCCACCAACCAGTTCAATCTATCAGAATCAGTGAGCTTATCCCGTTTATTGCCGAAGAGGAGAAGAACTATGGAATAGCGGATGCACAGGTAGTTATTCACTGGGGAGAAGAGAAGTTTCTATTAACACCTTCCGAGGATAGTATTGGGTTGTATTATTATGATGGTAGTGGCTTGAGCATTATAGAAGGTGAGACCTATCAGCTGAGTCTGGAATACTTTGGCAAGACCACTTTTGCAACAACCACAGTACCTGGTAAGCCACAACAACTGAAAATATCTGAAGACACTCTGGAGATTGAGCCGATTGAATCTTTTGAAGACTTGAGAGACAGGGGAATACAAGACAACATCGAGGTGACCTGGAGCAATGAAAACGGGGAGTACTTTTACATCATTGTGGAAAACGTTGAAGAGGATCCCGAGGAAATAAACACCTTGGAATTCAATGGTTTTGGAAGACCAAATTTTAACCTCATCACGCAACCTACTACACTGGATGTCCATAATATTCAACCATTTTCACTCACACAATATGGTAGGTATCGTGTGGTAGTTTTTCATGTAGCCCAGGAATATGCTGACCTATATGAGACATCTGAGCAAGATTCGAGAAACCTGACTGAGCCACTCAATAATATCGAGAACGGGCTCGGAATATTTACATCCTTTAGCAGCGATACCGTGTCTTTTGTAATCATCAAGCCCGGCGAATAGGGATCCCTCAAGAGATGTGGTTGTAAAAATTAAAAATGTAATAGTGCGTGAGGAAGGAGTATCGGATTAAAAAGATGGCACATAATATAATGATCACAATCCTATTGAGTTTGGTTGTGGTTGTTAGTGGTGTTGCTCAATCTGGAAGACGCAAGGTACCGGAGACGAATATCTCGTTCAATGAAAAGGCACTTAAGCAGTTGAAAAAGGATCATCAGAAAAGCTTCAATAGAAATCATAAAGAGGCGCTCAGGTTGGCTGAAGATAAAAACTGGGAAATAATCCGGGAGTTGCCGCGTGGAGGTGTCCTGAAATTGCATAGTATAGACCGTAAGGGCAATCCAGTCTACTATAAAACTTTTTCATCGGAGGCTGCATCCACCACCAGCACTGATAAGGTATGGGATGGAGGTGTGTCGGGACTTTCTCTGAGTGGGAATAGTGAGTTGGTAAGCAATCGATTGGGGATTTGGGATGGTGGACCTGTGAGGAAGACCCACCAGGAATTGTCGGGTAGGGTTACGCAGGAAGACAATGCCGGGAACTCCTGGAGCGATCATGCCACCCATGTAGCCGGAATAATGGTAGGGACCGGAGTGAATTCACAAGCAAAAGGAATGGCTTATCAGGCTGATCTGAGAGCCTGGGACTGGGACAATGATATCTCTGAGATGAGTGAAGCAGCTGCAGATGGTCTGTTGCTTAGTAATCATTCTTACGGTCTGGGAAATGTCGGATGGGTATATAATTCCAGCCGGTTTGGTAGCGTGCAATGGGAGTGGTGGGGCGATACTGATATTTCTGATGTTGAGGATTACCGTTTTGGTTATTACGATGAATATGCGCAGCAAGTAGATGAGATCGCCAACAATGCGCCTTACTACCTGGTGACAGTGGCAGCAGGTAATGACAGGACCAGTAGCGGGCCGGGAACCGGAAACCGGTATTACCTCAAAAGTACCAATACCACCAGCACGGTGGAAAGACGGGATCAGGATTCCTTTGATCTCATCACCTCGTATGGGCTGGCTAAAAATGTACTCACTGTCGGTGCTATTCATCCGATAGAAGGAGGTTTTCAAGAATCTAGCGAAGCCGAGCTGGCATATTTCAGTAGTCTGGGACCTACTGATGATGGAAGAATCAAACCGGATATTGTTGCTGATGGATGGGACGTACTTTCCTCCGTAGCTACTTCAAACCAGGCATATGATTATTACAGCGGTACGAGTATGGCAGCCCCCAATGTCACAGGATCATTGCAGCTTTTACAGGAGTACCATGCTCAGCTAAATGACGGCAATTTCCTGAAAGCAGCCACATTAAAGGGGCTGGTGATCCATGCCAGTGATGATACCGGAAATGAAGGTCCGGATTATACATTTGGCTGGGGCGTATTGAATACTGCCCGAGCCGCAGAAGTGATTCGGGATCAGCGTGATTTGTACTCGCTGGAAGAACGGACCCTTGTTCAGGATGCTGTAGACACCATTCATGTCATTGCATCTGGCTCGGAAGCGCTCAAAGTGACTATCAGCTGGAATGATCCTTTTGCCTCGCCACTGGAGATAGATGAATTAGTTGTAAACAACAGAACTCCCCTGCTGGTCAATGATCTGGACATAAAAGTAATTGGACAGGATAGTACATTTTATCCCTGGATACTCAATCCCGATTTCCCTTCAGCGTCTGCCACAACCGGCAATAATTTTAGAGACAATGTGGAGCAGGTAATTATTGGCAACTCTGTTCCAGGAGCATCATACCAGGTGGTCATCAGCCATAAGAATAATTTGGTAAATGGATCCCAGGATTATTCCCTGATTATTGGTGGTCAGGGAGGGCAGCCCTACTGTGCTTCCATTCCTGAAAATGAGGGAGGCCCTTCAATCAGTGAAATCCATTTTGGTAGCCTGGACTATCTCACGGATGCCTGTGAGGAAACAGATGGTCTGTTAGCATTAGAGGCGGCGATCTCCTATAAACAGGATGGTGATGTACCATTTGTGTTGAATTCCGGGTTTTGTGACGGTATTTCACAGGAGCAATATATCCGGGTATTTATTGACTGGAACAAAGACTTTGACTTTGAAGATGAGGGTGAAAGCATTTTGTTTGAAATGCTCCCCGAAGGAGAGAATAATCTCTCTACTTCTTTCAGTCTACCCGACGGATTATCCGCAGGGACAAGTACCAGGATGAGGGTCATTACTACAAATGATCCTGAAGCTACGTCATGTGGGGTGTACGACAGCGGTCAGACAATGGACATTACCATTCGTTTCACCAAGCCTCAATACGATATTACTCCTTTGGCTTTGGTTACACCGGATGAGTCCTCGTGTAGCAATACCCTTTTACCGCTACAGGTTCGGGTAGCCAATGAAGGAACTGAGGAAGTGAGTGAGATCCCTCTGAGTGTTCTGGTTTCTGCAAATGGTGAGCAGCAGACTTTTCAGGATACCATTCAATCGATCATCCTTCCGGGTGAGGAAAAGATATTAAGTCTGGCACATTTCGTTACACTGCTGCCTGACACAGAATATTCAGCAAGTGTCTATACGAATTTGAGTCCTGAGCAATACAGGACCAACGATTCTTTGACCACCAGTTTTTTTTCCAAAAGTCAGGTGATGCTGAGCAATGCCAGGGCATTCATTTGTGATGAAGAGAGCATTCGATTGCTATCTGACGACCAATATACTTTTTGGTATACTGAGGTAGATCAGGGGGAACCTGTGGGATATGGGCCATCTGTGGTGTTGGATGAGTGGCCCGCCGATTCTACTTTCTATGCAGCCGTCAACGATCTGAATGTATCGCTGGGGCCAAGAGATAAATATGAATTTGATGGTGGTTCGTATGGGGCAGGTTATGTGCCTGAGCCGCTGATATCTACTAAAGTACCTGTCATTCTGGATAGTGCCCGATTATATATTGGCTATCCTGGCACGTTGGTTTTTAACCTGATCGATGTGAGTGGCGAGACAGTGTCGTCTGTTGAGGTAGAGGTGGAGGCTACCAGGGAAACCTCTGTTTCCGGAGATGCTGACGATGACCTGAATGACGAAGGGGCTATGTATTACATTGGTTTGGAATTTCCAGAACCTGGAAACTATCGAATCCAGCTGGAATACCACGATGACGCATCCATCTTCAGGAGTGATGAAGGGGTGAGTGGTTTCCCATTTCAGGCATCAGACATTATTGCGCTACATGGAGCCCTCTATGATGGGGATACCCTGACTGATGCTTACTATTACCTGTATGACATGCAGTTCAGTTCTCTGGACTGTGGCAGTGAAAGGGTTCCTGTAAAAGCTCAGACAGGTCCGCAGATAAATAATCAGATCACTTCTGAAGTGACGAGCTCATGCAACACTCCCATTCAACTCAATGCTACCGAATACGGCGATCATATTTATGAGTGGAGTAAAGACGGGGAGGTTGTACAGTTATCATCAAGTCGTGTTTACGAAGCGGCTGTTTCGGGAGAATATGGTCTTACAATCAGCAATGACCAGTGCGTTTATTCACCATCCAATACCATCACAGTTGATATTACAAACCTGGAAAAGCCTGAATTCATGGTCTTTGATGAAAACCTTTTGGTTTCCAGTAGCTCAACCGGAAACCAATGGTATCTGGATGGAGAACCGATAGCCGGGGCAACTGACATGGAATTTGAGGCTGTGATCGCAGGATATTATAAGCTGCAGGTAAGTGAAAATGAATGTGTGGTCTTTTCAGATGAAGAACTGGTCTATGTGGACCCTCCTGTTGAGGAAGGGATTTGGATATATCCTAATCCAGCCGAAAGTATTGTGACGGTTAGGTTGAGGCAGTTTTCTGATGAGCCAAATCTTTCTATGACACTATACGACATAGCTGGAAATGAGCTGCTAAAGTTTCCTATGACATTCTTGTTTGAAGATATATATGAGGCCAGGGTAGATGTGTCAGTCCTGAGAAGTGGGGTCTATCTGTTGAAGGCACCACAGCGCTCAGATGATTGGGTAAAGAAATTGATTAAAAGATAGAAATGATTAGCGCAATGATGCTTTTTAGAAAATATGCACAGGTAAGAATGAGTTCTGGAATCAGGTTTTGTTCAAGGGCTTCAATGGTGATGGGATTGGTGTTTTTGTTTTCCTGTGAAAGCAGTACACTGATCAGCGATGATGTGTTGTCAGGTGAGAAATTCAATATCACACTTCTCAAAGATCTTGCACTTGATTTTTCTACCATCAGACTGGATAGCCTGGCGACAAGCAGGACCGGAACAGTGACTGTCGGATCAAATCAGCAATCAGGGATTGGGGTTACGACTCATAATACCTGCTTTCAACCTGGATTGGATCTGAGTGCTTATTCCACGTTGAGAAGTTCAACCGATTTTGAGTCAATTACATTTGATTCTCTGGTCATTGTGATGATCTCCAATGGGAAAAACTATTTTGAATCCGATGACTTTGTTACCCTATATATAGACCAATATCTCACACCGCTTGAATTGCTGGATAATGGTTATCTCTACAACACTTCGCTACCTCCAATTGATAAGATTCAGGTGGGAAGCAGGAGGTTCAGATCTGGCCTGGAAGATGGTGACGAGCTGGAAATTGGCTTGAAAGATAGTCTTGGTAAGGAGCTTTTCCAGCGAATGGTCGATGATGACGAAGTGTATTCAACCAATCAGGATTTTGTTGAGTTTATAGGCGGATTTGAAGTTTACACCAATCTCTCTTCACAGATCCTATCCTTTTATGCCGACAGTCTCAAGATGCGGATGTATTATACCAATAAAAACAATATACCTCCCACCAGGGAGTACCTGGACTTTCCAATCAATGACGGGATCTATTACACTTATACCCACAATGAGCTGGATAGTCAATTTGAAGGCCTGGAGTCTTTTGACGATTATTTAAGCTCTGACTCCACAGAAAGACACACGTATCTTGCCGGTGGGTCTTTGTTGGGCACGGTGGTAGACTTCCCGGGTGTAGAGATTCTCGCCCTGGAAGAGCAGGACTATATACTCGCGCATGCCGAGCTAAGACTTTACCCCTTGAGTGAATCAGCCAGTGATTATGACAAGCTCCCGGAGACATTGGTGGCATACTTTATTGATGAAGACAATTCCACGATTACAAGTCAGGATGAATTCATTACCGCCACTCTGACTTTTGATGAGACATACAAACGCGATACTTACTACACCATTGAAGTATCTGCTTTGATCGAATTTTTTCTTACACCATTTACCCAATACAACTACTCATTGCTTGTGATGCTACCCTATGATGAGGTGACTAACAACCCGAAATCATTGATGATAGAGGATGGCTCGATGAGGAGCGAACTAATACTTTATACACTTGAAAACTGAAATAATTATACGAATGAAAAGAATCTTATTTTTAGGAGTTTTAGCTATGTCGATGCTGGCTTGTTCGAACATTGAAGATGACGATGACGTTACGCTGGGCAATTGGTCCAGACAGTCGGATTTTGAGGGGAAGGCACGTTCTTCCACTGTTTATTTTGTGATTGATGATTATGCATATGTAGGGCTGGGCACTGATGGTAGTGACTATCTAAAAGATTTCTGGAGATACGATCCACAGCTGAATTTTTGGGAACAGATGGCATCATTCGAANGTGTAGGGAGGATCGGTTGCTTCTCTTTTTCAGCAAATGGCAAAGGATACATGGGAACAGGATATAATGATGAGCTGGATGAAGAAGAGCTATCTGATTTCTGGGAATATGACCCTTCAACTAATAAGTGGACTCAAAAGGCGGACTTCGGTGGTGGTGCCCGATATAATGNGCTTTCTTTTGGCATAAACGGCAAGGGATATGCAGGAGCAGGATACAATGGCAATTATCTGAAAGATATTTGGGTCTACAATCCGGATAATGATACCTGGGCACAAACTATCAGCATCAACCAGAAGCGAGAAAGTGCTTTCAGTTTTGTGATAGACGGGGTAGCCTATGTTGGAGGAGGAAGAAACAACGGAGCCTATATCTATGACTTCTCATCATTTGATCCCACCAAGGAGCAGTGGACTGATCTGACACTGTTTGATGATGAAGACGACACATACGATGAGTTTTACAGCGCTGTACAGCGCTACTCAGCTTCCACATTTGCCATCGATGGGGTTGGTTATGTAGTATGTGGTGTTTCCAATACCTATTCCACCGCGGTTTTTGCCTATTATCCCGAATCCAACAGCTGGTCCAGTGATCCGACAAACTTTGAATACACTTCAAGGGGAGATGCTGCGAGTTTTGCTATTGGTGGTATAGGCTATGTAGCTACGGGTAGAAACAGCAGCTCAAGGTTTGACGATATCTGGAGTTTTGACCCTGATGTGGAATACGACGAATATCGATGAGAATTTTATTTCTGATTTTTATTGCAGCCCTTTGGCTGCCTCATGAACTATTGAGTCAGAGTTATTCGGGGTCGGCTTACAATATTTATGGATTTGGAACACTACAGACTCCAACATTGTCGGCTTTTTCCGGACTGGGTAATACCGCAGTTGGAGTGAGGTCTCCTGTAAACGTAAATATTACGAATCCGGCAGCAACCAATGCCGTTCAAGGGTATTCCCACCAGTTTGATATGGATGGATACTTCAGCGTGCTGAAACAAAGCGACAAAGACTCAGAAGGCACCGCCTACCTGGGAGGTCTGCAGGGAATGAATTTCTGGTTTAGGACATCGGCTCGAAATGCAATGACCGTTGGTGTGAAATCCTTCAGTAGGACCAATTATTCTGCTACAGATGGAAATAATTTTTCACCGGACATTGGGAATTATTCTGTCCTCTATCAGGGTACAGGAGGCGTAAGTCAGTTCTACACAGCTTTTGGGCATGAACTCTTTAAGTCATTTCATGTGGGTGTCAGGTATAATTTTATGTTTGGAAATCTTAATGACACCCAGATCCTGCTTGGCAATAGCTACCTAGACTCTGCGGTGGTGGATGTGACCGAATACGTAAGGAAGTCATACCTTGAGGTAGGTGCACAATATGAGTTGACTCCCGGATGGCTGAGTTTTGGGAAGGTCGTAGTAGGTGTTACCTACAAACCTGTTACGCAAATCAATACCAGGATCAGGGAACTAGTGCTTTATAACTCCGATTCGTTGCTAAGTGAAGATGAAGGCTCGCTGGTCATACCCGAAAGTTTTGGCTATGGAGTTTCATTCAGCTGGAAAAGGATGATGCTGGCAGCAGATATGAAATTGAGCAAGTGGGATGAAGTGAGGGATGTATCAACGATAGAACGTTACGTGGATCAGCAGGGATATTCACTTGGCTTTGAGATCCTTCCCAAATATAATTCACAGCGTTATTTCGACAGGGTGGATTACCGGTTTGGGGTGTCCCTTTCAAATTACTATCTGAAAATAAAGGGAACGAGTTTTATGGAGTCCAGTGTAAACGTAGGGCTTGGGCTGCCAGTGAAATATGGTGCTGGTGTGATAAACCTAGGCTATCAGTATCACCTGTTGGGGACTACCAAAAATAACCTGATACGGGAAGTCACCAACACGATTACTCTTGGGTTTAGTATCAGGGAAAGTTGGTTCAGAAAGCCACTGAACTACTAGTCTAAAATTCTGAAAAGGTGGTATAAGTTTTTCTGAATTTCTCCAAAGTGGCGTCAGATCCCAGGACGATCAGGAAGTCATCTTCCCCGATGAAGGTGTCGGG
>JAHCMM010000219.1 GCA_019192515.1 Cyclobacteriaceae bacterium SS2
CACGACGTGTGATCAGGGGAGGTAGCTGGGGTGGAGCCGAGGTAAATTTGAGAAATGCGTTCAGGGATAGCCATCCTCCCGAGGGAGCCGGAGACCATGTTGGGTTTAGGTGCGCGATGGATGCCCTTCCTGACTAACTCATACTGTATTCAGGGATGTTAAATGCAATTGTTGGACGTTTTCACCACCAACAGTGAAACTATTTCACAATAGATTGTGTCTTGTTAACTTTCGAAGGATCTAAATCAAAAATCATATATGAAGAAATATTGTGTGCTTCTGCTTTTGGGCTTGTTTATTTCTTGTCAGGCTCCGCAGGAGGAGATAAAGCAGGAAGAAAGTTTTGAATATGTCTCAGAATCATTTGCGGATATCAGGGTACTGCGCTATCAGGTTCCGGGTTTTGAACGCCTCTCGCTCAATCAGAAAAAGCTGGTCTATTACCTGGTACAGGCGGGTATTTCAGGGCGAGATATCATCTGGGATCAAAATTATCGACACAACCTGGCCATTCGGTCGGCACTTGAAAATATTGTGAAGAAATATGAGGGAGATAAGGAGGCGGAATCCTGGAAGCAATTCATGATCTATACCAAGCGGGTGTGGTTTGCAAACGGGATACATCATCACTATGGCATGGACAAGTTTGAGGCGGGCTTCAGCCGGGAGTATTTTTCGCAGCTCTTATCAGAAACGGGAACAACTCTTAAACCGGAAGCCATTGAGGCGATCTTTGATCCGTCAATCGATGCCAAGAAAGTAAACCTTGATCGGGAAAAAGGCCTTCTTCTGGGCTCAGCTACCAACTTCTACGACCCGGATGTAACCGAAGAAGAAGTATAAGCATTTTACAGCAAGATGATTGATAAGTCTGATGAAACACCGATCAGCTATGGTCTGAATTCTAAATTGGTAAGAGATAAAAACGGAAAGCTGACTGAGGCGGTCTGGAAGTCTGGTGGTATGTATGGCCAGGCAATTGATCAGATCATTTTCTGGCTGGATAAAGCTGTGGAGGTTGCCGAAAATGAGCCGCAAAGAGAAGCGCTCAAATTATTAATTGAGTATTACAAAACCCGGAGACCTTAAAATATGGGATGACTACAACATTGCCTGGCTGAAGGCCACCGAGGGCGACATCGACTACATCAATGGCTTTGTGGAGGTGTATAATGATCCGCTCGGTTACAGAGGCTCGTACGAAAACATCGTTCAGATCAAGGATTTCGAAGCATCCGAAAGGATGAAAACCCTCAGTGACAATGTGCAGTGGTTCGAGGATAACTCCCCTATCATGGATGCCCACAAAAAGCAAAATGTAGTGGGCGTCACTTACAAGGTCGTGACAGTGGCAGGTGAGTCCGGCGATGCATCCCCTGCGACACCAATAGGGGTCAATCTACCCAATGCTAACTGGATCCGGGCAAAGCATGGATCTAAGTCCGTCAGCCTCGGAAACATTACAGATGCATACCGAGAGGCCAGCAGCTCAGGTGCTGTGGAGGAGTTTGCCTGGGACGAGACCGAAATAGAAAGGTCAGAAAAATACGGCGAAATTAAGAGCAAAATGCATACGGCCCTACACGAGGTTGTCGGACATGCCAGCGGTAAGATAGAGCCTGGTGTGGGCACGCCAACAGAAACCCTGAAGAACTATAGATCTTCACTGGAAGAGGGTCGTGCAGACCTGGTCGCACTATATTATATGATGGATCCTAAGCTGGTGGACCTGGGCCTGATTCCAAATTTGGAAGTGGGCAAGGAAGAGTATGATGGCTACATCCGCAATGGGATGATGCTGCAGCTCAGGCGCCTGGAGCCAGGGAAGCAGATCGAGGAATCTCATATGCGCAACAGGCAAATGATTGCCCGGTGGGCCTACGAGAAAGGTATGAAGGACAATGTGATCGAGAAGAAAGTACGGGACTCCAAAACCTACTTTGTGGTCAATGATTACGACAAGCTAAGGGAGCTGTTCGGAGAGCTGCTTCGGGAGGTTCAGCGGATCAAATCACAGGGAGATTTTGAGGCGGGCAAAGCCCTGATCGAAAATTACGGTGTGAAAGTTGACCCTGAGCTACACCAGGAAGTGCTGGCGCGATATGCCACCCTGAATTCTTCCCCCTACAGCGGATTTATCAATCCGGAGTTCGTTCCCGTCACCGATGCCGACGGCAACATCACCGATGTCCAGGTTGAATACCCTGATGATTTTGCAGAGCAGATGCTTGGTTATAGTGAGCGGTATGGGTTTTTGAAGTAACGGCCTGCAGCAACTTGTTTTAGTGGGATTGTTCCCAGTGTAAAGCTTAATAGAGCTTGTTTTGATGAATTGAAAGTAATTTCGATAGCGAACCTAAAACAACCATTATCACGTCATCCTGAACGAAGTGAAGGATCTTAGAATTCGGAAGTGTATAAACATTCCATCTAAATTGAATAAGATCCTTCACTCCACACTTTAAAACGGTTCCAGTACACAATTATCTAATGGGATTGATTTGTCATCTGTGTACGATTTTGGTCGTTCCGTTTAGGATGACGGTTTTGATGTAGGTTCTGCATCAATATCCTGTTGCGAAATCAACAATGTTTGTTGAGCTATACACATAAACTATTGAGCAATACACATTGTCTGTTATATTATACACATAGAATGCCGTATCGAACACCTAAAGTATCGTAGTGTATACCTAAACTCTTGAGTAGTACACATGATTTGTTGTAGTGTACACATAATCTATGAGATTGTACAGGAAGAATATTGAGAAATAAACAACATCTCCTGAGCAGTAAACAAGTTATGTTGAGAAATGAACAATTTATCTGACGCCATAAACAACCTTTCTGGAGAATCCTGAATTTTATATGTGTATTACATAAAACGTATAGTAAAATTGATTACATTGTATGTAAATAACATACATTATAACCCGGAAAGTCATGCTAAAACTCAACCTGGCGTATCTCTTCAAGGTAAGGGGGGTGAAGTCTGCTTTTGGTTTTCTCCGTAAGATTGGTTTCACCCATTACGTGGCCTATAGCTGGTCAAGCGAGAGGAGGAAGAGCTTACATATAGAGCATATCACCAAGCTTTGTATCGCGTTGAACTGCACCCCGAATGATCTGCTATGCTGGGAGGACGGCAAGTACCCACTTGCAGCTGGTCACCCGCTCCAAAAGCTTAGAAGTCAACATGATAAGCCATTCAATATCGACCTGATGAAAAGCTTCCCGCTGGATAAGGTTGACCGTCTGCAAAAGTTTTTGGAGGAGGAGATGGGTACCGGAAGTCAAGATGACTGATGGTCATACTGTTGGGGATAGAGCGATTTGTCGGTGACAACATCGACATTAAGCTTAATTAGAGCTTTTGATAGCGAACCTAAAAACAAACATTCTCACGTCATCCTGAACGAAGTGAAGGATCTTAGGATTCGGAAGCACAAATGAGCATTCCATCTAAATTGAATAAGATCCTTCACTTCACAATCAATACCTTTCCAATGTTCAATTATCTAAAGGAATTGACTTGTTATCTGTGCAAGATTTCGGTAGTTCCGTTCAGGATGACGGTTGAGATGTTTGGTTCGCCTAGGTTTTATTTCCTTACTGGTGAGGACACCAGCCAGGGGGGTCCCTTTAGAAATAAAAAAAGCTACGAAATCACAATCTCGTAGCTTTTTGAAACCGCCTTCCCTAAAGCTTCGGCGGTTGAGAGTGGAGCATATCGGAGTCGAACCGATGACCTCTACGCTGCCAGCGTAGCGCTCTAGCCAGCTGAGCTAATGCCCCATTGTATTCCTAGCGCTCTAGCCTCCCCGTCGGCAGGCCAATGCCCCTGGCATTTCCGATAAATCGGACTGCGAATTTAAAAGATTCTGCCACATGAGACTACAAAAGTTTTAGAAAACTTTATCGACCGATCTGCTACTTAATTACCCGCCGGAATTTTTTCACATTGTCCTTGTAGTAGTCCTGGTTCAGGGTGGACTCTACAACCCCGCGACTGGTGGAGGCATGAATAAATTTAATTTCATTGGGATCTGTGGTGTCTGTGATCATGCCACTGTGCCACCACTTTTTCTTCCCCTTTTCTTTAAACTTGAAATACACAATATCTCCGGGGCGGATACTGCCCCAGCCTTTTTTGCGACCAAACTTCGATTGCTCCCTGGCCGTCCGTGGCAGGTCAATACCAACCTCTTTGAAGCAATTATACATCAATCCTGAGCAGTCAATGCCATTCCTGGACATACCCCCGTAGACATATGGAGTACCCCTGTAAGTCCGGGCTTCTGTCACTGCGGCTATGATTATTTTTCTTTTCCGTTTACTTTGTGCCTCGGAAAAAGAAACTAACGAAAATAAGAGAATCAGGAATAGAAGGAATTTAGAAAACGCCATGCATAACTTTTTTCTGCTTTCTTTCACAAATTTAATGCCTTATGTGCGGGATCACAGGATTGTATGCATTTAATATGGTGGGACGGATCAACCTGATCCACCTGGAAGCGGCTACCCGGTGTCTGGAGAAGCGGGGACCGGACAATCAGGGCAGCTGGTTTGATGATGTGGTGGGGCTTGGGCATCGCAGACTCTCAGTCATCGATACCTCCGCAGAAGCCAATCAACCGATGATCGATGAGTCCGGCAGGTTCCGGATCATCTTCAACGGGGAAATCTACAACTACAGGGAAATCAGGCAAGAGCTGGTCTCTAATGGGATCACCTTCAGAACTGAAAGTGATACGGAAGTCCAGCTGCAGGCCTTTATCTATTGGGGTCCTGCATGTCTCAATCGATTGAATGGTTTCTTTGCCTTCGCAATATATGATCAGAAGGAGGAGTACCTTTTGATCGCTCGCGACCGATTGGGGATAAAACCTCTGCTTTATTATCACGATGATGATAAAGTGCTTTTTGCCTCTGAAATGAAATCAATCCTTTCATATGGTGTACCCAGAAAGCTCAATACCACAGCTCTGCATCTGTTTTTCCAGCTCACCTATATCCCGGCACCCTTATCGATCATTGATGGGGTAAAAAAACTTAAGCCCGGATGTTTCCTGTCGATCTCCAGGAAGAATGGATTGAAAGTGAAGAGATATTATGAGGTCCCATACACAGAAAAACCCGAGGTAAATTCATTCGATGAGGCTAAAAAACTGGTCAGACAGCGGCTCACAAATTCAGTACATCGCAGGCTGGTAGCTGATGTGCCACTTGGTACTTTCCTCAGTGGTGGTATCGACTCTTCTATTATCACGGCTCTTGCTGCCCGGGAGGTAGAAAAACTGGACACCTTCAGCATTGGGTTCAAGGGTCACGGATATTTCGATGAGTCGAAATATGCCCGGATGGTTGCCGATCGCTATAAGACCAATCATCATGAGTTTATGCTGAGCAACAGTGATCTTCATGGACATCTCTACAAAATGATCCAAAGTATTGATGAGCCGTTTGCAGATTCCTCTGCATTACCGGTCCATCTGCTGGCATCACTTACCCGTAAGGAAGTTACCGTGGCACTTTCCGGCGATGGTGCGGATGAGATCTTTTCCGGATATAACAAGCACAGTGCCTGGGCCATGAGCAAGGAGTCGGGCCTCAGGAATAAACTCATTACAAACCTGGACTGGCTTTGGACCAGCCTGCCCAAGTCGCGTAACTCCGGTTTGTCAGATAAGGTACGGCAGCTTCACCGCATGGCAGATCTCCTGAAGATGAAGGATGATGAAAAATACTGGTTCCTGGCATCATTTACCGGGGACGATGAAATAAGCAGATTGCTCAAGTCCAATTATCAGGCAAGCTCTAAAAACCTCAGGAAGTTTAAATCAACTATCTCTGCCCTGACCGGGTCCGGCTCCCTGAATGAAATGCTCAACGCGGATACACAGCTAGTTCTGCCTAATGACATGCTACAAAAAGTAGACCTGATGTCTATGGCTAATAGCCTCGAAGTTAGGGTGCCGTTTTTAGATCATGAGGTGGTCCAGCTGGCATTTAATCTGCCGGAGCGATTCAAGGTGGATGGAATGAAAAGGAAGATCATCCTGAAAGAGGCTTTCGCTGACATGATCCCTGAAGAACTGATTTCAAGACCCAAGCATGGTTTCGAAGTGCCCTTGCTGGAGTGGTTCAGGAAGGAAATGAGGGGGGACCTGGATGATTGGGTATTTGACCGCGAAAGGGTAGAAGATCAGGGGATCTTTCAATGGGATGAAATCAAAAGGGTCAGAGAAAAATTGCATTCCTCTGACCCTGGTGATGTGACCATCAAGATCTGGTCACTCTTTATATTTCAAAAATGGTATTACACTTATTGTTCTACTTCCTGACCCATCCAGGCGGTTAGCATCCAGACGTTTTTCTGCTGACCGTTAATGAGGGCAATCATCATGTCTTCGGTCTCGCTGTCACCGGTTTTAGCCGCCAGTTCCTTCACGATGTTTTCTTGCTTCACAAGCCCTTCCAGCTGTTCTATCAGTGCTGCGACGATTTCTTTGTCAACAGAAACATCTTTATACACCTTAAGTTTGGAAGTACTCTTATAGTCGTCAAACGTATGTAAGGGACGACCGCCAATGGTCAGAATACGTTCCCCGATTTCATCAATTACAGTGAGGGCTTCCGTATACAGCTCCTCAAACTTGGCATGTAATTGAAAGAAATTGTTTCCCTTGATATTCCAGTGGAAACCCCTGGTGTTCTGGTAATAAATATGATAATCACTCAATAATTGGTTGAGTTCTTTAATGAGTTGTGATGACATTTTTTTCTTTTATTTTGATTCATTTAAACAACAAAATAAAAGTGCTTTCTGTTTGCCAAAATCCCGATTAATTGCGCTCTAAAACGCAAAAAAGGTCCAGATTTCCATCATTTTTCTCATTCAGGAAATAATCATCCTGGCTAATGGACATCACCAGTTCGTCCGCCTGATTTTTCAGAGAATTCCGGTTGATGCGATTTAAGATATCATATGGTATCCTCAGCAACGGGGCGGGTAGCCTGTATTGTAGATCCAGCACATCAAATCGCATGATCTTGTCCACGGATTTTCTGTTGCGTTCATGGTAAGTCATTACCTTATCATTTCCGGCTATACCCATCATCGTCACTTTGTCGAAGTGGTCCTTACAAATTTTCTCCAACTCATTTGCCGTGTACTCACGTTCGTGCCAGGGGTTTCTGGAGAGAGACATCAGCCTGTTGGGGGTTGAGATAATGGCTTTCCCGCCCTTTTTAAGCAGCCGATAGATCTCCTTGAGGAAAAGATGATCATTTTTGATGTGTTCGATCACCTGGAATGAAACAATGGTATCAAAGCTTTCGTCAGGCAGCTTTACCGGAGGGAAGACGCTGGACTCAAATTGATAGTCCGGGTACTTCGATTGGAGGTTGTTGATCACCGCCTCTATCTTATCCAGTCCCAGGAAACTAGATGATCTTGGGACGATCAGGTCTATTCCCCTGCCTTCACCACAACCAAGCTCCAGCAAATCACCGTTTATATAGGGAATTGCCTCAATATATGCCTTCAGCAAGCGTTGATGGATAGGATTATCTGAAGCAATCTGATCAGATGTAATTTCTGTAGTATAAATTGCCATCCGGTTTTTTTGGCAAAGAAACCAAATTATTGGTTAACTTTTTGACTCCTATGATTCAAACGCTCAAAAGTGGATTAGTTGTTTTCCTTTTCATCTGCAGCACTGTCGTGTTTGGGTTGGATCTGACCAGGCTCGACCTGTCCTTCCAATATGATGTAGGAATAGATACGCATGTCGACTACAGAATTATTGATTCGGGATCAGACCAATTAACGATAATCTATCATGTAGCCAATGATACAACTGGCCTTTGGCTCTTTGATATCCTGCTCCAGAACGGTTACAAATCAGAAAGCCACGACACACTTTCACTCGAAATGCTGGATACCTTGTATCAGGATGATGACAGGGTTTTTTATGCCATTGATGTACCCAGGTCCGGATATGACCTGCTGATATTTTCGCTCAACAACATAAGTGAAGGGATCTATCGGCTGTATGACGCACCGCTTAATGCGCCGGGAGGTTATCCGTCCTTTTATCCGATAGACGAAGATGGTGCTCCATTACTATCAAAATATTATACCGGTGAGGAAATTTCTTTCATCGGCCTGGAGGGTCAGGTGCATGTGTTCCAATACAAAGAAGAATTTGGTCCTGCCGATCCGCCTATGGGGGAAATGTCTGCTCTTGCACCAACACTTTCCATCGACTCATCCTATTTTGTAAATGGAGCGAAATCCGATCTTATGGATTTTCATTTCTACTTATTTCAAAAAGATACACTGGACAATACCGGTGTCACCATCCTGAAATGTCCATATTACTTTCCGGAGCTGAGAATGTATGATCAATTGATCAAGCCGATGCGATACATTTCTACTTCAGTGGAAAACCAATCCCTCAACCAGGCCAGGGAGCCGCGAAAGGCATTCGAAAATTTCTGGCTCTCTAATTATGGCACGAAATTCAGAGCCAGGAGTGCCATCAGGTTTTTCTTTCAGCGGGTGGAAGAAGCCAACTTGTTATTTACAGATTACAAGCAAGGCTGGAAGACAGATCGGGGTATCCTTTATACCATCTATGGTAAACCTGACATAGTGATAAAGAGAGATCGGGCAGAGGAGTGGAGGTACAATTCAGGGGAGCGCTTTGAGTTTATCAGAATTCCAATCCTGTTTACCCCTTCGCTCTATTCACTTAAAAGAAATTCGGAATATGAAAAGAGCTGGTACAACAAAGTGGGGGACATTCGAAAAGGGCAATGAAGAAATTTGATCAACTGATATACGGGGCGAGGGCGGTAATAGAGACTATACAATCCGGCAAGCATCTTGAAAAACTTTTTATTCAGAAGAACAATACTTCTGACCTGGTCAAGCAACTATTGACGCTCACCAGTGAGCATGTAATTCCCGTGTCATGGGTGCCGGGTGAAAAATTAAACCGGTTGACCAAAGGCAATCACCAGGGCGTGGTGGCGTTTGTCTCTCCTGTTCAGTACCACAATTTGCATCATGTGGTCACGAATGTTTTTGAGGAAGGTAAAACCCCATTGTTTCTGGCTTTGGACGGTGTCACAGATATCCGGAATTTTGGAGCCATCGCCAGGACAGCTGAGTGTATGGGTGTGGATGCGTTGATTATCCCGGTCAAAAGCAATGCGCAGATCAATGCCGATGCTGTAAAGACATCTGCAGGAGCCCTGAATTATATTCCTGTCTGCCGCGACCTGAAGCTTCTGGAAGCCTTGAAATATCTGAAAGACTCCGGGATACAGGTAGTGGCTTGCTCCGAACATGGGACAATATCTCCTGCGGAGGTTGATTTTAGCGTCCCAACTGTAATCGTGATGGGATCCGAAGAAGAAGGGATTACCAGGGAGATCCTGAAGATTTCAGATGCTATATCTTCCATTCCTATGAAGGGAGAAATCTCCAGTCTCAATGTCGGCAGTGCTGCAGCAATGATTCTTTATGAGGCCACCAGGCAGCGAATCTAGATAAAGTCTTCTCCCTTATGGAGCTTGATGTCGCTCACAAATTCCCTGAAGATATTGGAATCTTCTTTTTTGCAAACAAGCAGCACATCTTCGAAGTCAGCCACGAGGTAACCTTCCATTCCCTGGAGTACAACGAGCTTGTTCTTGTTGTTGGATTTTGAGATCACAAAGTTGTCTGAGCTGTCATAGAGCGAGACTTCCCCGAGGGCGACATTGCGATCTTCATCCTTATCCATGATTTCGTGCAGGGCGTTCCAGCTACCCAGATCAGACCACCCAAAATTTCCCAGTATGGTATACACATTCGGAGACTTCTCCATGATAGCATAGTCGATGGAGATGTTCTGGCAATGAGCATACGAAGTCTCGATGTATTTCTTTTCATTTTCAGTGAAATACCAATCAGCTTTGAAGCACTCCGCCAATTCCGGTTGCAGTTCTTCTATCGCGGCAATTATTGCTTTTACTGACCAAACGAATATACCGGCATTCCATACGAAGTCACCACTATCAATAAACTTCGTTGCCAGCTCAATATTCGGTTTCTCTGTGAAGGTTTTGACTTTCTTAAGTGCCTGGTCAGTACCATCCAGATACTGGATATATCCGTACCCGGTCTCGGGCCTGTGCGGATGAATACCTATGGTGATGAGTCTTTCCTGATCTGCTTCTTCTACGGCTTTTTCCACCGTTGAAATAAAGTCCTTCTCATTGAAGATCACATGGTCCGATGGCAACACTACCATCACGCCATCAGGGTCTTTTTGCTGGATCTTATAAGCTGCGTAAGCAATGCATGGAGCAGTATTTCGTTTGGCTGGTTCCAGCAGAATCTGAGAAGGATCCATTTCAGGAAACTGTTCTTTTAACAGATCAGCATATATTTCATTAGAGACGATCCAAATATTTGTGTCAGATGCCGTACCTTTGAACCGATCATAGGTCATTTGAAGCAGTGATCTTCCTGTTCCCAAAACATCTAGAAACTGCTTGGGTTTTTTATTCCGACTATATGGCCAAAACCTGGTGCCAGTGCCACCAGCCATGATCACAATGTGTAAATGTTTGTTCATCAGGAATTATCCTTTTAATTAATTGGAATTTTTTTATGTCCAATTGAAGGCTTTGACGTTTTTGAGTATGCAAGGATAAACACTTGGTGGTAAATGTTGAAATTATTTTAATTTTTAGGTGTCTGAATAGATAATTTTTCCCTAGATTATAGTATTAAATTTTTGAGATGGAGACCGGTATTGAAGATAAGTTAAGAGAGACGCTAAAAACAGTTTTTGGTTACGATACTTTCAGGGGTAATCAGGAATCAATCATCCAAAGCGTAATGGATGGCAAAGACACCTTTGTCATCATGCCAACAGGTGCAGGAAAATCTTTATGTTATCAATTGCCAGCGATATTAAAGTCTGGTACCGCTATAGTCATTTCCCCGCTGATCGCCCTGATGAAAAACCAGGTGGATCAGATGAACGCTGTAGGCATCAATGCCAAATTTCTCAATTCCACCCTGACAAAGGGAGAGATAAACAGGGTAAAAAAGGAAACGCTGGCTGGAGAGGTAAAACTCTTATATGTAGCCCCCGAATCGCTTACTAAAGAAGAAAATGTCCAGTTCCTCAAGGAAGCTGATATCTCATTCACTGCGGTAGACGAAGCGCATTGTATTTCGGAGTGGGGCCATGATTTCAGACCAGAATACCGACGTATTAAATCCATATTGGCAGAGCTTGGAGAGATCCCTATCGTGGCGTTGACGGCTACAGCTACGCCAAAAGTTCAGCTGGATATTGTGAAAAACCTGGCCATCGAAGGGGCCAACACATTCCAGTCTTCCTTCAACAGGACAAACCTGGTTTACGAAGTAAAACCCAAGAAACAGGCTAAGAAACAACTGATCAGGATTGTCAAGGAGCACAAAGGGGAGTCCGGTATCGTGTATTGTCTGAGCCGTAAAAAAGTAGAAGAAATTGCGGAGTTCCTGAAGGTGAATGACATCAAGGCAGCTCCTTATCATGCTGGTATCGATGGGAATATCAGGATGAAGAATCAGGATGCTTTCCTCAACGAAGATGTTGACGTGATCGTGGCAACCATTGCTTTTGGTATGGGTATCGACAAGCCGGATGTACGATTTGTGATCCACTATGATGTGCCCAAATCCATCGAAGGCTACTACCAGGAAACAGGTAGGGCAGGACGTGATGGCCTCATAGGTAAGTGCGTAATGTTTTACAGCTACAATGACATCCTGAAGCTTGAGAAATTCAATAAAGACAAAACGGTAACCGAGCGGGAGAATGCCCGGTTTCTGCTGGATGAGATGGCTGCCTATGCCGAGTCAGCTGTCTGTCGTCGTAAACAGTTGATGCATTACTTCGGTGAGGAGTATCACAAGGAAAACTGCGAAGGATGCGACAACTGTTTGCATCCGAAGGAGCGATTTGAAGCGGAAGCGGAAGTTAAGATGGTGATTGAAGCCGTGCAACAAACCGGAGAGCGATTTGATCTGAACCATATTTCTGATGTCTTAATCGGAAAGGCTACGCAGCACGTAAAAAGCTATAGTCACAACAAACTGAAAGCGTTTGGTATTGGGAAGGGACATGACGAGGCATTTTGGAAGTCTGTGATCAGGCAAACATTGCTGAATGAATTTATTCAAAAAGACATTGAAAATCCGGGAGTATTTAAGCTCACACAGAAGGGGATTGATTTCCTGATAGATCCGTTTGCAATCGAGTTGTCTAAAGATCATGAATACGAGCTGGAGGGCGAAGAGGAGGAAATAGAAAGAGAAACAGTCAATACCACGGCATACGACAAGACTTTGTTTGATATGCTGAAGGCTTTGAGGAAGTCAGTAGCTAAGCATATGGACCTGCCTCCGTATGTGATCTTCCAGGATCCTTCCATGGAGGAAATGGCTACATTGTATCCTACCAGCTTTGAAGATTTGATCAAAATTGTTGGTGTTGGGGAGAGCAAAGCCAGGAAATTTGGAAAGCCTTTCCTGGAGCTGATAGAGAACTATGTAGAAGAGAATGATATCATCACAGCTTCTGATGTTCTGATAAAATCCTCTGGCACAAAGTCAAAAAATAAGATCTTCATCATTCAGCAGATAGACAGGAAGATCGATCTGGAGGAGATTGCCGAGACGAAGGATATGACATATGAGAAGCTGCTGGATGAAATTGAAAATATCTGCGATGGTGGCACCAAGCTCAACATCGATTACTATATCGACCACATCCTGGACGAAGATCGTCAGGATGAGATCTATGACTATTTCTTAAATGCGGAAACAGATAGCGTGGAAGTAGCATTGGAGGAGTTGGGCGATGAGTATAGCGAGGAAGAAATTCGGTTAATGCGCATAAAATTCATGTCTGAATACGCACATTAATCTTAGTTTAAACTTTAAATTTTATGGAGACCGTCTAATTTTGGACGGTCTTTTTAATTATTTGTAATGAACGTTTTAGTAATAGGCTCAGGAGGAAGGGAACATGCATTAGCCTGGAAAATCAAGCAAAGCCCCAGATTGACCAATTTATTTATCGCCCCGGGTAATGGAGGAACCAAAGATCTTGGTACTAACATTTCTCTTGATATCAACGACGCTTCACAGATCATGCAAGCGGTGGATGAGCACAAAATCGATTTGCTGGTCTTCGGCCCGGAAGAACCTCTGGTAAGAGGTGTGGTAGATAAGATCAAGACGGATCCCGCCTATTCCAACTTATTGATTGTAGGGCCCTCTGCTACAGGAGCTCAGCTTGAAGGAAGCAAGCAATTTGCTAAAGACTTCATGGAGAAATATGGTATTCCTACAGGAAAGGCCAAAGTTTTCAATAAACAAAACCTGGAGCAGGGTTTGCAATTTATTTCCGATCAGAAGCCACCCTTTGTCCTTAAAGCAGATGGATTGGCAGCCGGCAAAGGAGTTCTCATTACCGAAGATGCTGATGAAGCGAAAGAAAATCTGAAGGACCTGATCCTGGGTAAAAAGTTTGGAGCTGCCAGTGCGAATGTGCTGGTAGAAGAATTTCTGGATGGGATAGAGCTATCCGTTTTTGTGGTGACAGATGGAAAGGACTACAAGATCCTGCCTGAGGCGAAAGACTATAAACGAATTGGGGAGAACGATACCGGGCTTAATACAGGTGGTATGGGTGCCATATCGCCTGTGATCTTTGCAGATGATACCTTTATGCAAAAAGTAGAGGAAAGGGTGATCAAGCCAACCGTGGATGGGATAGCCAAAGAAGGAATGGATTATCATGGATTTATTTTCTTCGGACTGATCAAAGTTGGAGACGAGCCTTATGTGATTGAGTACAATGTACGAATGGGCGATCCGGAAACAGAGGTGGTGATCCCAAGGTTAAAATCAGACCTGATTGATTTACTTGAAGCCACGGCAAATTCTACTTTGGATCAGGTGGAACTTTCCATAGATCCTGATACGGCTACTACTGTGATGATGGTGGCTGGAGGATATCCTGAAAAATATGAAAAAGGTCACACCATTCAAGTGGATCCATCATTGAAAGACTCGATTGTTTTTCATGCTGGAACGGCATTCAAAAATGGTGATATCGTAACAAATGGAGGTAGAGTCATGGCGATCACCGGACTTGGAAAGGACCTGGAGACGGCCCTTTCAAAATCATATGACGGTGTATCCAGGGTAAAATGGGAAGGTAAAAATTTCAGGAAGGATATCGGATTTGATTTAAAAGCATTAGGACAATAAATGCATTTTGCTTTGCTTATATTTGATAGTTAAGAAATCAAAAATATGGGTTGCGCAACGTGTAGTACGATAAATGGAGAAGTAGCTGGATGCCAGAAAAATGGCGGATGTTCTTCCGGTGGTTGCAATAAGCTCAACGTCTTTGATTGGTTGTCC
>JAHCMM010000220.1 GCA_019192515.1 Cyclobacteriaceae bacterium SS2
CACTGGCAGCTCATCTCCGGCTGTCTATGCTTCAACCAACGGGACAGGCAATGCGATGCTACTGGACCATATTGGTACTACATCAGGGGATGCTCTTTCGATCAATCATTCGGCTCCTGCTGGAAGAGGTATTCTAATAGATATGAATGGAGCCGGTGATCAGGGTCTCTTTATAGGTGGGACAAATCCAGCCAGCAGCTCAATCGAGACAGATGGGACCGTACTTTTTAGAAAGAATTTCATTACACCTACATTCGCATATGATGTGGGCGGCAGTGGACCAGTGCTACCGAATTCCCATAGATTATTAAGAATAACAAATTTACCTGATATTCAAATCGATGAAATTAGTGTTGCCGGTGCTTCCGATGGTCAGGAGATTTTACTAGTTGTTGAGGCAGCCGGTACAAATTTTAATGTTACCTCAGTAGGTTCAGGTGCTGTCAATATCAGACTTGATAATGACAATACTTTTACAATGCGAACAGGTAGTTCTCTACATCTAGTTTATATAGAACCCTTAAACCAATGGGTAGAAATTGGACGGTCATTTTGAGGAAGGTTTTACTGCATATTGCCCTATTACTACCTCTTGTTGGTTTCACTCAGTTCCACACAGGAGACTCCACAAAGCTGGCACTTACCTCCGGTACGACCTTCTTCATGGGTGGCAACACTACCCTTAATGGGCCACTCACCAACTTTGGAACTATCATCAGCTATCGGGACCTGGATTTTGTTGACAATACTGATGTAGGAAATCTGAAATTTACAGGAGATATCGATCAAAACCTGAGTGGAGATACCATTGATGTGGGAAGCTTTGAGTTGGACAAGACGGGAAGGTTGATTTTGTTGACCGGTCAGGTGAGAGCCAGCGGAGGATTGAGAGTTACCCGGGGAGTGATCCAGTCGGACGATGAGTTGGATTTTATCCAGGCAGGAAGTGTGGATGCAACAGGGACGGGCTATGTGGAAGGAAAGATGATAGGCCGGTTAAATAACGCAGCCACGTTTACTTTTCCCATGGGACTGACAGATGCCAATGGTAATGGCTTCAAAAACTACCTCACCTTAAGAGCCAATAAACCCGGCACTTATGTACGGGTGGAGTGTAGAAGGGCCAATCCGAATCTTTTGTTTCCTGACTCGCTGATGGATGGATTGGCGGACGAAGTAGAATGGCTTGTCCAGGTATTGGGGCCGGACTCTGTGGAGGCCTCTATTGCCATCGATTATTCGGGAGTCAACCTGGATGATAGTGAGTTCCCGGATCTGATCAAAGCGGATTTTCACCAACCAGCTATTGCCATGTTTTACAGGGAAGATACGCTGCACCATCTGTTAAACACAGTAACTGCCTTTGATGGAGATGTGCGTGACAGGGATGGATATATTGAGAGTGATGAGCGTGTTTGGATTACCAATGCAGGGAGGAGATTTTCCATTGCACTGGTACCCAAAGCTGATGGTGATGTGCTTTATATTCCCAATGTTTTTGCCCCAAATGCAATTTTGGGGGATAACCGGACTTTCAGGCCATTTTTCGAAGGTGATAATATTACAAAGATTGAAATTAGAATAACGGACTCTTTTAATAATACTGTGTTTGAAGTAGATGCACCCGCTTCCGACCCACTCGTTCAGGATCTTTCGGAATATGGTTGGGATGGGTTTCTGTACAATGGTTCAGAAGCTCCAGGAGGAGTGTACATTTACACCATCACCATTGAAACAAACCAAGTAAAATATCCAACTGAAATAGGACCTGTACTATTAATGAGATGAGATGCATTTATGTCATATTGCTTTGTCTGCTCATGTTTGTGACTTCTGCTCAGGAATCTCAATTTTCACAATATTTCTCAACGACGTCATTCCTGAATCCCGCATTTACAGGAGCCATTCCTAACATGACACTAAACACAAATTACAAGCGAGCTGGTGATGAGCAGGATAACGAGTATCAGGAGTTAATTCAGACAACCTTCACATATCCTTTCAGGAAATTCACCAGTAAGTTCAACCAGGTAGGGGGAGCGGGAATTACCTTTTTCAAGGAGTCCAGGGGTGCATTTAGCTTATATCAAAGTACAAAAATCTTATTAAATGGGGCCTATACGATGAGGCTTAGTAGACTTTCTAACAAGTATTTGATCTTCGGGCTTCAGGGGGGAATTGTTCAACAAAAAATTGGGCAAAATTTACGATGGGGATCACAATTTAGCAGGTATCTGGGGATTCGACAGGCTGAGATAAATGGACATGAACCAGGTTATGATGATAGCCTTCCGGGTGAAATAATAGGTGAAGCATCGGTTTTCTATCCCATCTTTAATTTTGGAGTTATTTACACCGCTTTTGACAACGCCAACTTTTATATCCGTGACAAAACCCTCACGGTAGGGCTGAGCATCGATAATCTCAACAGACCCAGCTTTGCCTATGATGATGCTGGTATTATTCAATCGCAAAAATTCTGGTTGGTCAAAACTTTTGGCTCTGCAAAAATGGAGCTGGGACCACGATGGTACATTTACCCGTCAGCATTCGTTGCCTACTCACAAGGAAATATCCAGGTCAATGCTGGTACTTATTTTTCTACTTTTGTGAGTTCGATCAGATCCAAAACTGCAGTTATGCTTCAGACAGGAACATGGTACAGAGTTGGGGACTCAATCATAGGGATGTTAGGGGTCCAGGTGGAGAATATAAAGGTTGGGTTCAGTGTAGACTTAAATAGTGAGGATTTTGGATTTGATAGAGCGGGTGATGGAGCCTTCCCAACTTACGAGATCTCGATGGCATTGAATCTAAATACCAAGAGTCCATTAGGCAACGTATCAAGTCCAATTTTCTAGTGATGAGGATCCTGGCAGCTATTTGTTTGATTTTTATATTTCTGCACGTTCAGGGGCAGCAATCAGTTCCTGAGATGATTCAAATGGCCGATACACTCTATAAGTCGCATCGCTTTCTGGATGCGGGTGAGTTTTATGAAAAAATCAGTAAACTGGATAAGAACAACCTGAGGGCGAAGTACCGCTTAGGGATTTGTTATAAGGAAACACTGCAATATGAAAAGGCCAGAAATGTGCTGTTGGAGCTGGGTAAAAAGCCCAATCATGAATATCAGGCCAGATCATTGTATTACTATGCCAATTTACTCAGGCTGGACGAACAGTTTAAAAATGCAGATTCAGTCTACAGCTACCTGATCGCTTTGCCAGATGTGAATGCTGATCTTATCGCACTTTCGCGAAAGCAACGTGAAGGATGTGCCCTGGCTTTGAGACAAAGGAAGGTAAACCGGGGATTTTCCATCAAATTGTTTGACGATATCAATAGCAAGTTTCATGATTTTGGAGCAGTGATCAACCCCTCAAACCAAAATGTGGTTTTTGCTTCTACCCGAAACCGAAGTGTGTCTCAGTATGAGGGCAACCAGTATGATGGGTTGCTGCCGGACCTGGTAGCTTATGAAAAGCGACGAAATGGAAGGTTTTCCAGCAATACAGGTGCCCAAAAACTGGATGGACTCAATACACATTGGGCTGAAGGCTCAGGATCCTTTACAGAGGATGGTAAGTCCTTTTACTATTCATCCTGTGAGACAGATGACGGATCCGGATGTAGAATTATGGTGAGCTACCTGGTAGATGGTTCATGGACTACACCAGAACCACTCAATCATTATATCAACGAGCCAGGCTCAGAAAACAAGCAACCGTTCGTGACAGGAGGCGGCGACACCCTATTCTTTAGCAGCAACAGACCAGGAGGGTTAGGTGGCAGCGATATTTGGATGAGTCTGAGGGGATTGGAAGCAGAATCATGGAGTCCTCCAATCAATATGGGCGGCGTGATCAACTCACCGGAGGAGGAAATTTCTCCTTATTTTTCATCGGCTTTCAATTGTCTGCTTTTCAGCAGTGATGGTCATGTTGGGTATGGGGGATATGACATTTATTTAGCCAAAGGTGAATCTTTTTTCGAGCCGGAAATATACAACCTTGGCTATCCCTTCAATTCTACTATTGATGATACTTATTTCATGATTTGCGACAGTGTAGGGTTCTTATCCTCAAACCGGGGACAGGACCATAGGATTCTGAACATATACTCTTTTGAGATTGGGGATGAAGCCCTTTTTCTTTCGCTCCTGATATCTGGTGAATCCTTGATCGATTCCAGGATTGTGTCTCGTTTCAGAGATGTACGTTCACTCGACCTGGTCACCTTCAGGGTGGAAGACTACCAGGGATTTGAATTTTTTGAGCCCGTGAAGAGAGAGAGACCTCACACAGATCTGATCTCTGGAGATTCTCTGGGAGGTGCCACAGAGAGAAATAATGTCAGCAGACGCAATAACCAGGGAAGCCTGGCTTTGCAAGGACAACAACGAGCCAATTTTGTGGTACCAAATATAGATGAGGTCCAAACCGGAGCGAGCAATCAAACAAATATTGACCAGTCCAAATATTCATTAAATCAGGTCCTTGGCAAAACGGCGGATGTGGATGGAACACCCTATGAGACAATATATTTTGACTATAATCTCCATGAGTTGAGACCGGAAGCCAAGCAGGCTTTATCAGCTCTTGTGGATCAATTGAACGGAAAGCAATATACTCAAATAGTTATCCTGGCTTATTCTGATAACATTGGCAGGGAGACTTACAACTATGAGTTGAGTCTATTGCGGGGAAATGCTGTGAGGGAGTACCTTGAGTCGCATGGAATTCCAGGAGATAAAATGAATGTTCTGCCCAGGGGGGAAGTGACCCGGGATGAGGACCACTGGTTCAAGCGTATTTTGAGTAGGAAAGTAGAGATTGTGGTTCAACCGGAAAGTAACTTTCAGTTTAAGGTTGCCCGAACATACATTGTGCGGAAGGACAATAGTATTGTAAATATTGCAGGACTCCTGGGGGTCTCTACAAGTGACCTCAGATTATGGAACGCTTTTAAAACAGATACCATTAAAGCCGGAAATACCATTCGGGTATATGAAGACCGCGGCAGGGCGAATATCCAATACCTTGTCTCTGAAGATGATGTAAGTCAGTTTACCGAAAATACCGGTAGTTAGGTGCTGCCAGACTAAAGACTTTTGGAGACCAGGATATAGGCCCCCCAGTTGTAGGGATCACTTTCTACCTTCTTGAATGCTGTTCGGGCAGCGAAAAAGGCCTTTTGAGAGTCCTGAAGCTCCTTCAGCTGATCATAATACAGGTTCATGAATGTACGGGCTGCATTGTCATTGATCTTTACCAGGCTGATCAATACATTTTTAGCGCCTGCCACCAGAAAAGCCCGCTGCAGACCAAAGACTCCCTCACCATTTTGGATGGTTCCAAGCCCGGTCTCACACGCAGCCAGCACTACCAGGTTCGTCTCATCCAACACAAGATTCATGGCTTCATAAGCAGTTAGAATCCCATCGTTTTCGCTTTCATCAGATCTGGTCAGGAAAAGCCCAGAGCTGTACAAAGGGTCGATATTGTCAGGGTCATCATTGAAGTATCCATGTGTGGCAATATGTACCACACCCGGGTTGCTCAGTGTTTTAAGCCGCTGCTCAGTGGCGTTGTCAAAGTAATAGGTTTCAGACTTCCATCTCCTTACATCTAGGATCTTTGATATTTCGCTGGCTTCCTGTTCTGCCCCTGGTAGTTGGTTTAGCTTATAGCCTGTATTGAGTCTTGTGAAGTTTGGATTACCAAAGATTTTTACGTCACGCACAAACTGAGATTCTGTCTGATACAATAGGTCCTTTCCACTGGTGATATTGATGATATCATATTCATCGATCACATACATATCCCTGAAGTGATCATAGAATACCACCGGATTGATCTTATGGAAGATCCCATCAGGTGAGAAGTACACATGTGAGATATCCTGGAGGTGTGGGCTCAAAGGTTCCCAGAATACATCGTAACTGGTCGTATCCCGGATACCATATTTCAACGAGTTTTTATAGAGGCTATACCCTCTTGTGAAATCTGTATAATCAGACCACTTTACCGGTTCAAGCACCTGGTTTGGCTTTATAATAAAAGCCATATACCTCGATTCATCTTCAAAGCCCTGATGAAGCTGCTCATCACTGACACTGACCTGGTAGTTGCGAAATTGGATAATATCTATGATAGCAGATCCTTCTTTTAACACATCACTAATCTCTTCCCAGGTGTGATAGGTCGATTTGTCCTGCTCAGAAAAAACTTTAAACGATTGGGACAGCTCCTTTTCCAGGTCCGTACATTCGCTTTCCAGCATCTCGATCGATATGCCTTGTTTGTTTCGCTCATCTACCGTGAGCAGGTAAGCCTGGGCCAGCCTGTATTTCTTATTCCTCCATTCGTTGAATAGATTGATCACGTACTGATTGTTGCTGCTCTGAATCAGGTTACGCATTTTTTCAGAAGCATAAAAGAGGATCCCTTTGGTATTGATGAAATGATTGAGCGCGTCAGTGGCATAGGTACTGTTGAGATATTTATCAGAAAAAGCCAATGAACAAAACCGCTCTATATTGTACCTCGTTTCATCAAAGTATAGCTTTCTTTGGTTATCGGTGAGGACAGGAAATACATCCTGCATGTGCTTGATCTCTGCTCCCAATGCTGCATTGAATGAATTAAGGGCTGAGAGGGTATCCTTCATGAGCAGATGGTAGATACCCAGGTCATTGAGAGTCTTGATGTACATTGGGTTATACTTGCCCAGCACGACCTCTCTTATCTGCTTACATTCATCCAATAGCTTTCCGGCCAAAGAAAAATTTCCGAGCTGCAGATAAAGCAATGCGACATTATTGAGTGATGTGGCGTACCTGGGATGATTAATGCCATAGATGACTTTGTCAAGGTCCAGTACTTTGGTATAAAGGTCCAGTGCCTTACCGAGTTCATTGCGAGCTTTGTGAACACTTGCCAGGTTATTCAGAGTACTGGCATAGTCTGGATTTAGGGTGCCAAAGAGCTGCTTAAATCCTTCTGAGCTTTTGAGGAAAAATTCTTCGGCTTCATCGATTTTTCCTTCATCCATATAGATGGTGCCCAGGTTGTTTTCCATGTAAGGTCTGATTGTGCGAATATTTTGACCGGTCTCCAGAGCCATCGAGATGTATTTGCCTGCATCACTATTGATATGAAGTCTGTGATAAAGGAACCCCAGCTCATTCAGCGTCTCTAACATAAGCATGGGATCATCTTTATATTTTTGATTCTTTACTTTCAGGTTGTACAAGAGATAATTCTCGGCGTCTGAATATTCACCCTGCTCTATTTTCAATGAGGAAAGTCGGTCTATCGCCTGAAGGTAGAGCATCTCATCATATGATTTGGCCAGATTTACGGCTTCTGACAGATCGGCCTCGCTTCTTTCCATATCCCCAAAATGTCGCCTTGTAGTACCCAGCTCTATCTTGAGTAGGATCCGGATTGAATCGTTGTTGTTGCCATTGATTTCAAGGGCCTGATTGAGGGCGTTGAGGCTTGCCTCAAAGTTTCCGACTTCCCGTTCGTAAATACCTCTGTTGTAGTAGTAGGCAATTTCTGCTTCAGGTATCTTGTTCAGGGATCCCCCGGTAATTTTGCCGGCAAGTTCAATAAATTTTCGAGCTTCCTGAAACCGACCTATTTCCTGGTAGACAGCACTAAGGTTGTAGTAAAGCCCCAGAAGGTCTTTGTCGAGGGAGTCTTTTACTTTCAATTCATGCCGAAGGCCCTGGTGAAAGGCCTCAAGCCCTCTTTTCTTTTCATTCAATTCCAGCAGGATCAGGGCCAGGTTGTTATACATGGCTGCATATCCGATCTCAACTACGCAAATATTGGAGTCAAGGTCTGCCAGCAGAGAGACGGCATAAAACTTTGATTTTTCAGGATTCGTGTAGATAAATCTCTCTGCACTATCCAGCTTTTGCAAACAAGTCTGTGCTTGGGGTTTGAGGCAAACAAACACGAGTATCGCTGCCAGGAGTAGCTTTCCACAGGCTTTCATCACAAGGCTAAAATTACTTAAATATACCCTGTAAATAAAAAGTAAGTGGATTTCAATGTGTCACTGAAAACAGATTGATCCTAAATGAGGTTATCACTGATCGCTTTTTTAACCAGCTCGGCAGTATTATTCACATCGAGTTTCCTCATGATATTGGTACGATGCGTATCTACTGTACGCACACTGATAGATAGCTTTTCAGCAATTTCTTTATTTCTGTCACCCTCGACGAGCATTTCGAGTATCTTTTTTTCTCTGGGGGTAAGCTTGGTATTGGGTTTATGAAACGGGTCTTTTCTGATCAAACGTTGAGCAATAATTTCACTCACCTTTTGGGACATATATTTTCCACCAGTATAGATAGTTTCAATGGCTTCTATCAGTTCCTCCTGACTGGAATCTTTGGGTAGATAGCCCATGATACCTGCATCAAACCCTTCAATGATATATTCAGGCTCCATGTGTATGGTAAGCAAAAGTACCTTGATGTCCGGGTGATTTTCCTGAATATGTTTGGCAAGGGCCAGCCCATTCATCTGTGGCATTGAGATGTCTGAGACCACAATTTCGGGAGGGTCTTTCTCAATCAAATCTACAGCTTCAACACCATTGGAGGCTTCACCAATGATGTCTATATGGTCGCTTCCACTAAGTAAGGATTTAAGACCAATCCTTACCATTGGGTGGTCTTCTACTAAGATGATCTTGATCTTATTCATTTAATCTATACTTTACGCATATTTCTGTACCAACTCCCATATCTGATTGAATGCAAAACTCGCAATTTATGCTATTTGCTCGCTGAACCATATTTGAAAGACCGTTTCCTCCTTTTTCCATAGAACTGGAATCCATGTCAAATCCGGGGCCGGAATCTCTAATTGATAGTTCAATATCTTGATTGTTTAAACTTAACTCAATAATAATTTCAGATCCACCTGCATGCTTCAAAGCATTGTTCAGTGCTTCCTGAGCTATTCTGTACAGACCGATCTCTACATCGGGATCCATCCTGGGCAGATCTTCATCAATAATCAGTTCGATGCTTGTTTCGGCATTCTTCTTCAGGTTATTCACCATATTTTTCAGTGCCAGGGGCAAACCGAAATCATCCAGTACACTGGGCATCAGGTTATGAGAGATTGACCTGACCTCCTCCATCGTACTTTCCAATATTTCTTTAATTCGCTCTGCGATGCCTGCAGATTCAGGATCTACGTTTTTCTTGAGCTGCTTGATATAAATAAGCGAGGTGGTAAGCAATTGACCCAGTCCGTCATGAAGCTCACGTGAAAGTCTTCTCCGCTCCATTTCCTGGCCATCAATGAGAGCTGTCATGCCTCTTGTCTTCTCGTCAAGTAGCTCTTTCTGAATTTGTTTCCTTCCGGTGATGTCCCTGTTTACACTCAGGATAGCATTTCGGCCTTTATAAACCACTTCTGTGGCATGAACATCAAGGGTTTTTTCAATTTCACCTACCTGAACAGTGATCTCGCTCAGGTAATGCTTTTTTTGGTGAAGGGTTTTCAATATTTGCTCCCTTATATTTTTGGCATCCGTACCCAGTGTATCTTTTAATTGTCTGCTAAGAAAGTCTTTCCTGGAAATAGCATAAACTTCACAGGCCACATCGTTTACTTCAAGCACATTTTCATTCTCCTCATCAATGATGATTATGGCGTCGTTAGCATTTTGAAAGAGCGACCGGTATTCTTTTTCAGACTCTCTCAGGGCTAATTCTGTCTGAGCTCTCAGGTCGATCTCACTTCGAAGCTTATTGTTGATCTTATCAAGTTCTTTTGTCCTCCAGTTCACCCGTTTCTCAAGGACCTGATCCATTACAGAAAGTTGTTTTTTAAGGTGGATCATCTCTGTTACATCTTTGGAATGTCCAATATAACCTGAAATGCCACCTTTTTTATCAAACAAGATGTGGAATTTTTGTTTTATCCACCTGTAGCTGCCATTTTTTGATTGAATCGGAAATTCGAAAACGGTTGTGGAGATCTGCTGGTCGCGTTGGATTGTATAGAAGTCCCTGGCCTTTTGACGATACCTCGAATCAATCAGGTTAATCAGGTTGGAGCCAAGCAATTCGTTTTTAGTGTAACCGGTAAAATCCAGTCCTTTTTTGTTGATGTCTACCAACTCCCAGCTGGCATTGAGCTGAATGATCGCTTCGTCGGATTTGGAAATGATCTCCTGATATGCCCAATGGTCATTTGTATCGTTTTTTAGTGCTTCAGGATTCAACATTCCAGCAACATACCAATCTTTATTTAAATCATCACAAAGCTTGTAAAAGAATAGCTCACAAGTGACTTCTTTTCGTTTACCAGATGATAAGAACGTAATCTGTGTTTTGGTGCTTTTGAGGGAGACAAGCTTTTCAAAGATCATTCTGTTCTTATCTTTTTCAGTGATCAGGTCAAAGAAATTGACCTTGCCAGCCGATCCATCTTTAAAGCCAGGTAATTTAGCACATAATGTATTATATCGTAAGAGATTTCCGTCTTTATCTGTAACGAAGAACCCAAAATTCAGATCAGCGGCTAATTGCTCAATGAGTCCGGGGGCATTTTGATATCGTATTTCTGAAAATGTTTGCTCCACATCTTTAGGTTTAAGTGACCTGTCGACCTTTCTCTTCACTTCTTAATTTATTGATTCCGTGCTACATTGAGAAGCACTATACAACTAAAGTGTGAATAATGTAGGTTTTAGGTGAAGATCAGAAATACTTGTTACCGCGGTTTATTTGGTTACTTAATAGTATTTAACGGGAATGGTTGTGTTTTAAGCCAGACTTTGATGGATTTTTTCTCCATCTATTTTAAGTTCCTGGTTTCCTCCTCTTGCAAGCTTAATTTCAAAGCTGAAGCTGGAGTGTGTCTCATTGATTTTTTCAAAGCTATACTCAAGCTTATAATCCGTCTTTCTGGCAATTTCCATCAGACCAATCCCGGCAGTATTCTTAGAGCTGAATGTATCGTTTGACAGGGCTTCCCTGTAAAGCTCTTTCAATTCATCCTTATCCAGGTTGTTGATCTGTTCAATTTTGTCTGTCAGTGTCTTTACGTTGGCATTAGGGATATGATTGCACGTTTTGATCTTGTAGTATTTTGGCTTCGCTGAAATCATAACCAGAACTGATTCTGACTCTATAGAGTGTTCTTTTTCAGACCCGTCCTCCAGATGATAATAGACATTCTGGATACATTCTGTAAGTATTGAGTAGAATTTCTTCTGGACTCTTCTCTCGGTTTCAAATTCATTTACCCTTCTTTCCACAGAACCGATGATAGCTGACAACAGATCAAAGGTTAAGATTCCCTTATACATCAAAATGATGTTGTTGTCGTGGATATTTTGGTACTGGATCATAATGTTTTGGTGTATTTAAGGTTTAGCGATTATTATTTTGATTGATCATGAAATGCCCACACTGTCACTATAGAAATTAAATTCTATGTCCAACAATGCAGATATGTCCTCGCCGGTCTCCAGCATATCTTCATCATCTTCTTCATAAAACCAATTGATCTCCAATGCGCAGGCCGATTTGTCTGCACCATCTTTGATTCTTCTGAGGATTTGGAAAATACATTTTAGAGAGCTTGTATTGAAATACTCAAGTCCAACATTAATGGTGATGTCCCTCGGATCCAATTCATAGTATTTGTCAAAAAAGCTCATCAGCTGTTCATAGAAAATCACAGCATTATCAGGGCTTGACCTCCCCTTCAACTCCAGAATGCCTGTTTGTGTATCAAAAAAGACGTATGGAGTGAGTGATGATGGTTCTATTGATAAGTTTTCCATGGTTTCTATTTTTTCAGTTCCCTGTTATCGTTTAATCAAATTCTTCGCCCTTCTATGCAGCAGAACTCTGCTTGCTCATAGATTTTTCGAGTATATCGTATGTTTTGGTCTGCCTTTGCTCGCGTCTTACCTCCTTCACTATTTCCTTTTTGGCACTGCTCACGAAAATGTTTTCAAGCACTGATTCAAATGATTTCAGACCTATTGCTACAACCCCTTTTAAGATCAATATGAGATATGCATAACCAACAAAATACTCCAACAGCGGTCCCACATAAAGCTCTTCTGATACAAATAGCAATATCGTTGCGGTAAACATGATGGTAGATGCTTTTTTACCTACCCTGGCTTTCATGAGATTGTCCAAAGCCTCGTTCAGCTTTTCGTTTTTAGTGACAATCTCATCATTCTTCTCTTTGATTTTGGTATTGGCTGTGTCTAATCGTTTTTGAAGACGATCGCTAATTTTCAGCATTACCTGACTTTCGGCGGTTTGGCTCTCAAATTGTTCTTTGAAAGCAATTATGTCTTCGTGTGTATAAGACTTATTATCAATTTTCTTCTGAAAATCTTCTAATATGTCATTCTCGTCCTGAAATAAACTGCTCATAGCTGGTTGCAATTATTTTAGTTGTTAGTGATGATAGGAGCCAAAGTTTCTGATTCCTCATCCCATCTGGTGGTTTCGGTCTTATAGTTGTAGCTGAGATTGTCTTCCCAGCGGGTAACTGTCTTTTTCCTTTCAAGATCAACAAGCATGAGGCTGGTGCTCAAAGCTTCAAGACTTCTTGATGGAGAAATGTTTTCCTCTACGGTGACCATCTCTACGTATTCAACTTCGTCGAATTCATTTTCTTCCGGATATTGTTCATGAATGACTGTGGCATGAACTTCCGATCCTTTCTGCACATAGCAAGACTGAAGAACCCCACAGATTGTGAAGGCTAGTAGAAATTTCAGACCGATTATATAATATCTCATTATTTCTAGGGGTTATGATTAAACAACAGAATTCTTTCAAACTCGATATCAAAAGTAGATAGGCTACTATTCTTATGTAATCGGCAAATACCTTGATTTTAAAATAGAGTAAAGTACCTATGATATATAGGTAAAAATGTTAAAAGCACACTTATTCCAGTGGAAATGGCCTGTTTTCGCTGGTTTTCAGACTACGGGCTTTTTAAATTTGATGGTATAAGAAGTGCCGTTTTGGTGCTGGATTTTCATCTTCCCGTCGATTTGCCGGACAAATAACTCGATCAGTTGCATCCCGTAAGATGACTTGAGGTTAGCTCTCTTTTCATCAGAAATTCCGACTCCTTTGTCCATGGCACGCAGCACATACAGGTCGTCTCGCTTATGCAGTGAGACCACAATCAAACCTCCATCCTCCGGGTAAGCATATTTGATGGTGTTGGATAGGATCTCATTCACAATTAGTCCAATATTCAGTGCAGTGTCGACATCAAATAGTTCTGCCACCACATTGATGTCAAGGGTAAAAGTTCGTTTCCTGTCGGAGTATGTTTTAACAATATTATCACAGAGGGTTACCAGATAATCGTTGATCTTCAGCTGATTCATTGGAGAAAGCTGTAGTAGCTTTTCGTGAATAGCTGAAATAGAATTGATCTTGGTGCTGGTGTCTTTGATGAATTCTTTGAGCTCATCATTTTTGGTATGTGTACCCCTGATATATAGCAGACTATTAACCATCTGCAGGTTATTTTTGATCCTGTGATGAAGCTCTTTGTACATGACTTCCCGGTCTTCCAGTGCCTCTTCCAGGTTCTGCTGCACTTTCTTTTCTCGTGAGACGTCCCAGGTGAGACCAATAGCCCTTTTTGACTTCCCTTCACGGGATTCGATTGAGGCTTTGAGGTTGATGTGATAGAGGACCCCCGCATTGGAGATGACCCTGGTTTCCAATTCAAATTCCGGGGCCTGAAGATTTTCGGGGTTTAGCGTTTGGGCAACATTTTCGCGATCCAGCGGATGTAAAAACTGAAGCCAGCTTTCGAAACTACCTTTAAAAAATCCAAGCTCAGAAATCCCCTGTATCTGGATGTCCCAGGACACTTCCATCGTATCAAAGTCCATGGTCCAGACTCCAATGCCTGCAGCCTGAGAGGCCAGTACAAACTTGTTGGTGATCTGGAGGAGGTTAAATTCCAGTTCTTTCCTCTCGGTGATCAAATAGCGCACAGAGAGGAAGTTGGCAATCTTCCCATCGATATCAATGATAGGGTTGATCACTGTATCTACCCAATAGTAACTTCCGTCTTTGGCTTTGTTCTTTACCTCGGCTCTCCAGGTATTGCCTTTTACAACCGTAGACCACATGTCTTTCCAGAACCCTTTGGAGTGGTAACCCGAATTTACAATGTTGTGGTTGTTTCCGATCAACTCATGCAACTTGTATTTTGATGCTTCACAAAACGGCTTATTAGCATGAACAATATTCCCTTTTTTATCTGTGATGGAAACCAGGGCACTTCGGTCCAGTGCATTGTTGATGGCAGCGAAGTTATTTTTTTCAATGAGTAGTTCATTTTGCTGCTTTTTAAATTCCGTATTGTCTGTCGCTATGTGTACATAGTACCTGAAGAATCCTTTCTTCCCATAGATTGGCTTGAGGGTATTTCTATATATATAGTCCTTGTAATAAGTTTCGTAAGTATAGCTACTGGCTGATACTACTTTCTTTTTGGCATCCAACAGTTTTTGATAGGTCTCGTCTGTGAGAAAATCTTTGGCATTTACTCCTCTCAGGCTTGATGGATCCAATCCATGCTGCTTATATCCTTCTCCACCTGTAAACAGGAAATTTAGTTTTGAGTCGAAAAGACTAATGGAGCCAGAGGGAAAATTGTTTGCCAGGGCCTGTAAATGATCTGCGTGTGTCTCGGATTTATGAATAATCTCCTGCTGCTCTGTAATATCAATTGCTTTGTACAGGTAGGTGGCTTCTGTATCATTGCCAAGCCTGGTAATGATACATTCAACCGGATAATTGGACTTGTCGGCACGAGTATGAATACATTCAAAGGAGACTCTTTCTTTTTTAGAATTATGTAGTGGGGCAATGATCTCCTTTATAGAATTCTTTGAATGTCTGGTGAGTATATTGAATAACCTGGCTTTTCTGAGCTCCTTTAAGCTGTATTTAAGGTTTTTCCTGGCAGCCTCATTGGCATCAAGAATATTGAAGTCCTGGTCAAGAAGAAAAAGCTCATTTTCAGTGCTTTTCATCAGATCCTCCCACTGGATCGTGTAAGTGTCTACCAGGATCGATTGACCATTGAAAATATATTTACCCGGCACCAGATAGACAGTACCGGGTTCCAGTTTAGTATCTTTCTTTACGTAAAAGACTTTGGGTTTTTCAAAAGCAGCCTTTAACTCCTTTAAAAAAGCGTTTGTGCTGTTTGAGATGACAAGGACAGCTTTTTTGTTTTGTGAAAATAGCTGGATAATACCTTTGACGTCACAATTTTGCTTTTCAATAAACGTGACCTGAAGGCTCATATTGAAACTGGTAAATGAGAAGAGAATCTATGGTTGATGTGGAAATGATAGTAGTCTATGACTGAATTTGTAGTACTACCTGTGGTAGTCTTCTTCTTTTTCATTCTTCTCTATGATTTTATCAAGGGGAATATCGCAAATAATGAGGGTGCCAACTTTCTTTTGGGACTCAATTTTTAGCTCACCACCAATAGCGGTTGCTCTCATTTTCATATTTGTCAGCCCATTGCCTGATTGATCTTCATTTTCAAACCCAATACCATCGTCTTCTATAGTGAGGGTTATGAGATCATCCTGTTTATTCATCTGAATAAAAATATTTTCGCACTTACTGTATTTCATGGCATTGTTAAGTGCTTCCTGAACGATCCGGTAAATATTTGTTTTCACGACCTGGTCTTCGATTGGAGGGATCTCAGAGTGGTTGAAATGTACACTGATCTTGTCCGAATTGTATGTTTCGGAAAGGAGGGTGATACAGGTAAGTAGCGGGAAGTTTAGGATCTTCCTGGGTAGCATGTTTTCTGAAATACACACTGTTTCATCCACCGCCTGATCCAGTATATGAAGAATCTCTTTGTCATTGATACTGGCCGCTTTCATTTTAATCTTGATCAGATTGAGCAATTGACCAAGGCTGTCGTGAATCTCTACTGCAATTCGGACACGTTCCTTTTCCTGACCATCTACAAATGACTTGATATTGGCTAGTCGTAGCTGCTCCCTGAAGTTGGAATGCAGCACACGATCAGTTACATTTTTGAATACGACCAGTTTCGTTTGGTTTCGCCCATCTGAAAATTCATTCAGGTAATGGTCTCCGAAATATCCTTCTCGTTTAGTGCCGTTGATATGGATATGAAATATGTCCTGATTTTTGATTTTATCTACAATACTACCCAGCTCCCCATTAGGTTGATTGTCATCAAGTAGTTCTAAGGAAATAAGTTTGTTGATGTCTTTCTCCGCCAGCTCCTTAAAGTTCATCTCAGTGAGGTCTTCAAACTTCCGATTTACATATTTGATCTTGCCATTAATGGAAAGAAC
>JAHCMM010000023.1 GCA_019192515.1 Cyclobacteriaceae bacterium SS2
CACTGGTTTCCATCCACCACCTGCCATACGCTGGAAGACAGAACGCCCGTCCATACCGGCAAGCTGCCTGTTGAAGCTGTATTCCAGACCCACGACACCCCTGTTTTCCGCATTCACGGTACCAATGGTACGATAGCCGAGCTGAGAAAAGGGCAAGAAGCGCTCTTCCACCTTTTCGAATATCACACCGCCCTTTAGTCGACCTTCCCGGAAGATGGGCCAGCTTTCCATGCGTTTTTTCTCCTGGTAGCCGATCTTTTCCCTGTTGATCAGGATGTATCTTCTTCGGGCTTTTCGTGCCGCATCGATCTTACGTTTGTACTGTGTAGGTGTGAGGTCATCATAGAAACGAGACAGCATGTAGCACAAGGAGTCGATGCCTCTTGCGTACAGATCACGATCCGCCAGTGATGGGTCAAAAGCCACCTGGTAGAAAGGAATGGACGTTGCCAGGAGGCTGCCATCATCAGCATAGATGTTGCCACGTGTGGCTTCGATCTTGCGCATTTCGAGCCCTAAGGTCTCGGCCAGACCACGCCAACGATCGCCCTCAGCATACTGAAGCGTTATAATGCGAAAAAGTATCCCCCCTGAAAAAAGGAATACTAGCAAGAAGGCGATTCGCACCCGGAGCAATATGGATCGCTTGATACTCATTCCGTATTCACGATGATTTTAAAGGGTGGATGTTTGCTTTCTTCCAGTCCCAGCTCCCTGGCCTGCTTGGCCACTTCGGATTGCTTGCTGGCAAATTTGTATTCTGCTTTTAAGGTAGTGTAGTCCGCCCGCAGGTCTTCCACCTCGCTCTCCAGGGTGCTGATGGCCCGGATCTTCTTCTCGGCGTAGTGACGGTTACCTATATATATGACACAAAGTGCGGATATGAACAGGATCTGAGGTAAAAATCTGACATGGATCACCTGTGCCAGCGACTCATCGATCCTCAGGAACCGATCAATCAGCTTGAAAACACCACCACTTTGCGTGGTTGTCTTTCCGGGCATTTTGTAGGTATTACTTGACATTTTTTTACTTTTTTAATTTTTTCAACTTTCAACCACCAAAGCTTTTAGCGTAGGTGGTCCAAGGTCTGTGTCCCCACAGACCTTCATTTTTCTATTTTTTTTCAACCCCGCCCGCGCCTTTTCCAGGGTCTGTGACTCACAGACCCTCGTTTTTTTATTCTTCTTTCTTCTCCCAACGCACACCCCTAAATCCCCTAAAGGGGGCCGCCGCGCAACCTCGTTAATCCACTCTTTCCCCGATCCTCAGTTTCGCGCTGCGGGCGCGTTTGTTTCTTTCTATCTCCTCCTCTTCAGCTACGATGGGCTTTTTTGTGATTGGCTTAAACGGCCTGATCTCATGCCCATAAAAGTCTTTTTCCATCTTCCCTTTGAAGTTGCCGGTATTGATAAAGTTTTTGACCAGCCTGTCTTCCAGGGAGTGGTAGCTCATCACCACCAGTCGTCCTCCGGGTCGGATCACCTCTGTTGTTTGCTCCAGGAATTCTTTCAGGGCTCCCATCTCATCGTTGACTTCGATGCGGATAGCCTGGTAGACCTGGGCGAGGTATTTGGCTTCGCGGCCTCTGGGGGCCAGCTTCGAAGCAATCTCTTTGAGCTGCTGGCTTCTGGTGATCGGGGTGGCTCGTTCCCGGATGATGGCATTGGCCAGGGTTCTGGCATTTTTGATTTCACCGTAAGCGCTCAGGATGTGGATGAGGTCCGATTCCTCGTATTCGTTGACGACATGAAAAGCGGATTTGTCTGCGTTTTGGTCCATCCGCATATCCAGCTCACCATCGAACCGGGTGGAAAAACCGCGTGCCCCTTCATTGATTTGATGAGAGGAGACACCAAGATCGGCCAGGATCCCGTCCACCTGCGTGACGCCGTGGAATTTCAGATATCGTCTGAGGTACCTGAAGTTGGATTCAATAAATGTAAAAGAACGTTTCTGCTTCAGCTGATCACTCAGCTTTTCCGCGTTGACTTTTGCATCAGCATCCTGATCAAAAGCGTATAATGTTCCTTCCTCCAGCCGGCCGACAATCTCTTGGCTGTGCCCGCCACCTCCGAAGGTCACATCGACGTATGTTCCCTCGGGCCTGATGGCAAGCCCTTCTATGCATTGCTGCAGCATGACGGGCTCGTGGTAGGCACTCATATTTATTCGTCCAGGAATTTCTGAGCTAGCTCGCTGTACTCGTCCGGATCTTCGATCTGGTGCTCAGCAAACACTCCCGGATTCCACATTTCAACGTAGTTGCCCATGCCGATGAGGATAGCTTCTTTGTCTATCTGTGCATGAGCGAGCATTGTCTTAGGTATCAAAATCCTACCCGCACTGTCCAGCTCTACCTGTGCAATACTCCTGAAGAAGTTTCTTTTCAATTTTCGTTGCTCGGCGTTGAACTCACTAAGCGCAGCAATCTTGGCGTGTATCTTTTTGTATTCTAACATTGGATACACGATCAGATTTGGCTCGAATCCTTTCCGGATTACGAGCTCTGTAGTGGAGACTTCAGGAAGGTTAGTCTTAATCTTTGCAGGTAAGACCAACCTTCCCTTAGTATCCAACTTACACTCATACTCGCTTGTAAAAAAAGCCATCTGAGCCTTGAAAAATATAAACCACCGAGACAAATGTAGTGAAAAGATTGACATTTCCAACCACTTTCCCCCACTTTGTGACACTTTGGTAAAAATATTTAATTCAGGGACATAAAAGGCCCTTTTGAAAGCATCAGGAGAGGTTGAGTCCTTAACTCCCTGAGCCTTAGGCGGGATAAAAGGGTGATTTTAAAGGATAAATTGGAGGAAAGTGGGAGATTTTAAGATATGGTGGGAGGAAGTGGGGAATTGTGAGAAATCAGAAGTCAGGAATCAGAAATCAGAAGTTGAATTCAGGAAAAACCGAATTTCTTGGGGGAAAGGAGTCTTTCTTTTGATAGATCGTTTGGTTTAGTTGTGTCACAGACGCTTCTCTCGCTTATCCTCGTTGTTAATGAGACGAATAAAAGGCAACAAGCTCCGGCTACTAAGACTCATAGGACGAAGCAAAGATGGCAGGTATTATTCCTTTTCGTAGAAGATCACATTAATTTCTTCAGCTTTACTGAAAGCGCTATCAGAGCTAATAACAGGAATGCCTAAATATTTCGAAGTGGCCATAATAATGCTATCAGGTAATTTAATCCGCTGATTTTGCTTTATCCTGATTACTTCTTCCTTAATTCGATTATTGATATCAATGATAATACAATCATCCAGAAAATTCCTAATCTCCTGCCTCTCAGCATCGGAAATATCCGGATAACCCAACAATTCCAGCTGCGTTACAAAAGAAACATATAGCTTTCTATTAAACAGAATGTTGGATAATTCCTTATCCCCTGAAAGCAGATAAAGAACAATATTGGTATCAAGTAAAATGCTATTCCCATTCATCACGCATTCGCTTCTGAATGGTCAGAGGATCTTCATTTAACCTAATTACACCACAATACTTATGAGTATCTACACCCTTTGTTTTAAGTGCTTCTTCTAGTTTCCTTTTATAGCTGCTTTTATCGGATCCTTTTTTGATCACTGTTATCATAATACAAAGATATTGATTGTAAATGAATCCTGCTTAATGGGCTGAATCTGGAGATTTCGAATCATTTTCACTTCGACATGACCTTCGATGATAACATCATCATTCGATATGAAAACAATGAAGTGATCGGAATATTCATCCTTAATGCCAGTAAAAAGCGCCTAAAGTGAGGATTCTATTAGCGTCACAGACGCTTCTCTCAAGAATCCTCGTTGCAAACGAGGACAAGTGAGAGTGTGTCCAGTCTCCTTATAGTTAATCTCCAATTGATCTCTAGTCAGGTCCAGTCATTGAGTGCCTTTTGCGAACACAAAGTCCGTACCGTGATTCAGAGGAGTGGCTGACGAACCCTCTTGCTCCTCATCGGTGACAACACCGACGAGAAGCATAATCCAGAACCACTTCTCCAGAATTGCACGGGGATTGTGTCGTCACCAATCAGCCTATGGCTGAAAGGTTCCTTCCCAAATCAAGTTTGAGACAGGCTACAATGACGATGTTTGTCGCAGAGGTTCGCTATGCCCCACGGTTCATTTTTTAAATGAGAAATGTGCAGCTATGTGCTGATCCCCATCGGTGACAACACTGATAAGGAGCTTGAATCAATCAACTCCATTCTTTAGTTGAATGAACATTTTATTCATCAATCAAAAAAAATCAGGATTTCCATCCTCAATGCCAGTAAAATGCGTATCCAGTGAGGGTTTATTCCGCTCCCAGATATGATATCTCACTGCTCAACATCTTTTAAAGATTCCTCAACAAAGTTTATTTTGTGCTAAACATTGCTTTCACTTCCTCAACAAATAATCTTTGGTGCTAAACATATTTTTCTGATTGCTAAACATAAATTGATACGTGCTCAACGTTTAGCACTAGATATATTCTGTTAAGCAGGATGATTTTCCTGTTGAGCAAATGAAAATACATGTTTAGGAATGTCGAATCTACGTTTAGCATGTAGTAGTTCCTGTTGAGGAAGTATTGTTTGATGTTGAGGAGGCTACGTAAACAGGAAGGAGCCATTATTTTCGTGCAAAATAGCGGTGTTGATAGCCCTGAAGACGTTTTGAATCGCCTCTGAAGGCAAATCTACCTACTGCACGAACTTCCTTGATAGCCTGGCGAAGGTAAACGGAGGCCCGATCCCTCATATACTTGATGTCACGTTCCCTACGAGTGTTTACCTCGCCCAAGAGCATACCCATCTCAGTACACATCCGACTTGCCCGGTCCAGGTTGACTGGATCGTAGTTCACTCGTTCCAACGCTTCAAGATGGGATTTACCTACAACCGCTAGATCATTAAGATCTTGAATAAGATCAGGTATTGTATTTCCTTTTTTGATTTCTCTCAGCGTTTTAAGTACTCCACTATTGTCTCCCCGGCAGGCGAACTGCAAGACATGAAGCAGCTCGTTCCGCAACCTGATCCCAGGTCCCTTCGCCTCTTTCCACTTCTGCCGGGCATCTATGTCTCCTGCCAGCACCTTGCTCCACTGCGACTGAATGTATCTAAGGGCCCTGGCTCTGACAGGCAGCTCATGAAGCAGGTCTGCATCGAGTCCGGCTGTCAGCAAGGCTTGCTCATCATCTTTGGCCCACTCATATAGGTCGAAGGCCTCCTGCAGGAGTGTTCCTACTGGCATCTTGGGTGTTTTTACTTCTTCCCGGGGAATGGCTTCCAGCCGGGGTTTGAGCTTATCAAAGTCTTGTTTAGACATTGGAGTGCTTTTGTTGCAGAAAATGGTTAGTGCTAAAATAAATAATTCTGATTTTATAAAGGAATGTGGTTACAACCACTGAAATTCATATGCCATTTTGAAGTTCGTAGTACCATCACTCCTCATCGGTGACAACACGATGACAGCACCTACGAGAAGTTTAGCCACACAACGAAATAACTGATCGCCGGGTAATCTAACAGATCAATGCTCTGTTTCAATATGTGAAAGTTGAGGTAATTGGCTCTTTGCAAATGATATTGAAAACCAGAAAGCTCAACTTCATGGCTAACCTCTCCACTTGCGGAGCAAAAGCGGGTAGGCCAGCCAAAATAGCCGGTGGTCCGGCAATCCGGCGTGTGGTGGGTTTTGTGCGGCTGATAGGTGATTATTTTGGCTTGACTTTTTTGCTTCGTTTTTGTGTCAAGACAAAAATGAAGAGCCTCCGCGGCTCAAGCGGTGATGATCAAAGTATTGTGTAAGAAAATGAAATCCAGAACCCACTTCTCCATGTTTGGATGGGGATTGTTTCGTCACCAATCAGCCTATAGCTGAAAGTTTCCTTCCCAAATCAAGTTTGGGACAGGCTACAATGACGCTTCTTATTGCAAAGGCTTGCAATGCCCATGGCTCAATGTTAAAAATGAAGGATAATCCCCAACAGTTGTTTTAAGCCCTAACTAAAATAGCAGAAATAACGCTCATTTCCGATCAGGAAAAACCCATAATAACGCAGCCTTTTAGGGGAGAGATATACGATCTGAAATATAAATTTTATTTAAAAAAATAGTTCATGAATTCGGCATTTCTCTTCCAACCGATCTCTGAAAATCCGCGTCAATGTGCCTGTAAATTGTTTAACTAAAATTTATGACTAAAATGAAAATGAATGAAAAAAGAAGTGGTTTGGTAAAGATGCTCACGATGGCACTTTTGTTGACCGGATTATTTATCGCATGTAATGACGAGGATGATCCGAAACCAGCCACGATCAGTGCACCTACTGTAAATGCAGCAACTGACATCACAGCAACTTCTTTCAAGGTAAGTTGGTCTCAGGTAACCGGAGCTGAAAAGTACTTATTGGATGTTTCCACCAATGCTAACTTCAGCACAACATTGACCGGATACAACAAAAAAGAGGTTACTGAAACAAATGCCAGCATTTCAGGACTGACTGCTAAGACCAAGTATTACTACAGAGTGTTTACCAAAAAAGGAACAACTGTTTCTACAGCCTCGTCTGTAAAAGACGCGACTACTATTGAGTAATGCTTAAGGCTTAATTTAACCGACTCTATCTAAGGTACCTAGATAGGGTCTGCTAAAAAACGTCAAATGATAAATAAGTCTACTTATTGGCTAAAATGATCATCATTAGTCTCCATTTATCTCTTTGATCAGGTGCAAGAATTTTAGATCCAGAAAACCTTATGTATGTACATCTGGAAATATCGTGTCCGATATTTTCCTGGCTAGCCTGATTACCTCTTGAAGCAAATTAATGCATTGATTATCAATACTTTTATCAGATAATACCTATACCCCAGTTAACTGATTTATAAAAGAAAGAATTTAAAAAAGCAATAGTTAGAGTTTCAAAGTTTCAGAATATTTTAGCTGGATTTTTTATGTTTTCACCATTTATGAACACAACATTTTTATTCAAAAGGACATCACTGATTAGTATTATTTCGATATCAGGAATACTTCTATTAATTTCATTAACAAGTTGTAATGAAGAAGAAAATGAAACAGATTTTCCTCTAACTGGAAGTTGGGATCTTGAAGGCGGTTTTGACCAGTATGATCCTCACTTGATTAATTTTTACAATTCAGGATACTATACTGTGTACAGCAAATGCACAGGCAGTGTCAATCCCCAACCGCTGGAGATTGGGAGATATGAAACAAGTAGTGGTCAGGTTCGATTTATTGAACATATTCAGAATGGATGTGGTGGATTTGATGATGATGAAAATCCTGACCAGGTACCTCCTAACCCTGTCTCTTTAGCTTTTGAAAATCAAGGTAAAACAGCAATTATTGCCGATGGCCTAAGACTAACGAAGATTGTAAATGAAAATGAACCGATAGTAGGAAGTTGGGAACTCCCTGGCGGTTTTGACCCCCAAAACCCACATATTATTACCTTCAATTCTTCAGGCTTTTATGCAGTTTACACTGATTGTAGTAATCAAACCGATCCCAAACCAAATGAAAATCTTGAAATAGGTAGTTATTCCTACATATCTGGTGAATTACAAATAACCAGCCATGCTCAGAACGGTTGTGGTGGATTCGATAATCCTGAAGATCCTTTGTCTCATTCCGCACAACCAATCAGTATTACTTTCAGTGAAGATTTTAAAACCCTAACACTGGTGAATGACCAGTTGACTCTTACACGTATTGAGTAAATATCTCAATTTTCAAATATAGCCTGGTAATGTCCCAGGCTATATTTTAATAATTACGTATGATCTTGAAAACTGGATTTCCCCATCCAGTCGAATACTAAAGGCTGTTCACTTACTTCTCAAACACAATCTCATCAGCACTGGCACCAAGATTTTCCAACTGGGAAGAGATATCTTTCACCATCTGATCCGGTCCGCATACATAAAAATTCACACTGGTATCTTCTATCAACTCTTTTAGCAGTTCTTCATTGATCATCTTATTTAGGTGACCGTCCTTCTTTTCGTCTGTCAAGGTCGAGATAAAATGATCACCTAACCATTCCCGGAACTGGCCTTCCATGATCACATCTTTACTCGTCTTGTTGGAGAACAATAGGTGATTACCCTTCAGATTTCCATCCTTTGCCAGTTTTTTCAGGATGGCAATGAAAGGGGTCACTCCTGCTCCACCAGCAATAAACCATCCGGGACCTTTGTATTGAATGGCGCCCCAGCTGTCGCCGATGATCAACTCATCCCCCACTTTAAGATCATCCAGTTTATCGGTAACCCCATTATGAGATGGATAGGATTTTATGACAAACTCAAGATGATCATCATCCGGCAGACTAGTAAAGGTAAATGGCCGGGCTTCATCTGTGAGACCTTCCTTATTGATGGCTACTTCTGTTGCCTGGCCTGGCTCAAAAGCGTAACCATCAGGTTTATCCACGATATATCGCTTCACATCATGGGTAATTACTTCAATTTCTCTTATGGTTACTGTGTATCTTGTTTCTGACATAAATAGTGCTGTTTAAATACATATAACAGTCTGGCAGGCAGATGGTTCAGGCATGAAGCTACCTGACCTCTCAATTGACGGAGCTAAACCAAACTCTTTTGAAATACGTTCGTTATTGCGTACGTTTACAATATGAAAGTCATCAGTACTACAGAGGCTCGTAAAAATATCTATCGTTTGGTGGATCAAACCAATGAAACACACGAACCTATACAGATATCAGGAAAACACAACAATGCAGTCCTTATTGGGGAAGAGGACTGGAGAAATATCCAGGAGACATTGTATCTGACATCTATCCCGGGCATGAGGGAATCCATCATTGAGGGAATGAAAACCCCAGTATCCGATACCAGTGAGAAACTTGACTGGTGAGTAAATACACCATCGTATATACAAAACAAGCTCAAAAGGATGCTAAAAAAATCGCGTCTTCGGGCCTAAAACCAGGGGTCCAGCAACTGCTAAGTTTACTGGAAGAAGATCCCTTTCGAGAATACCCTCCATTTGAGAAACTTCAAGGAGACTTGTTAGGAGCCTTTTCCCGGCGAATCAATATCCAGCACAGGTTAGTGTATCAGGTATTGGAGGAGGAAAAAATTGTTAAAGTTATTCGGATGTGGACGCATTACGCATAAATACACAATGATATTCCCTACCTACATTTCCGTAGACTGGTATACGTAGTGGATTCCAGGTAAATAATCCACCTCCGTCACTCTTCTTCCACATATTCCAATATATCACCAGGCTGGCAGTCTAGTGCTTTACAAATGGCTTCTAAAGTGCTAAAACGTATGGCCTTCGCTTTTCCTGTTTTTAAAATGGAAAGATTAGATAACGTCAATTCAATCCTGTCTGAAAGTTCGTTCAGTGAAATTTTTCGCCTGGCCATCATCACATCCAGGTTCACAACAATAGGCATAGACTAAATGGTTAGGTCATTCTCAGATTTCATATCCACGGCATTTTGCAGTATCCTTTCAAGCACTGTCACAGCAGTTGCGATCGTAATGAAAATAAACGTCAGTATGACGCTCATACCAATGAAACCAGCCGGATCATCATCCGGATGATGCGAAATACTGATATACAGTGCAGCCATCACAATAGAAGCACTTATAATGATCGCACAGTATTTGATGACCTTCAACGCGTGAATAGAATCCAGGGTAAACAACCTGTTTTGCCCTATATATCCGAGCAATCTGAATGCCTTATACAACCCAATAAAAAAAGCGATGGAAGTGGCATATCCATACAAAATGAAAGGATCACTGTAAATACTGATAACGTCCAAACCTTCTGCCCTGCCCTCTAATGCCGGGAGACGAATCATCAACGTAACAGCCACAATACCAATGAGCACAAGGACTATCTGCAGAAATATGATTGAAATTCGTTTCATCGTGATTTATGAGTTTTAATTATTAGGCAATTCTAATAAATATTTATTGATAATCAATAAATATTTTGCTTTTTATAATAATATTCACATTGACTAATGTTCTCAATTTATTCACTATAAATTCTCACGCCGAAGATCTGTAGGTAATCTTATCCCCGCTTAATATGGATTTCTAAAAAGAAAATAAAGTATGTACTTTAGTACTTAAGATACAACGTGATTTAAACACCACCATGAAACCCCTTGCCATCAAAAACAACCTCTGGTCCGGTGGGCGATACCTCCACCTGATCATATACTACTGGCAAAAGCTACTCAGCTTCTTCAAAAAAGGCTCGCAGACCAAGAACGCTTCAAAGCCAGGTAGAAGGAATTTGTATTGACATTATGAAACGCAGACTCTGGACACCATTTGGATGGAGAAAAACAGCCCAGGATTTTGNTGATAAACAAATAATGGATGCGGAACTTAATATCGATTCTGACTATTCAGATTCTGATGAATTCAAAATTGGTAACGATCTATTCAGAAAGAAATGGTACTACAGACCAGTTCAAATAGTACTTATTCTAATTATTTTTATGGGATATTTTTTGTGCCTTTCAATGGTCATGCTTCCTTTTTATGGTTGGTTTACTGATCAATTAAAATACACGCTCACTGGTTTTTTCACACTAACGTTTTCATCATACGTTTTTGTAAATGTCAGGAGCTTACACAGAAACATGAAACATTATTTTTAAATAGTAGTAACTTAACCTCTGTGATAACAATTTTACAACATCTAAACCTGACTTTTTAATTAGCCAAAGGATAATCCTTTATCAGAACATCGAGTGGTATTTTGAGGCTTGAGTGCAGATTCCGAATCATACTTAAGCTAAGTTTTCTTTTCCTGCCAAGAATCAATGAGGCCTTCGATTTATCTCCCAGAATTCGCCCTAAATCCGTTTGATTCATCCCTGATTCTTCCATGGAATATTTGATCGCTTCTATCGGATCCGGATCTTCAATTGGATAATGTTTTTCTTCATAATCCTCAATGAGGATCTCAAGAATTTCTGCTCGATCGTATTCATCCGTCCCTTTTGGTACCATGAAAAGCAACCTCAATTCATCCAAAGCATTTCGATATGCAGCTTCGCTCCTAATAGGTTTTATGTCTCTTTTCCCCATTTTCAATTTATCTAGAATTAATAATTCCACGCGGTCTCTGCATCAACCTTATCATATTCTGTATGTGTACCTATGAAATAAATGAATGCAGTTTGTCTATCATAGTTTACCTGGACAATCAATCTGTAATCATTCTTATTGACCTTAAATACCACTCTACTTTTGCCAATTGGTCTCGCATGAAAAAAGGTATTTAATACATCGCTGGGTTTATCCCATTTTGACTTTTTTGCTTTTTGAATCCAGATTTTCAAACCTGTCTCCGACTCAGGATGCTCTGTAAAATAAGCCTTTTGTGTACTCACCGCTATTATTCTCATCTCTTAGCGTTCAGAGATACCCGTTATCATATTCAAAAATGCTAATCATACACAAAGACAATACAATAGTTTCCATTTTGGAAACTACTCTAAGAGAAGTCTATAATCACCTAAACAAAGGAGGGATGGCACATTCGGTTACTTCTACATCTTCCCACACTTTGCCTTTGATGTAGGGTTCGTTGGCTTTCCAGTTTTCCAAATCCTTCTCTGACTCGAAGTTCATAACCATTACAGAGCCTGCCATCGTACCTTCCTTCAATATGGCAACGGCATACAACAGCTTTCCTTCTTCTTTTAATTTTTCACCATATTCAAGATGAGCTGGCCTGTGTTTCTGTCTGTTCTCCAATCCATTTGGATAATCTCTGGCGATGATCAAATAGTGCATATTTATTTAGTTGTTTATTTAATTCAAAAGTAATTCGATTTGTGTTTTAATGCTATGAGACTGGAGATGAGGTCAGACTTTCACATAATCTTCCCACCTTCCGATTAGTCCGGCGATCAGATGATACAAGGCAAACAGCTCCAGGGAAAAGGGCAGATAGCCCAGGTAACCTAATAAGGGCATTTCAAATACATACCAGAAGTCCACAAAGGGTACTGTATAATACCATTTGGGTAGTGAATAGAAGTTCCAAAGCTCCCAAAAGAATCCGCAAATCAGGCTGGCCGTCCACAAGACCAGGACAGGTGTCCAGTTGCCTGTTGCAGTATTACATATCAATGTACGGTTACCCAGAAAATGATTCACCGGATCCAGGATCAGATATATGGACATCCAGATAAATGCCGAAGAGTATTCCGGAAAAACAAAAACACAAGCCAGCATCAGCACCCCCAGGGAGAGCAGGATCAACCTGTCTTTGTGGCCTCCACCGATCTTTGGGCCCTTTATTTCTTTTTTAAAAATGGCATAGGTTCCAACAAACTCTGCCGTTGTAAACATGGCCGGTATGACAGTAGAAAAACTCAGGGTGGCATACAGAGCATATTCCAGGTCCGAAAAGCGCTCTCGGTCAGAATAATGCCAGAACTGGGTCACTTCATTGATTGCCTCAAACAACCACCAGGCCGGAGCCGATACAATGAATAAAAAGATGAAGCCTGGAATGCTCCTGCTCAGCAACGAATTTCCTTTCCGGAAGAAAGTCACTGCATCGATCAAAAGAATATACCCAAGCCACAAGGGGAAAAAGCCCCAATGTGTGCGAAGCCCTGTAAAGCCCCAGTTAATATACCAGAATATGGCTATCAGGAATATAGCTAGCCATCCCCAGTACGGAAATGCATTAGACGACTGTTGCTTTTCTTTCATATTCTTTAATGAGAAAGAATCAAAATAATGAACAGTGATCAGACCAAAAAGTTAATGATGAGGTTTAGACACCCAATGCATTCATCGATGGTAGAAGTATTGCTCCTTATGCCGGAATTTACTTTGGTGTGATCAGTCGTCTTAGCCTACTCTCGTCCTCGTTTGTAACGAGGACGGACGAGAACAGCGATTGTATCGCTAGAGCAAAAACACTATTTTAAATATCCAAAACCATTCTAAATATTATGTCAGGAGATCGCTACACCATAGAAGATCAACATGCTTGCTACTATCTAACATTAAAGATTATAAAATGGATTGATGTTTTCACTCGACAGGAATACCGGGATATTGTTGTAAGCTCACTGAATCATTGTATTGCTGAAAAAGGTCTTGAAGTAAATGCGTGGGTAATCATGTCTAATCATATGCATCTGGTGGCTTCATGTAAAAAGCCTTTCAAAATGTCAGATCTTCTGAGAGATTCTAAAAAATATACCTCTAAACGCATAGTTGAAGCTATTCAGGAATTTCCCGAAAGTCGCAGGGATTGGATGTTAGATAAATTTGGATTTGAAGCCCGGAGAACCGGTAGAGCAAAAGATTACAAACTTTGGAGTGATGATAATCATGCCATAGATCTGGACAATGGGAAGATCGATATCTGGCAGAAAATTCATTATATCCATGATAATCCGGTAAGAGCTGGGATTGTCAGAAACCCTGAAGATTACATTTATAGCAGTGCTATAGATTATACGGGAAAAGAAAAAGGGCTAGTTAAGGTGGTAGTGATTTGATTTATTATATAGCGTCACAGACGCTTTTCACAATAATCCTCGTTGCACTTGTCTACCGAAGCTTTAGCGTAGGTATGAAACGAGGACAAGTAAAGGAGGTTCAATCCAGACTTAAGGGACTTATCCGATGAGATTGAGGATATGATATAATACCAATCGACCTTAGTACGTCATTCCCGAGAGCCCTGCAGGCGAGTCGGGAATCTATCGATATTCACGAGGTACGCCTCCCACTGC
>JAHCMM010000221.1 GCA_019192515.1 Cyclobacteriaceae bacterium SS2
TAAACTGGTGATGATTGCAACAGACAGGATTTCCGCATTTGATGTGGTCCTACCCCGTGCAATTCCCTACAAAGGACAGGTACTGAACCAGATAGCTGCTTTGTTTTTGGAAAAGACCAAAGACATCGTGAAAAACTGGGTACTGGATGTGCCTGACCCCAACGTCACGGTGGGTAAAAAGTGTGAACCCTTCCAGGTGGAAATGGTCATACGGGGATATCTTTCCGGGCATGCCGCCAGAGAATACAAGGCAGGCAAAAGAACCTTGTGTGGCAATCCGCTCCCGGAAGGCCTCCAGGAAAATGACAAGCTACCTACTCCGCTGATCACCCCTACTACCAAGGCTCATGAAGGACACGACGAAGATATTTCCAGGGAAGAGATCCTGAAGCAGGGAATTGTGAGTGAGAAGGATTATCAAAAGCTTGAAGAGTACACCTTTAAACTATTTGAGAGAGGCACACAGCTTGCTAAAGAACAGGGCCTGATCCTCGTCGACACCAAGTATGAATTTGGTAAGATCGGTGATGAAATCATCCTGATTGATGAGATCCATACTCCGGATAGCTCCAGGTATTTTTATGCTGATGGCTATGAAGAAAGGCAGAAAAATGGCGAAGAACAAAAACAACTATCCAAAGAATTCGTTCGTAGATGGTTAATTGCCAATGGTTTTCAGGGTAAGGACGGACAAAAAGTACCTGAAANGGATGATGCATTTGTTCAATCCGTTTCAGATCGATATATTGAACTCTTTGAGAAGATNACCGGTAAAGAATTTATCAAAACCTCTGATGATGAGGATGTAATAACCCGAATAAAGAAAAATATCGAAAAATCATTGGGTCAGAAAAAGTGAGGACCATTTTCGATACAGGTAAAACCTTAAACTATACTAAAATGAAATTTTCGATCGATAGACAAGAGCATTACACCATACTTACCATAGATGAGGAAAAGCTAGATTCTTCGGTATCCCCTGAAGTGAAATCTGAATTTGTAACCCTTCAGGCAGAAGGAGTACTTAGAGTAATCCTGAGTCTGGAGAATGTAAAGTATTCTGATTCTTCAGGCCTAAGTGCCTTGCTGGTCGGTAACAGAATTTTCTCGGAGAACGGAGACTTTGTCATCTACGGTGTAAATGAGCATGTGATGAAATTGATCAGCATCAGTCAGCTGGACAAAGTCATCAACATCCTTCCTACCAAAGAAGAAGCTATAGATGCGATTTTTCTGCACGAAATTGAAAAAGGTCTAAGAGAAGAGGATCAATCCGAATAAGCTGGAAATTTGGCGCTCGAGCTTCAAATACTAGGATCCAATTCGGCGGCCTTTGCTCACAACAGACACCACACAGCGCAACTGCTGAGGGTACAGGATAAGTATTACCTGATCGATTGTGGTGAAGGCACCCAGCTCCTGCTTAAAAAGTTTAAGATCAAGCTGGCCAGGATCCAGAATATCCTGATCTCGCACCTTCATGGGGATCATTATTATGGATTGATGGGCTTACTGAGTACTTTGCATCTATACGGCAAAAAGGCAGATGTACACATTTATGGTCCTCCGGGGCTCTCTGAGATCATCAGTCTGCAGCTAAAGTATTCGTCAACCTTCCTGAGCTACGACATCAAATTTCATGAATGGACTCCCAATAAGCAGGAGGTGATTTTTGAAGATCATCAGCTCACCATTGAGACCATCCCACTTGACCACAGGATCCATTGTTCGGGTTTTCTTTTTAGAGAAAAACCCAAAAAACGAGGTCTCCTGAGAGATAAAATCCCTGAACTACTCACACCTGTCGAGGTAAATGACCTGAAAAACGGGAAGGACCTGTTGGACAGAGAAGGGAATATCAGGTACCGGGCCAAAGAGGTGACCATCCCTCCCAAGAAGCCTTATAGCTATGCCTATTGTAGCGACACCAGGCTGATCCCCGGGATGGAGGAAAAGATCAGGGATGTAGATCTTGTGTATCATGAGTCTACCTTTATGGAAGACATGAAGGAAAGAGCCAATTACACCTTCCACACTACGGCTGCACAAGCTGCGTCACTGGCTAAAAAGGCCAACGTAGGCAAACTATTGCTTGGCCATTTTTCCACCCGGTACAAAGATTTGGGCCCAATGCTGGAGGAAGCTAAAAATATCTTTGAAAATACCGAACTTGCTGAAGAAGGTCGCAGATTCTTAATTAATCATTAGGCAGACATTGGAAAGCAATAAAAGACAAAATCTATTTCTGATCCTCACAGGAATTTTCCTGACCAATGCCATTCTTGCCGAAATGATTGGGGTAAAGATCTTCAGTGGAGAATCAACGCTGGGACTTGCCCCTGCCAATATCAAACTTCTGGGAGGTTATGTCCTGGATTTCAACCTCACTGCAGGCGTTGTCATCTGGCCGGTAGTATTTATTACTACGGATGTGATCAATGAATACTTTGGGAAACGAGGTGTAAGAAAGATCAGCTACCTGGCAGCGGCCTGTATTGCATTTGCTTTCCTGGTTATCTATATCATCACACTCTTACCACCGGCGGAGTTTTGGCTTGACGTGAATAGCCAGGACCCTGACGGCCATCCCTTTAATATCAACTATGCTTTCAAGACCATCTTTACACAGGGGCTTGGGATCATCGTAGGCTCACTGGTAGCTTTCCTCATTGGTCAGCTATTAGATGTTTTTGTCTTTCAACGGCTAAGAAGAATTACGGGAGAAAAGATGGTATGGCTGAGGGCTACAGGAAGCACACTGGTGTCTCAGTTTATAGACAGTTTTGTTGTGCTGTTCATTGCCTTCTATTTTCTGGCCCCTGAAGGTTCTCAATGGAGCCTGGCACAAGTACTTTCTGTGGGCATCATCAACTATATCTACAAATTTTTCGTCGCCATTGTGCTCACACCGCTCATCTACCTGGGCCATTACCTCATTGATAACTACCTCGGAACGGAGCTTTCATCCAAAATGAAGGAAGAAGCCACTGCAACAAGCGAAGGATTTTTCTAGGGTTTAGATACCCAGCTCAAGGATGATATGCTTAAGCTCTGACAACATACCTGCTGTGGCTCCCCAAACCACCTTATTGCCAAGATCAAAATAGGGAGAATCAAGTCTTACGTTATTCCCCACCACAATCTCAGTACGCTTCAGGTTGGATTCATTCACAAGTTCGTCAAGGGCTACATCTACCACCTCATCCACTTCGATTTCATCCGGAACATATTGAGGGATCTCCGGATAATACCCGACAACAGGGAGCACCTGGTGATTGCTGGCAGCCACCGAGAAAGAGCTAAGTGAGCCTAATATTCGGGTTTTATCTGCATGAATACCTATCTCCTCTTCAGCTTCCCGAAGGGCGGTTTGAAACAGGTCTTCATCCCCCTCCTCCCATTTACCACCAGGCAGGGAGATCTGTCCACCGTGAGGTCCATTATACTGAGGTCGTTGGATCAAGGGAAACCTCAGCTGACCTGCTTTTTCGTAGAGCAGAATCAAAACTGCTCCATCTCTTGGTTTCTTTGAATTATTAAACTGAATACGCTCTCCATTGATCAATGACGGCATCATGATACGATGCGACGCATCGCCAGGCAGACTAAGCTCCAGCCGTTTCTTCAATTGTTGAGCAAAGGTTGAACCCATAGAAATCAAAAATATTTATTTTATTTTTTTCAAGAATAACTAAATTACTATCAGATCCAATATGGAAGAAATTCCTCCCTATATCAGTCTGGTTTTCGTTGCTACTACTTTTGCAACATTTGGCTTTGCCGTTTATTCTGTCAAAACATCCTTTGGCAAAGAGAAATCCAAGTTCCCAATAACCTACGGAGTCTTTCTTATTGCCTGGTTATCTATCACAGGTATCCTGGCTAATAACCTGTTCTTTTATGACCTGGAATTTGTCCCTCCCAAATTATTCCTTTTTGTGGCGTTCTTTCTTCTTACAGGCCTGATCCCCTTTTTATTCAAAAGTCAAAGGGAACTCCTCAAAAATATGCCAATCACCAGTCTAACATACCTGCATATCATCAGGGTTCCCGTAGAGATTGTTTTATGGTGGCTTTTTCTGGAAGGCAAAGTGCCGGAAGACATGACCTTCGAAGGAATGAATTATGATATATTATCCGGAATCACAGCTCCGTTCGCAGCAATCTTTCTTGTAGGGGGTAAAACAAAATACAGATTTGGAGCAATTGCCTGGAATATACTGGCCGTCATACTCTTATTCAACGTTGTGATCAGGGCTATCATGGCCACGCCATTTTTCTACGACGCTGCACTATTTGAAACACCCAACGTTGCAGTATTATTCTCTCCATTTGTGTGGCTCCCAACATTTATTGTGCCTTTGGTATTGCTGGCACATATCACGAGCCTGTATCAGCTATTTGCGGAAGAGACCGATCAATGACAGTATTGATTGATCAGAGATGATGATCTTGCCTCATTTTGCTGCACACCCTTCTTCCAGTATTGACATGCTTTATTGTGATCACCCTGGTGATAATAAGCCTCTCCCATATAAGAATATATTTCGTCCAGGAAAGTATTTCGCCTCAAAGCATCTTCAAACAACCTGATGGCTTCGGCATAATCACCAGTCTTGAGGTAATAAATGCCTTTATTTCGATAGGCCCAGGCATTCATTGGATTGGCCAAAATGCTCTTATTTATATCTTTTAAGGCTGTTTCCAGCGAATCCATGTATAAATACACAAACCCCCGGTTATTTAAGAAATAGGGCTCCCTGGGCACGATCTTCAAGGCTTGATTCAAGGCTCCAAGAGCCAGGGTATACTCACCCTGAGCTAAAAAAACCTGGCTGAGTGTGTTGTAAGCATTGGCTTCATTGGGATCCCGCTTCAGTACATACTTCAACCAGTATTGGGCTGAATCCAGACTGTTTTGAAAGTAATGAAGTGTGGCGAGATTCACATACGATTCCGTGTTGGTAGTATCAAGTGCAATCGCTTTGTGAAAACTTACTTTACCGGCATCATAATCCTTGAGTTTGGTTTGCAGCAATCCTTTGTAGAAATGAATAAAAGCCGAATCGGCATATACAGTTTCAAGTTTTACTAAATCCTCAAAAGCATCGTCTACCCTTCCCGCTTCTTCGAGCGCAAAAACCCGGTTGAACCTGGCATCCTTATAAGCAGAGTCAATCTCAATGGCTCTGTTGTAGTCCAGAATGGCTTCGTGTGGTCTGCCATCCTCTACCTTGGCCACTCCCCTGTTATTGTAAGCCGATGCATAATTGGGATCAGCCTGAATGGCCTGGGTATAGTGCTGAATCGCTTGATCATATTCACGATTTTCCAATGCCTCATTTCCCATCAGGAAAAATCGATCGCGTTCAGTATTCTCGGAAGTACAACCTGAAAAAAGTAGTGTAGCCGATAAAACAACAAGAAAAAATGATCCGTGAAATTCTGAGAGAGATTGATATTTATGGAGCACTGACTAGAAAGGGGTTTTATAGTCCTTTTGAAACTCTTCCCAGGAAGTATCGGTATACACGTTTTCACCAAAATACTCCAGAATTGGGTGCAGATCCTTGGCTTTCATGTATCCGGCCACAGGCTGGATGATCCTGAATTCCTCATCCATAAATACAGTGGTAGGATAGCTCAATTTATTGTTTGTCAGGGCAACTGCAAGCTCATGTACGCCACGTCTTCCACTTGCTACATATTTAAAAGTATGATCATTAAATTGAACATCCTCCTTTTGCTCAGCATTGAATTTAACGGCATAAAAGTTTTTATTGATGTACTCAATCAGATACGGGTTGCTATAAGCTTCAGCATCCATCTTTTTACACCAGCCACACCAATCGGTATATAAATCTATCAGTAGCTTTTTGGGTTTCTTCTTGGAAAGTGCTACTGCTTCTTCGAAGGTATACCACTTAAGTTCCTGAGCTTCAGTCAGGTACGATAAAGAAAGTAAAACTACTAAAATGGCAAATCCCTTTTTCATTTGTGAATTATTGCATTTAAATGGTCACATGGAATTCGCATGACAAAGATTTGAAACGAAAGAGTGTAATAATTTTTATTAAATCAAACTCGATTCTTATCTACTGAACATGCTCATTTCATATGCTTAAAATTACTGAAAGATAAACGTTTCCAAAAACAGGATAGTTTCAATCACACAAAAAGGGTGCCTGAACGACTATTTCATGAAATAACTTCTTCCCTTAAATAGTTTACCTGTGGCCGTGCTGTCACTGAAAACTTCATGTGTATTATAACCGGAACTTAATATACCGTTTTCATCCAAAGACACAGTGATATCATCCTGGTTGGAAAATCCGAAAACCACTGACCTGGCAGCATTGCCAGATGACGTAGCGAATGACCGGCTCGTCACAAGACTGAGACCACTGATATAACTGGCTGTGTTGGCAGAATCTGCCAGCGTATTGTCAATAAACCATTTACCATCTGATTTCACCAGTGAGAATGCACTATCTGTATAATCAAATGAAATGCTGGTAAGTGAATCTTTCTTCAATCTCAGCACTTCATTGTTGCGATAACTATCCGGATCTTTGTTCACACTCATGCTCATAAAATTATTGGCCACATAGGTGTCATTTTCATCCGCAAGTCTCACATATGTGTAAAAAGATCGCTGTCCTTCCACTCCGAATCTGCCCAGTATTATATCCAATGAAACATTGCTTCCTTCAAAGACTTTGACACGGGTACCAGTGGTATCCACTTGAAAATCAGTCCATTTGTCTTGAGACCGGCTGGCTATTCTTGATGGTTCTATCGTAGATAAACTTGAAAGCATGGAATTGATACTACCCTGTTTGGCCGGTTTAGATGATCCGTCTGGCAACTCTACCTTCCAATCCTCTGGTCCACCACTTAGGGTTGTTGTAGTTCCTCCGCCAATGATCTCAACGCGGGTCACTACATCTTTGTCAATATCGACCAACACATCTCTAAAGGATTTACTTCTGCTATCACCTCCCAGATAGCTCACTCCCAGGTATACCAAAACCAGAACCGCCAGTATACCGACCAATAAAATGGTGTTCTTGCTTTTCATATCTCAGATCATTTAAAGTTTCCCTGCATCCATCGTTGTCGCTTCCTGTTGTTCTGCGACTTTCTGACAAATGCATAAATCAAGATGAGTAAAACCGGGGCTAACACATTACCGTATTTTAACAGGTTTTTGGTGCTATCTTCAATCTTATCCAAGGGCCTGTTCGTGATACCCTTTGTCCTGAGGTTGATCAGGCCGGTATCATCGGCCAGCCAGTCAACCGCATTGGCAGCCAGGCTGATGTTGTCCTGGTTTACCTGCTGAGGTCTCTGACCAGTCCCGTTTACACAAAAGTTCCCATTAGAAACCAGCACCAGCCTGCCATTTCCTCCCTCCATTCCCTCCAGGGCTGCAGCAAGCATTTGAGGCTGTGAAGTGAAATCATTTTCACTCCACTCTCTTTGAATATCGAAGAAAGCTGGAGGATTGACCACCCCAGTATTTTCTGAAGAAAAAATGAGTGGAATCTGTGTGGCTGACGTATCCGAGCTATTAAACGAGATGCTGCTTGCAAACTGGAATACCACCGACTCCAGTCCACCGGTAATTGGATGTTCTTCAAACTCAGATACAATTGGAAAATAGGGAAACTCCACCTGACTGTTGATGGTAAAAAAGCCCTGCCTTTGCTGAACTGTTACAGAAGCACAATTAGCATCAATCACAAAGTTAGCCTGCAGATCGAGGCCTTTATTGGCCAACCACCTTCTCATGCCGGTTGTAGGGCCAACGGAGAGCATACCCTGTTGCATATCTCCCTGTACCGGAGAGTAACCAACTAATAGCCCGCCACCTTGTTCCAGGTAGCGATCCAGCTTTTGAAATTCCACCTGGTTGATGGTATCAGTTGCTCCCATCCAGATCAAAGCCCGATAGTACGATGGAATCATACTCGTGTCGGCAATATTCAGTGGCTCCACATCATACAATACCGAAAACTGCTCCATCAACTGAGGATAGGCCTGTAATGGAGGCGCACCATATCCTTGAATCAACCCAATCTTTGGCTTGTCTTTGATCGAAATCTTTTTGATTGCAGTAGTGAGATTATACTCCATGGCAGCACCGGGCTGGATAAGTGGGATCACTTCTGTACGATCATCCATCTTCAGCACTGCCCCCAGGTAGGCTCTCATCTGCTGTACCTTGTCACTTTCCGTCACATTGATCATGACCGGCTGAACACCTGCCTGCTGAGCTTCCTGCTCCAGCTCTTCACTCTCATTGGGGCTGATAAACTCGTAGACCACATTACCGCCGGATTGATTTTCATACTCTACCAGCTGATCTTCAAAATCCTGCTTGGTCTTCAGCAGCTGCGAAGGCAGATCTTCGGAAAAGTATGCTTTTACGGTGATCACGCCGTCAAGTTCTTCAAGCACATCTTTTGTGGCCTGACTGAATGTATACCGATTATCCTCTGTGAAATCCAACCTGAAGTACAGTTGATTTGAAATCAGATTGACTACAATGATGATGGCTACAATAACCAACAACTGTAAAATGATATTTCCTTTTTTCATCACTAGTTATCTTTTTATGATTGCCAGTTTCGCTTTGAAAGCATCACCTGCGAAGCGATAATTCCTAAGATTATTATGCTGAAAAAGAACAGTACATCACGGCTATCTACTACACCTCTGCTTATAGATTCGAAGTGAGCACTCATACTCAAAAAATTGAATACAGCCCCCATTGCACCCGTAAACGAACTTCCGATCACATCAAATAGTAACTGGAAGAAAATGCCGATGGATAGTGCAACTAGAAATGCCACAATCTGATTCTGCGTCAGACTGCTGGAAAACAATCCGATACTGATGTAGCTGGCCGACAGGAGCAATAAACCAAAATACCCACCAATCACCGCTCCATCATCGATGTTCCCCAGTTGGGAAATGGTAATGTAATAGGGAAGTGTACAGACCAGTGCAATTAAAACCAGTAAAAAACAAGCGAGAAACTTACCCCAGACAATCTGGCTGTCTGTCACCGCTTTGGTGATCAGCAATTCTATGGTGCCCGCTTTATTTTCCTCTGCTATCATGCGCATGGTAATGGCAGGAATAAAAAAGAACAAAGACCAAAATGCAATCCCGAAAAAGATCTGCATACTGGCCTGGCCTGAAACAAACACGTTGGTTCCTACCAGCCAGGTAAAAGTCCCGCTCAAACCGAGGAATAAAATTATCATCACATATGCGATGAGTGAGTCAAAAAAAGAGGACAACTCACGTTTAGTAATAATCCATACTTTTTCCATGTCGTCTTATTTTGTCAATTGATGGAACACATCTTCCAGCCTGGTTTCCAGACCGGTCATCTCCAGGAGATACCATTTATTTTTCACACAAAGGTCAAAAACCTCCTTTCGTGAAGAGGCATCTGGCTTGCTCTGAACCTGAAACCATCCAGATTTTCCTTCCTGAGAGATTACTTTTTCTACAGAAGCCAGCTTGAGAATGGCTTTTTCAACCTTTTCAGGGTCTCCCTCAATCTGTACCGTCAACAATTCCTGACCCTGAGCCTGATTTCTTAGCGTCTCGGATGTACCATCTGCTACAATTCTCCCTTTGTTGATAATAAGGATTCTATCACAGGTCGCTTCCACTTCAGAAAGAATGTGCGAGCTGAGGATCACCGTCTTTTCTTTTCCCAGCTCCTTGATAAGCTTCCGGATTTCCACAATCTGGTTGGGATCCAAACCGGTTGTGGGCTCATCCAGGATCAGGATCTCAGGATCGTGGATCATAGCCTGTGCCAGCCCTACCCTTTGGCGATATCCTTTAGATAGCTCATTTATGTTCTTATGCTTCTCCCGATCCAGGCCACACTTCTCTATCATTTTACCGACGCGTTCTGGTATATCCTTTTTGGGTACGCCCTGTATCTCTGCGGAAAACCTCAGGTATTCTACAATGGGCATATCCAGATAGAGCGGATTATTTTCCGGCAGATATCCAATTTTACGCTTGATGATGTCCTGATCTTTGTGAATGGAATACTCGTCCAGACGGACGTCACCATCAGTGGGTGCCATGAAACAGGTGATAATTTTCATTGCCGTGCTTTTTCCCGCCCCATTTGGTCCCAGGAAACCCACTACTTCACCTGTTTTTATTTCAAAAGATACATCATTTACCGCTTTCTGATCACCATATTTCTTGGTGAGATTCTCAACAACGATAGACATAATGTGTTAAGGGTTAATTCAAAATGCTATGATTTTAAAGGCTGCAATAATAATGAGAGCCCTATAGATATTCAAGTGAACCGTTTGGTTAAAAAAAGTTAAAATTTTTTAAACCAAATAAACAGACTTTCTATCCTATTAACAGATTCATAGAGACACCCATCTAAAATATTCCATTTAATGATAATCCAGAAATAGTTTAGATCGGATAAGCTGGTTTGCACATCACCAAGGCGTTGTTCACCGACGTTATTTATTATCAAACCTGACTTACTGCCTAAAACATATTAAGAATGTAATAGTTAGATATTATGCCATTATAAGTAATTTTATAATAGCCGGGATAAACTAAAATCGCCATGACCAAATTCAAACCCACACTTCTATTGTTAGGATTTTTGTTACTAGCCTGTTTCGGGTATGCCCAAGCAATAGAACATGTTCACAACGCTGAAAATTCATTGGGCACGATACAGGTGTGTACAGATGGTGTGAATTATGATCAGGCGGCAAATGAACAGGTAACTGATTTTTTCAGTGGGATATTCTCCACCATGAACTGGCCAGCCCGGTGGAACTGCGGTATATGGTCACCATTCCATGGATGGTTTTCAATCACATCTGACTTCCTGGTATGGCTAAGCTATTTTACTATTCCTGGTATACTATTCTTTTTCCTTCATAAAAAGCAAGTCCCCAAACAGTTCCGGAAGGTCTTCTGGCTATTTATTGCTTTCATCCTATGCTGCGGACTGACTCACCTGATGGAGGTAATAATCTTCTGGTGGCCTGCATACAGATTAAACACCACTATTTCATTTCTCACGGCTTCTGTCTCTATTGCTACGGTTTTTTCTCTTGTTGGAATTCTGCCAGCATCACTAAAATATAAAAGCCCTGAAGAGATGCAATCTATCATAGTGGAAAGAACCAGGCTTCTGAAGGAGAAGACCAATGAACTTGAGCAAATCAATAAGGAGCTTAAACACTTTGCCTATGTAGTATCTCATGACCTCAAAGCACCACTAGCAAATATTGAGTCGCTAGTCAACCTTTTGGAGAGCAGAAAATCGGAATTTAAAGATGGTGATCTGGTGTTTGAGAAAATACATAAGACCATCAACCAATCCAAAGAAAAAATCGAAGCATTAAACAGTGTACTTGAAATAAGAAATGTAGAAGAAACTGCAGAGCACAATACTAATGTGCAAGATACCCTAAATGATACATTGCTTATCATTGATGAACTCATTAAAGAAAGAAATGCAAAGATTCAAACTGATATAGATCCGACGCTGACTGTGAATGTACCCAGGGTGTACCTTTCTACTATTTTTCAAAACCTGATCACCAATGCTATCAAATACCAAAAAACGGACAAGCATTCAATAATCAATATTAGAGGCAATATCTCAAGTGGTATTCCACGTATTGAGATAGAAGACAATGGACGGGGTATAGATCTTGCCAAATTCAAGGAAAAATTCTTCGGTCTATTCCAGCGTTTTCACCTTGATGTGGAAGGAAATGGTGTGGGGCTGTATATCACAAAGAATCTGATGGAAACCTTTGGCGGCACTATAGAGATTGAAAGCGAAGTAAACGTTGGATCAACTTTTAAACTTATTTTTTCCAAGAAAGATGGTTCTGAATCAAAAGCCTAGAAAGATTTTCCTTATCGATGATGATGAGACGAGCAATTTTGTGAGCAAAATCATTATTCAGGCGTTGGATGAAAGCATTATTGTTGAGGTGCTTAACAACGGACAAGAGGCAATTGACCACTTTTCCAAAACTGACGACCCACCTGATCTTGTTCTTTTAGATATTAATATGCCATTTATCAATGGCTTTGAATTTCTGGATTACTACGCTGACCAGAATTGGAATGGCAGAACAAAATTCGCTATTTACAGTACATCCTCCAGGGAAAGTGATAAAAGAAAATCCATGAGTTATGAACAGGTGATCGGTTATATAGAAAAACCTCTAAATGAAGCTAAACTCAAAGATCTGCTCCAAAAGTTTTCCGGACAGTGACTTATCTGCAAGGCTATTGATTACCTTGTAATTTGCTACCGTAGGAATTTCTTGTATTTTTGAAACATATCCTGAATTCATGCAGTTGGATTTTAATCGAATTAAAAACAAACAGAGAATTTTTATCGGTGGTAACAGTGGAACGGATGAGATTCTCAACATTATTTCTCACAGTCTCAAGTATCTGAAAAAACCTTTTGACATGCTCTCGAATGGCAAAGGGGAAATCACAGATGCACCCATTATTATCTTCAATGGGTTGAATGACTTAAATCCCGAAACCGGAAAAGCATACTTTCATGATATGAAACCGCACATTGCATTGTTTCATAAGATCGTGGAGCCGGTACCAGAAGGTTATAGCTCATTTGAGGAGTTTATCAATCAGTTTGAGATGCTGGCCAATGGGTTACCCAAGGCAGGTACGTTCCTCTATTACCAAAGTGACAACGTCTCACTGATGATTGGTAAGAACGAACGTCAGGACGTCAGAAATATAGAATATACCAAGTTTAAGAATAAGAAGACCGGGGATACTACCACACTGGAATTCAAGTCGGGAGAAAAGGCAACAATCAAAACCATCAAGAAAGGTTTTTCTGGTGAAGTGGCCGCAGCATTTAACCTTGTCAACAGGCTTTCTGTGAAAGAAAAGCATTTTATTAAGTCCATACAAAACTATCAGCCGGGTGTTTAAGCTCAACTTAAAAACTCCTTTGGTGGTTTTTGACCTGGAAGCAACAGGTACAAAAATTTCCGAAGACCGAATCGTTGAAATAGCCTTGATCAAACTGATGCCTGACGGCACAGTCGAGGAGAAGTCCAGAAGGATCAACCCCACCATTCCTATACCCATTGAATCCAGCCTGATCCATGGAATTTATGACGAAGACGTCAAGGATGAGCCTTCCTTCAAGCAGATTGGAAAATCACTATCTGAGTTTCTCCACGGATGTGATCTGGCCGGGTTCAATATTCTGAAGTTTGATGTGCCTTTGCTGGTAGAAGAGTTTTTGCGTGCCAACATCGATTTTGATATTGAAAACAGAAGACTTATTGATGCCCAAAAGATTTTTCACCTGATGGAAAAAAGAAACCTTTCGGCGGCCTACAGGTTTTATTGTAATAAAGAGCTGGTTGACGCACATAGCGCTGCTGCAGATACCCAGGCTACCTATGAGGTGCTTGTGTCGCAAATTGAAAGATATGAAGGAGAAGAAGTTGTAGATCTTCTGGGAAAAAAAATAGGGGTCATAGGCAATGACATGGATGAGTTACATCAGCTCACCAACGGCAAAATGGTTGATCTGGCTGGCAGAATGATTTACAATGACGAAGGGCTGGAAATCTTTAATTTTGGAAAGCATAAAGGTAAGCCCGTAAGCCAGGTTCTGGCAGATGAACCAAGCTTTTACGACTGGATGATGAAGGGCGACTTTCCTTTGGACACAAAAAGAAAACTTACACAGATCAGGTTAAGAAATTTTGGTTAACTTAAGTAAGTTGAAAATTTATTTACCACCAACACAACACATTCCATATTTATGGCTAAGACCATTATTGTTTCCAATCGTTTACCTGTCAAAATAAAAGAAGAGAACGGGGAGTATGAATTCAAACCAAGTGAAGGAGGCCTGGCCACAGGGCTGGGTTCGATATACAAACAAGGCGGAAACATCTGGATCGGATGGCCTGGCATGGCAGTGGCCAATTCCGACAAGAGAAGTTCGATCACAAAACAATTGGCTGCAGAAAATATGCGGCCTGTCTTCCTCACCCCTACGGAGATAGAAGAATATTATGAAGGCTTTAGCAATGAAACCCTTTGGCCAAATTTCCATTACTTCAACCAGTACACTGAATATGATGAGCATCTGTGGAAAGCTTATCAAAAGGTAAACAGGAAGTTTGCTAAGGAAATTGAGAATGTACTGGAACCGGATGACACCATTTGGGTACATGATTATCAACTCCTCCTCCTTCCCCAGATGATCCGGGAATCTGCTCCTAAATCAAGTATTGGCTTTTTCCTGCATATCCCCTTCCCATCATACGAGTCATTCAGGTTACTCCCATGGAGAAGAGAACTACTCAAAGGCATGTTGGGCAGTGATTTTCTTGGGTTTCATACTTATGATGACATGCGTCACTTCCTTTCATCGGTCAACCGGCTGGCAGGGATCGGCAATTCTAATGGTAAGATCAATGTCAACAACAGACTGGTGATGGCAGATGCCCTGCCCATGGGTATCGACTATGACAAGTATGCTGATGCTGCTGCTTCACCGGAAACTCTGGCAAGAGAAGTACGCTATCGTACTTCTGTAGGAAGCTCCAGGCTTATCTTATCGATTGACAGACTGGATTATTCGAAGGGAATACCGCAGCGACTAAAAGCATTCGAGCTATTCCTGCAGAAGCATCCGGAATATAAGGAGAAGGTTTCCCTCCTGATGGTTGTAGTGCCATCACGTGATAAGGTAGAGAAATATAAGGAGCTAAAAGAAGAAGTAGATCTACTCGTTGGTCGTATCAACGGGCAATATGCTCGACTGAACTGGACACCTGTCCACTACTTTTACAGGTCTTTCCCACTGCCTGCATTGTCTGCATTCTACAGGATGGCTGAAGTAGCCCTGGTCACCCCAATGCGGGATGGCATGAACCTGGTTTGTAAAGAATTCATCGCTTCCAAGCTGGATAAAAAAGGAGTACTGATACTGAGTGAGATGGCAGGTTCCTCTAAAGAGCTCTCAGACGCGATCCTGATCAACCCCAACGATATCAATCAGCTGGTTTCGGCATTGAAAAAAGCCCTTTCGATGCCTGAAAAGCATCAGGTACAGCATATGGCTGTGATGCAAAAGTCACTGAAACGTTACAACATTCACCACTGGGTCAATCTCTTCATGGAGCGACTGAACTACATTAAGACCGAACAAAAATCGCTCGAAACCAAGCTGGTCGATCAGGATATCCTCAAAGAGATCAAGCAATCTTATAACAAAGCGAAAAAACGGCTTATCTTCCTGGATTACGATGGCACGCTCGTCGGATTCAATAGTGATCCCGAATTGACAAAGCCGGACCGACAACTGACCAATATCCTAACCAGACTTACATCAGACAAGAAAAACAAGGTAGTGGTGATCAGTGGTCGCGGCCGTACCACCCTGGAGAACTGGCTTAAGCCATTCGATCTGGATATCATCGCTGAGCATGGTATTTGGCTCAAGGACGGG
>JAHCMM010000222.1 GCA_019192515.1 Cyclobacteriaceae bacterium SS2
CATATATTGATTCCAGCCCCTGGTGTTATAATCCATGGTCTCACAGCTGATCACAAATCCATTATGCTCAAATGCATCAAAGGGATTGAGGTTATACACATAAATCAATTCGGTGGAGCCATCATTGTTCAGGTCGTCAATAAGTAACGTTGATCCTGTGTTGGTGCCAGGATTTGAATAGACCACCTCTTTCATTTTTGTTCGTGGGTCAAACAGATACAGGATGTTTTGATAAGCATACGGAGGCTTTCCCGATTCTATGGAGTAATTGGTTGGGGTCAGGTCATTTATCGGCATCAATATTTTCCCGGGTACTTTATCATTTTTTTCAACCGCAATAGGAGAAGCATATTGCAAGTATCCAACAGAATCAATTACCGAAGATACTCCTGAATGGCCATCAATTATTACCTGAACAGCCCCTGTAATATTGGGCCAGGCTCCCATCCCGTAGTTCACAAAAAGATCAGGTGTTGGATCTCCGGTAAAATCTCCTATGGCAGGTTGTGAATGTGATTCATATTCCAAACCCAAATTCACGGCCCAAACAGGTTTCAAGCTTTGGCCATCCAGTGCATACACCATTCCCTCATAGGCATTGACAATGATATCAGCATTTTGATCTTTATTGATATCCACCAAAACAGGCGGTGCGATAAAGCCTTTGTATTCCCCCCTGACAAGGATTTCATATTGATCAATGTTGCCATCCATCAAGTCTTCAATTGCAGTAACATACAGATTGCCCGCTATGGTCTCCCCTCCGGTTCCAAAAAGCACGTGCTCCTGATTATCCCTCATCCATACGACTGGAGATATATAAGTTTCTTTTGTATCGGGCATTGATACTCTGGTGAGTACTTCTCCTGTCCTGGTGGAAAAGATCATCAAATACCCTGTCGGTCTATCATAATCACTCGGCTTTGCTTCCACATACCCTCCGTAGCTTACAATAAGATCGGGAGTTTCGTCCTGATCCTGATCCGAAACAAACTGCGGACTAAAGAAATTGAGGATTGTGGTGTCTTTGGAAAAGTCAAAACCCTCAACGGTTGGCAGATATTCCCAAATAAGTTGACCGGTTGCCCCATTCAATGCCATAAACTGCGCCGAGCGACCACCAATAAATACATCCGGAATATCATCGCCGGTGATATCGTGAAAAATCGGGCTGCCAACGAGTTGATTTCTGCAATCTTTTTTCCAGAGTATACTGCCATCTCTGCCATTGAAGGCAAGCACTCCATTTTCCGATGACTCCCATTCTCTCCTTCCACCTGCTCCTAGCACAATGTCTTTTATTCCATCCCCATTCAGATCTATGGCACGTGGTGATGAATAAGTTCCACTGGCTTTGATGACAGTCTCCCACTTCAGAGAATGATCACAGCACGTAAACAAAAGTGCTGAAAGACATAGTATAAATTGCAGTTTGTAAGATCCCATTGAATTAAAAAAAGTACTCCCCTCCGAAAAGGGAAGTACTCTAACTAAATCGCATAGATGCAAAATTCTAAGTATTATTCAGATGCCGCCCATTCAGGTTTCTGTACCAATGCCGGATTTTGATCCAGGGCTGCCTGTGGGTATGGTAACTTATAGTGCTTCTGCGGTATGAACCCCTGCTTCTCAAAATCATTTTTGTTGAGCGCATAGCCAAAATATTGAGGAAGTGTATTGTCTAGAGCCTCTATATCATCAAATGCCTGTTCAGCAGATTGGGTACGCATCAGGTCGAACCAACGGTGGCACTCCAGAAACAGTTCCCATCTTCTTTCTTCCAGGATCACATCTCGTGTAATGGAAGCGGCTGCGATTGGAGCTAAGCCAGCTCTTGCTCTCACCTCATTAAAAGATGTCTCCCCAGCAGCACTTACTGTTCCATCCGCCATCAGGTCGGCTTCTGCATGGATGAGCAACAGGTCAGCATACCTCAACACTTTAGCATCCAGATCGCTTTGACCTGAAACACGATCAAATGATTCTGACCACCAGAATTTCTTTGGTCCGCCACTATCTCTTCTGGATTCGCCTCGTGCTGTTGAAGAACTGTATTGTCCCAGCGTATCACCATTTATGGTCACCACATCATCTCCATCAAAAAACAGGGTGAACCGCTTCCTTGGGTCAGCATCGTCCCACTGAGCCTCTACAGACTCATAAGTATGCATCCAGCCGAATCCCCAGATATTCAATGCACGATCCAGCCGGGGGTTAATACCCATTGGATACGAAGAGGCAACATTGCCATTGCTCCATCCTCCTGAACTGTAATGTTGAACTGCAAAGATGTCCTCGGTACTGTTTTGATTGTCAAGAGACCAAAGTGAAACAAGGTTCTCATGCGGAGTCAAAGCAGGATCATCCACCAGCTGATAAGTCCCTGAATTGATCACCTGAGCAGCCTTTTGTTCTGCTTCTCCATACCAGGCTGTATTGCCCAGCTCATCAGCTCCAAACAGATATACTTTGGCCAGCATAGCAGTGGCTGTCATGCTGATCACACGTCCCGCATCATCCTGTGTATCAGGAAGCAATTGCTCTGCCATTTCCAGGTCCGCAATGGCCTGCGCATACACGTCTGCTGCTGGTGAAGCGGCAACGCTATACCCTGCAGGCTCAACCGGTGGCTCCAGGATAATCGGCACATCTTCAAACAGTAAGGTCAGCAGGAAGTATTCATATCCTCGCAGGAAATATACCTGTCCCAGATAATTATCCAGGTCAGCCTGTGCAATGCCCTCTATCTGCGGAGCTTTTTGTAGGACCAGGTTACTTCTATTGATTGCTCTATACAAGTAGCCATAGTAATTCTGGATCAATCCCGTATTGGAATCATGCTCAAACTCATCCAGCCTGTTGTACGGTGCATCTGCAATACCATAAGCATTATCAGACATCGCTTCCACACCCCACATATTATTGCCCCATGGAGCATTTTCATTCGTCAATCCTCCATAGGCAGCCACTACAGCCAACTGAACATCTCGCTCTGTCTGAAAGAAGTCATCCCCTGTAGGTCCGGTAGGATTCTCCTGAATGAGGTTATCCTCACATCCAACAAACAGACTAATTGTTAATATGATATATAATATTCTTTTCATCTCGTATATGCGTTTAGAATGTAACAGATAGACCTCCGGTAAACTGCTGAGTCAACGGATAACGTCCGCGGTCGATTCCTGCGGTTTCGTTATCACCCGCCTCTCTCAGACCAACTTCAGGGTCATAGCCGGTATATTTGGTTATGGTCCAAAGATTGGTACCCGTTACATAGAGCTGAAATGCTCCTAAACCGATTTTACTAACTAAATCACGTGGAAGGCTGTAGGCAAGCTTTAGGTTTTTCAATCGAATAAAATCCGCTTGCTCCACCCTGTATGCAGAAGTTCTGCCATTGCCATTGCCAGCAAGTCTTGGCTCATTGTTACTGGAGCCCTCGCCATCCCAGGCATCGAGTCGTTCTCTAGTGGTATAGTCACCTTTCAGAGTGTTGTATACATGGATGCCCTGCACGCCCTGGAAGAGAACTGAAAGTAAGAATCCTTTATAGGAAAATGTATTCGTCAACCCGATGGTGAAGTCCGGGATTACGCTACCAATAATTGTTCGATCATTTTCCGAATCAATAAATCCATCACCGTTTAGATCCTTGTATCTGAAATCTCCTGGGGACGTTGAGGTCCTGCGGGTCACGTCATCCCTGGCATTTACGTCATATACAGGATTCCCGTCCGTGTCAAATTCTATCAAAGCCTGATCCTGGTAGGCATGGCTATATACTTCATCCCAGGTTTGGAATATTCCGTCGAGGGCATATCCATAGATAGCTCCTACTTCTTCACCTACACGTGAGATGTTATGTGGATTATTTTGCCACCCATCAGAGGTGAATCGATCCGCATTATTTCCAGGAAGCTTCAGGATTTCATTTTTAACGGTACCAAATACCATATCAGTAGTCCAGGTAAATGCTCCCTGCATATTCACTGAGTTGATGGTAATGTCAACTCCTTTATTGCTGATCTCACCCAGGTTACCTTCAGGAGTGGACTCATTACCAAGCTCAAGTGCCGGTGCAAAAGGTAAGAACAGATCAGATGTTAGTTTATCATAAAAATCTACACTCACGTTTAATCGATTGCCAAATAAACTCGCGTCGATAGCAAAATTGGCCATTCTGATTTCTTCCCACCGCAGCAATGGATTGGCCAGTCTGCTGATGGTTGCACCGGGTATTTCGCCTCCATTGAAAGAGTAGTCGTACTCACCACCCTGTCCAACAGCCGCAGCATACTGATAATTACCCGCATTGTCACTACCACTGATACCGTAACCGGCCCTGATTTTTAAATCACCCAGCCATGGAAGATCAGGCATAAAAGATTCCTCTGTGATCCTCCATGCAGCTGATAAAGCCGGGAATGTTCCCCACCGGTTGTCTTCTCCAAACCGTGAAGAACCGTCTCTCCTCACCGTTCCGGTCACGAGGTATTTTCCCTGATAATCATAAAAAACACGCCCAAAATATGAGTTGATTCCTGACTCCACCTGACCATTTCCCACAACAGGTATAAACAATGGGATAGAAGGATCAGTAGGATTTATGATTTTTGGTCTGGAAAAAAATCAGTATTCCGTATCTTCAAAAGCTCCGTCCTGGGCAGAAAACCAGGTATCCAGGGTATTCTGAAATTGCAAACCAACCAGGGCTGTGATCTTATGATCACCAAATGCTTTATCATAAGTCAGTGTATTTTCCCAGAATAGTGTTCTGTCCTCATCATTTCTGAATAACAAACGGGTCTGTTCCGGTTGAACCAATTGCGTACCATCTATCTCATTAAAGGTATTTCGGTCTTCCCTTTTGGAATAGGTAAAATCAATGGACCCCATGGTATGGAAGGTAAGTCCTTCCATGATCTTGAAATCAAGATATACAGATGCCCAGGCTCTATTTACCTTATAAATGTCCTGGTTTTCTTTGGCAGCCCAAATGATGTGCTGGTTGGCCTGATCCAGGATACCCTCGGCTTCAGTAGGGTGGCTGCTAAGTCCAGCATAAGAACCATCTGCTGCATAGATAGGCTTATAAGGATTGATACCTACAGCCCTTTTAATATAGTCATTGGAATTATCGCTTGGATTGATGTTCCCCTGTCTATTGGAAACACTCCTGGAAAGCAATAACGTATTACCCATTTTAAATCGCTTACCAATATTATGATCAGAGTTGAACCGAAGTGTGTAGCGAGTAAGCGATGAACCATAAACTGTTCCCAACTGATCGAAATATGAGACAGAAGAATAGTAATTGGAACTTTCACTTCCGCCATTGACAGACAGGTTATGAGACTGGATAGTCCCCGGTCTGGTCAATTCCGCCACCCAGTCATGTTCGGGGAATGATTGTCCGGCCAAAACAGCTTCAACCAATGGCTGTCCGGTATAGACAGTATTTCCCTGTAATTCGTTTGTTCTTGCGGTGATCTGGGCCCATTCGGGACCACTTAACCTGTTGTATTTTGATTCATCTAAAACGCTGGTACCTAAATAGGTTTCATAATTAATGCTGAGACGATCTCTGGTACCTCTCTTGGTGGTAATGATCACTACACCATTCCCTGCTCTGGCTCCATAGATAGCTGTAGCTGATGCATCTTTAAGCACATCGATGCTTTCAATGTCATTGGGGTTGATCAATGAGAGTGGGCTCACATCATTCAATCCACCTCCTCTAACGTTACCAAGAATCACTCCGTCTATTACATAAAGGGGCTCGTTGTTGTTGAGTGTACCTACTCCTCTAACCCGGATTGTGGCTCCTGATCCTGGGGCTCCTGATCCATTGATCACCTGGACTCCAGCCATTCGACCAGACAGCGTTTGCTCCATAGAGGCTACGGGTACCTCGCTGATCACATCTCCCTTAATAGAAGAAATGGCTCCGGTAACATCCTTTTTCTTTTGGGTACCATAACCAATCACCACCACTTCCTCAAGGTTGCTTACGCTTAGGCTCAGCTCAACATTGATGGTGGAGCGTCCATTCACCTGAACCTCTACTGGCTCATATCCCACAAAGGAAACCTGTAGCGTAGCATTCTCATCTACATTGATGGTATAATTGCCATCCACATCAGTGACCGTGCCATTGCTGGATCCTTTTTCAATGATGGTGGCACCCGGCAAGCCTTCGCCATCATCATCGGTGATCTTACCAGAAACATCAATAAGATCCTCCATCTCTTCATATACCTGCGGTGTGAGGTTGGCATTGACTTCCTTCACAGTGATCGTTTCATTGATACGTCTAAATGAAACAATAGACTGCCTGGAAATTTCATTGAGCAGATCACCCAACATCCAATCTCTGGTATCCAGTGATACTGTTTTCCCTTTCAACTCTCTGGAAGAGTAGATAAAATCAAATTCACTGGACTTCTCAATCTCATGAAACAGTTTGACCAGGGCATAGTTGTTGTCTTTGACCTGAATATCAACCTGGCTCAAAAGTCTGCGTTGCGCTTCCGATACAGAGCCAAAAGCTACCGTCAGTGAATACAAGAAGATACTTGCATAAATAGCAGATTTGGACATTCGGAATAGTAATTTTAGTAATTTTACATGCATAGGGTTTTTGTTTAGTTACACTAATAGGAACTCTTTAAGAGAGCTGAGTCCGCTTTCCCACAAAGACTACTCGGTTCTCTTATTTTCTTTTAATATGGTTTGTTCATCTAATTCATTTGATGATCACTTTATTTTTCTCAATCACAAATTCAAAATCATAGGCAAAAGACAGACTCTCCATTACCTCGATCAGAGGTGGATTATCATATCTTCCGGAAATGGTTTTTGATTTATTCAATGTTCTTTTGATCTCAAACTCTACACCATACCACTTTGACAGATCCTTGAGGATATGTTCGATGTTGGAGTTGTTATAAATAAGTTGTTTGTCTGTCCAGCCAAATATTAACTGTACATCTTCAAGTGTGTATTTTTCTACTTTATCCGCTGACGGGGTATAGGAAACGATTTCATTCGGATCCAGAAGGAACCTGGTATCATCCGAAAACAATTCAACACTTACCTTACCCGTCTTTACCGCCACGGAAGAGGCATCATTTGGATATGCTTTTACATTAAAAGAAGTACCCAAAACCTCTACATTAAAATCCTGGGTATTGATCCTGAAAGGACGCTGACTGTCTTTCTTTACGTCGAAAAATGCTTCTCCAATCAATCTCACCTCTCTGCTATTAGCATCAAACTGCTCAGGAAAGATCAGCTTGCTACCGGCATTCAATTTTACCGAAGATCCGTCTGGCAACAAAAATGTTAGTTTTTGCCCTAATAAGCTTTCTTTTTCAATCACCAACCTATCGGTTGCTACTTCTTTAAAGGCATTAGTGGATTGAAAATAAACGAAAGCCCCAATGAATGATACCAGCAAAACAGTAGCTGCAATTTTCAGCCAGTCCGGAAAATGTCTGACTCTACTTAATTTATTCTTTTGATAAACATGAGGAGATAAATCATTCCACACCTCACCCATCATCTCTTCGAAGTCTTCCTGTGTGGGTCCATTAATGCTGAGCTTCATCTGATTGTAGATCTTTACATTATTCGGATCATCCAACCATCTTTCAAGTGTTTCTTTTTCTTCACCCGAAAGTCGCTCTTTACTGAGTTGTTTTATTATGATTTCCTCCATTTGCAATTACTCGTGGCTATAAGCCGCATATAAGTAAGAGGCAAATCGAAAAAAACAGGGCAGGTGTTTTTTATATATTTATATTTTATCAAATATTTTCTTTAAAAAAGTAAAATATTTATATATAAATATCGATTATACTGATAATACCGCAACCAGGTTTAGCCCAGAGAAGAAATAAATTTGACCACTTTGGCATCTGAGAAATGTCCTTCCAGACCAGACCGAAGGTTTTTGAGGGCCAACATCATGTGTTGCTTTACCATACTGGTAGAAATATCTAATCTTTCAGCTACCTCATGATATTTCAGTCCCTCTTCTTTGACCATCTTAAAGACCAATTGACATTGAGGTGGCATGGCATCTACTATTTCACGAATTTTTGCTGCCAGCTCATTGCCAATCATCAGGTCTTCAGGGTTTAAATACTCAACAGACTTTAGCTCCAGCTGTGTATTGAAATCATCGAAGATCTTTGGATCACGGGAAACCGCTCTTATAGCCTGGTTCTTAACAGAAGTGAAAAGGTAGGACTTCAATTCCCGAATCTCAGAAAGGTCCGTTTCGGATTTCCATAAGCTCAGAAATACTTCTGAAACCACATCCTTAGCCATTTCCTTTGAGTTGGTGATCAAAAAGGCATAGGAAGCCAGCTTCAAGAAATAAGTCTCATATATTTCCTTGAATTTCGCAGAACGGCTGGTAATCGTTGAGCCAACAGATGCAGGATTTTTCCCTTTACCTGACAAAGTGATCTGAATTGAAATTTCACTAAAATAATCCTTTAAAGTACATTCATTTTTAAGAAATCACAATTTTAAGATTCAAAATTCGACGTATTCAGAATTGATCATCCTGAATCGAAATACAAAATAATTGTAGATAACATCCTACAATTCAAAGTGTATTGTATCTTTAGATCAACCTTTTCAAAACCCATTACCCACCTCACCCCGTTTCCATGTCATCATTCGTATTGTTCCTTCTAGCCCTCACACCGATTCTGGTCTCAGGTATTATGCTTGTTGGTTTTAAGATACCTGCCAAAATTGCCATGCCCATAGCCTTAGTGCTTACCATATTGATCGCAGCGAATGCCTGGGGCTTGTCAATTACGGATATCCTGGCGTCATATATCCAGGGACTGGTGATCACGGCAGATATTTTATATATCATTTTCGGTGCCATACTGCTGCTGAGTTTATTGAAATATTCTGGAGGTGTGACAGCCATACGCCAGGGATTTACCACCATCAGTTCGGATCGACGAGTACAGGTGGTGCTAATTGTATGGTTGTTCGGTTCGTTTATAGAAGGTGCTGCAGGATTTGGTACTCCGGCCGCTATCGTAGCCCCTTTACTGGTTGCCTTAGGCTTTCCTGCCATGGCCGCAGTGATGCTTGGGATGATGGTACAGAGCACAGCAGTCACCTTTGGAGCAGTCGGCACACCCATCCTGGTGGGCGTTCGGGGAGGACTGCAAAACCCGGAGTTGGATGCACAACTGGCTGGCCTGGACCTCTCCTTTATGGATTACCTTCAGGCTGTCACATCAAATGTGGTGATTCTTCATGCCATCACCGGAACACTCATCCCCACTCTCATGGTCATGATGATGACCCGATACTTTGGCACTAACAAATCCTGGAAGGAAGGACTGGAGATATTGCCTTTCACACTCTTCGGAGGAGTTGCATTTACTATTCCATATCTACTTACAGGCATATTTCTAGGACCCGAGTTCCCTTCATTACTGGGATCATTGATCGGGATTGGCATCGTGATCCTGGCTATAAAAAGTCGTTTTCTGCTTCCCCGGAAGGAATGGGATTTTGCACCAAAAGAGCGCTGGCCCTCAACGTGGCTGGGAACGATTGAAATCAATACCGATGACCTTGGTGATAAGCGAATCTCACTTTTGAGGGCATGGTTTCCATACCTGCTGGTGGCATTCCTGCTTGTTTTGAGTCGTTTGCCACAGCTCCCTTTTAAGGCATGGCTCACAGGCATTACGATCAACATTAATCAGATACTGGGCACTACATTAAATGCTTCCAGTGCTCCCCTGTATTTACCCGGTACCATTCTGATCCTGGCAGGTGTCGTTGTGATTTTTCTTCACAAAATGAATGGTGTGGAGGTGAAAAAAGCATTTGCGGAGAGTGCCAGAATGATCATCGCAGCAGGCTTCGTATTAATCTTTACCATACCCATGGTAAGGATCTATATCAACTCGGGAATGAATCCTCTTGAGTTGGACGGTATGCCTATCGTGATGGCGGATTGGGTAGCCACAAATGTCGGCACCATTTATCCATTCTTTGCTCCTTCAGTAGGGGCATTGGGAGCATTTATTGCCGGTAGTAATACGGTAAGCAACCTGATGTTTAGTCTCTTCCAGTTTGGTGTGGCTAATCAGCTCATGGTGCCCACCACCCTGGTTATCGCGTTGCAGGCTGTTGGAGCGGCGGCCGGAAACATGATCGCCATTCACAATGTGGTAGCAGCTTCTGCTACAGTAGGATTGCTCGGCAAGGAAGGTCTTGTGTTACGGAAAACCATTTTCCCCACTTTTTATTATGTGACGGTAGTAGGGATTTTAGGCATGTTAGCTATTTACCTGCTTGGTGTTAAGGACATTCTCACTCCCTAACCGGTTCTTCGGTCCACTTCAGGCGGGCCAGCTTTACTCCCTGAAAGTCGTCGATATCACTGATATACCATTCCCCGTCCTCAAAGATGATCTCAGGAGCCCAGACGGGTAGCTCAGCAATAAGTTTATCATCATTGTTCACGCCGAAGTTGTATGGATCTGTAGATCGATAGACGAAACATGAGCCGGTAGAAGACGAGGACCTGAAAAGGAAATAGTAGCCATTGTATTGCTGAACAAACGGGCTTTCGGCACTTACGGGCCCATTACCAGCTCGTCCACCCTCGGAGACAATGGTATAATCACTCCAGGTAACCAGATCTTTGGACGTTCTGAGGCTCACAAATCCCCGCAGCCAGCCATCCCGGGCTACAGTAGAAATGGTGGAATAAGCATAGTATGTGTCCCCTTCATCAAAAACCATCACATCTCTACCTCCTTTTTCATAAAGTAAATTGCTATTGTCTTTGATAGGAGCACGCTGGAAGTTCGTACCATCTTCCGATGTCATCAAACGTATTCCTGCCGAGTTGTAGAAGCAGAAATACAGGTCTCCTACCTTCCGAAAGTAAGGTGCCTGGATCTGTTCCACCCCATCACGGACCTGTTCGCCCCATGCGGCTTCTGCACGGGCAACTACTCCTTTCTTTTGCCATAATTTACCATCTGTCAATGACTGGCCCTCCCATTCATATAACAATCGTCCAACCTTCGTTCCCCGCATACATGCCCACAGATGCCAGGTGCCATTGTTATCTTTTACAAATCCATGATCCACCACATGCTGTTTATCGGAATCGGGACCATTGAGGCTATCGAGGTCAGGCGCTTCACAAATCCTCCAAAACTCACCGTCAATGACAGGGACTGGTGCGGTAACCTGCCGGGGTTGATTGGTACAGCTTAAAAGGATCACTGAAAGCAAAAAATAAAGGTATTTCATCGCTATTTGAGATTATCAAGTTGGAAGGTAAGGAAATTCGTTGTCGATACTATCTTGTAAAATCCTGATCGTTTATTCTTTGGTAACTTTTAATTCCATGGATGAGCCATTAAATTGTGAACTCATCATAAATTTTATTGAACATGCTATTAAAAGATAAGGTTGCTGTTGTTACAGGAGGTGCCCGGGATATTGGACGTGCCATTTCGGTACGATTTGCGCGTGAAGGCGCCAAAGTGATCATCAATTATAACAGGTCTGAAGACAAAGCCAAAGAGACACTCAAAATCATCAAAGAAGTAGGAGGAGAAGCAACGCTGGTTCAGGGAGACCTGACCAAAGCAGAGGATGTCAAAAAGCTTTATGACAAAACGCTTGAGACTTACGGCACTCCGGACATTATCATGAACAATACAGGTGGCATCCTAGCACGTAAAAACCTGGAGGAAATGGATATTGATTTTTACCGCCAGGTATTCGACCTCAACNTCCTGAGCACACTACTTGTTTTGAAAGCCTTTATGCCTGAAATGAAGCCCGGGTCAGCGGTAGTGAACATGTCTTCTCAGGCAGCTCGCGATGGTGGTGGCGGAGGGTCTTCACTTTATGCAGCCAGTAAGGCAGCCATTACTTCCCTGACAAAATCCCTGGCTAAGGAGTTTGGCCCAAAAGGTATTCGTGTAAATGCGGTATGTCCAGGCATGATCAACACGTTGTTTCATGATATGTTTACCAAAGATGATGTTCGCAAGAAAGTTGCTGAGACCACACCACTGCGCAAAGAAGGTAAGTCCGAAGATGTTGCAGACCTGGTTTGCTTCCTGGCATCCAACCAGGCGAGTCACCTAACCGGCGTGAATTACGACATTAACGGAGGCTTCCTGATGTCTTAATCATAGATAAAAATTCAGGACTAAAATTGTCCCCATTATTGAAAGGCAATCGTCAAGTAATAAAAACAATCGAAATATGAAATCTTTACTAACAACAGTCTGCGTACTCATCGCCGTCAGTTTGATGGCAGGGAATACGAAGGAAGCACAATCCTCTTTTGGAAAGAATTTCTTACCTATCTGGGAAGTCTCAACAAACAATGCGCTGGACGTGGCGAAAGCCATGCCAGAGGATCTTTACGATTACAAACCCAACGACTCCAGCAGGACATTTGCCGAGCAGATGGTGCACATTGCCACTAGCAGCAAAGGTATCGCTGAAGGTTTCATCACCGGGCAGCGAAGTGGTGGTGAAAGTCCTAAAGCATCTGAACTAAGCAAGACTCAGATCATTGAGCTGATGGAAAAGAATTTTGCTGCTGTTGCTGATATGATTGCCGGAATGACAGATGCACAGGCTAATGAAACCATCAAAGTATTTGGTGGCAAAGAAGTGGTTCGTTACATCGCGGTGATGTTTATTCAGGACCACCTGGCCAATCACAGAGCAAAAGCCAACCTATATATCAGGATGAATGACATCAGACCTCCCCGATACGGCTTCTTTTAAGTCGTATACATGGAGTTGAACATGACATAATCGGTGGTGAGGTCTGCCCCCCAGCCCACTGCCGATGCTCTTCCTTCATACAGCTTGATCTCAATCACCAAATTAGAGTCTTTCAGTACCCGTTTGATCAGCTGAACATCTATCTCAACGGGTCGTCCCTTCTCCAGCATCAGGACACTGTCTTTCTCATTCCCAATCCAAAGATCGACCTTATCAGGATTGAACTCTACCCCTGATCGTCCCATTGCCGCCAGGATACGGCCCCAGTTAGGATCCCTACCAAACATGGCCGTTTTCACCAAAGAAGACCCTGACACCGTTCGAACGATCTGCCGTGCATCTTCAATTGTGCGGGCTCCATTCAGTCTGTATTCAATAAATTTCGAAGCACCTTCACCGTCTGAGATGATCAGCTTGGCCAGATGCACAAGTATCTCAAAAAGTTTTTCTTTGAACAGTTTATAATGCGGATCTGAAGCTTTTGTAATTTCCTCGTTATCAGCCATTCCATTCGCCATGATACAGGCCATGTCATTTGTGGAAGTATCTCCATCCACCGTGATCATGTTGAAAGAGTTGTTCACAGCCTCTTTGAAAGCCCTGTCCAGCAGCTTCTGGTCAATGTTGATATCCGTAAAAATGAAAGCCAGCATGGTGCCCATATTGGGATGAATCATCCCTGATCCTTTGGCAATACCACCGATCTTGATGGTGTTCCCGTCGATATCGAAGTCCACATATCCTTCCTTGGCGAAAGTATCCGTGGTAAGAATGGCATTGGCGGCAAAAGATCCTGCCCGTGAATTCTCAGTGATGTTTTTGGCATTGTCCCTGATACCCTGCACCACCTCCTCTGTCGGGAAGGGCTTTCCAATGATACCTGTAGAAGCAACCAGAACGGATTTTACATCCACACCAAACTCTTCTGCAGTGGCCTTTGCCATGGCTTCGGCAGCGTCTCTCCCCTGCTCACCCGTGCAGGCATTGGCATTACCGGAATTCACCACAATAACCTGAGCCATGTTGTTGTTTTCCTCCAAATGCTTCCTGGAAAGCTTAATAGGCTCGGCTACCACAAGGTTTTGAGTAAAAGTAGCTGAAACTTTTGCTGGCACCTCCGAATACATCAGGGCCAAATCCCTGCGCATGGATTTTACCCCGGTATGAGCCCCCCATACTTTTATTCCTCTTACATTGGTTATGTTCTGAATCATTGTTTTATGGTTGGATTGGTACACTTTGAAGCCCTGACTTTTCCTCAAGACCTAAAAGCAGGTTCATGTTTTGGATCGCCTGACCGGCGGCTCCCTTTACTAGGTTGTCGATCACCCCAATGGTGATGATGGTGTTCGTCCTATCGTCATATGACACGTGCACATCACAATGATTGGTGCCTCTTACTTTTTTCAGGTGTGGGATGTCATTCGACACGCGGACAAAGAATTCATCCTTATAGAAATCCCTGTAAAGCTTATTGAGCTGCTCTTCATCGACTTTTTCCTTTGGCTTGCTGTAACAGGTTGACAGAATCCCACGGTCTACAGGTAGCAGGTGCGGAGTAAACAATATGGTGCAATGGCCACCCGAAAAAGCACTTAGCGTCTCCTGAATTTCGATGGTATGACGATGTGTTTTCAATCCGTAGGCAATGAAGTTGTCATTCACTACCGGGAAATGGGTGTTTTCGCGCGGTTTGATCCCCGCTCCCGTCACTCCGGTTTTAGAGTCAACGATGATATGCTCCGGATCGATCAATCCATTTTTTAACAATGGGGCCAAAGCCAGCGTTGCTGACGTTGGAAAACAACCCGGGTTAGCAATCAGCTTTGCCGGTTTAATCTTTTCCCTAAACAGCTCCGGCAAACCAAAGACAGCTTGCTCAAAACCACTTTCGAATTTATGTTCTTTCTGATACCACTTTTCATAGACGTCCTTCCCGGACAACCTGAAGTCTCCCGAAAGATCTACGATCTTGTATTTGGCATCCTTATGATCCGCAATGAAGTCCATGGACACGCCATGAGGCAAAGCCAGAAACACGAGGTCCAGGTCCTCGGGTAAATCATAAATACTGATCAGCTTAGGCTCAAAGATGTCCTGAAACTGTGGATGAACTTCGGAGAACAACTTTCCCTGGTAGCTCTCCGAAGTGATGGCTGCTATTTCTACTGAAGGGTGGTACAGTAAGATCCTGACTAATTCGGAACCTGTGTATCCGGTCGCTCCTACTATACCTATCCTATATTTTGACATGTTTATCTTGTTTCTTTTAGTGACTGGAAAAAGACATCAACAGCCGTTTTCAAGTCCTCATCTGATATATTTAAAGGTGGCACCCATCTCACCACTTTTTCTGCAGTGGCATTTCCGAGCACCTTATGCTCAAGCATTTTGAGCATCACCGGTTTGGACTCTCTGTTGAGTTCTACTCCCACCATGAGTCCTTTCCCTCTTACTTCAACTATTTCCGGAAACTCATGTTTCGAAGCTTCAATGGTTTCTCTCAACCAGACACCTTTTCTTTGAGATTCATTCAGAAGATCTTCCTCCTCAATCACCTCAATAGTAGCCAATGCCGCAGCACAGGCAATCGGATTACCTCCGAAGGTAGTCCCGTGATCTCCGGGCTCCATGGCAGTAGCCACTTTTTCCACCGCCATCACAGCGCCCATCGGCATACCATTACCCAGGGCCTTGGCCAAAGACATGATATCAGGCTTCACCCCATACCACTGATGCGCAAACCACTTTCCTGTTCGGCCCATCCCCGTCTGGATCTCATCGAAGATGAGTGCTATGCCTTCTTTATCGCATAGTGCCCGCAATTCTTCGATATATTTTTGATCAGCTATGTTGATGCCACCTTCACCCTGAACAGGCTCCAGCATGATACCGGCTATTTCAGGTCCCATCAAGGATTTGATGGCATCGAGATCATTCAGTGGCACATGGATAAATCCAGGAGGAATTGGATCAAAACCTTTTAGCATGCCCGGCTTACCAGTTGCAGCCAAAGTAGCCATGGTACGGCCATGAAAGGCATTCTTCACCGTGATGATCGTGCCTCCCCGCCCATTCTTAGATGCGTATTTTCTGGCAATTTTTATCGCACCTTCTGCTGCCTCTGCTCCACTGTTTCCAAAAAACACTCTTTCCATTCCAGCCAGTTCAACAAGCTTCTGTGCCAGCAAAGCCTGGGGTTCACTTAAGTAAAAGTTGCTAATATGTCCCAGCTCTCCTGCCTGCTTGCAGATGGCCTCTACCACTTTTGGATGGCAATGGCCAACGCTGTTTACCGCGATACCTGCCAGGACATCGATGTATTCGTTGCCTTCCATATCCCACACCCTGGATCCCCTGGCCTTCTTAAACGCCAATGGCAATCGACGAAATGTTGGCAGATAATTCTTTTTGTCCAGTTTGTGTAACTCTTCTGTGGTCATTGTCTTAGATGGGGATATTGTACCCTAATCCCCGAAAAGGTTAAAATTTAAGTTTAGTAAAATATTGGATTTATACTCAAATGATTGACAAAGTTAATGAAATCGCCTGGCTCTCCAAGAATCTCATTCCCTTCTTAAATAATCCTGCAAATCAAAAAATGTTTGAAATTTCTTGAATTTACCTGATTATCTCACAATCAAATCTTCGTAGGAAACAGATTCAGAAACCAGCGATAGCTCCTTCAGAATCTCGATAGCCGCATTCAATTTCGACCTATCCAGATCCAGCTTAGTCGTCCACCTGGTCCTTTCCAGCCAGGCTTCGATATCCTGCTCGGTCATCCTGTAATGCTGTGAAATCAACCTTGCATTTTGGTCATTTTCAAGCAATGCAATACTTGATTTCAATACACTTGAGAGCAATTGATTTACCTGGTCCCGCCTACTTTCCCAGGCTTTGTTGGAGACACAGATCACAAAGCTGCTAAACTGTGGGATACATTCCCCCAGAATCCGGAACTCTCCCTGGTCTACCAATGGCTTTGTGGTGAATTTCTCCCAAAGAAAAACGTCCGCCTGCTCACCTTTGAAGGCAGCTCTGGCTCCTTCCATCCCACCTACTTCAACAAACTCCAGTTCTTCGGTGGGCCAGTTTCTGTTGCGTGTATCCAAATATGAGATCAGGTGTGATCCTGAACCATACCGGCTAATGGCGTATTTTTTCCCTCTGAGCTGATCGAGACCATGCAGGTCACTCGCTGCAGGCACATGGATGCCCCATATCAGCGGTGAATCCACAAAGAAGTTGAGTATCTTGTATTCCCCTCCGGAATCAATCCCTTTGATCGCTCCTTCTGTGAGCAATGTTGCCAGGTCCAGCTCACCTGAATTCAGAGACTTCACCAAATCACCAGTACCTCCGGGGTAGTCCGTCCACTGAATGTCAATACCAGTAGGTTTCAGGTCCTTTTGACTCACCATGTAATGCCAGGGCATGTTGAAATGCTCAGGTACTCCGCCAACTTTAAATAACTCCATCTTTGATCCGCTGCTTTTGATTACTTCAATTGAGAAAGGATGCTTTCATCCATAGGATTGACACTCGCTGAGAAAAAAAGGACGGAACCGTCTGCCTTTATTAGATATTTACTAAAATTCCAGTTAGGCTCTTTGCCTGTTTTTTCTTCCAGCCAGCTATAAAGGGCATGCCTGTCTTTTCCTTTCACGGAGATCTTTTCAAACATCTGGAAAGTAACCCCATAGTTTTTCTCACAGAAAGCAGCGATCTGCTGATTGGTTCCGGGCTCCTGACCACCAAAGTTATTGGCAGGAAAACCCAGGATGGTGACCCGATCCCCAAATTTCTCATGAAGCTCCTGCAGATCAGCATACTGAGGTGTATTGCCACATTCAGAAGCCGTATTGACAATCAGCAAGGTCTTTCCCTTATACCTTTCAAAATCCACTGAAGAACCATCAAGTGCTTTGAGCTTGAAGTCATAAATGGAAGAAACATTGGTTATCATTGCTGCCATTATCAACGTAATAATTTTCATGATCAGATTATAATGCTGTGTGAAAGTAAAATTACATCAAAGTGAAACAAATCGGATAATGAAACGCTATTAATGGATTCCAGGAAAGACTTCTTTCAATCTATTTTCGTTAAACCCTAAAATGAGGTTAATCTTTTACTTCTTTTTCCTAATCTCAATCATTCCTGGTTTTACTCAGGATAAGCTTATCAATACAATCTATGACAATGCCACAAGTTTATCCTCAAACAGGTATCAGCAGGAAAACACCCGGGACCTCATCTTGCTGGAATCTGCCTTTTCCGAAGGCTCAGTAGAAAAGGTCCCGATCAAAGAGCAGCGAATCACCCGAATTGATCTGGTTTACACGGCTTACAGTGAATCCAGTGAGTTTAGCCAGGAAGCATTAAACAAGCTCAGGCTGAGAAAGCTGATTGAGAACAATCCGCAGCTAGTGCAAAACAGGTTCTTTGAGTGGAGGCTCATCGAGCAAACCGGTTGCAACGACCCCAATACCTGCAAAGGTTATTTTCATGGTTTCGTGGTGTATTATGACAAGTATTACACCAAAGAAGACATGAAACAGGAAATCGATACCATCCAGCAAAACATGCGGGAACTGGAATATAATATTTCGAGGTACGATTCCCTTAAGCGATATGAAGTCCATGACCTGACCTGTGCTTTTCCTCCGTTGAATGTATCCCAGCAAACACTCAGTGATGAATTCAAGCAATACTACGAGTGCGATGAAAAATTCAATGGGAAGATCTTCTTTGAGGTAGCAGTAGATGACAAAGGTAGACCTCAAAATGTGGACATCAAGGGCACCCAGTTCCCATGCATCAAAGTCTCAGAGAATATCCTCAAATATATCCTGAGATGGAAACGCGGGATTACGATTGATGGACGATCCTTTCCATTTACTGCCAAAGGAACCATCACCTTTCCATTATCCAGGGATTGTATCACTATTACAGATTATGTACCTCTACCCGAAGTAGCAAAACGATACAACATGGAGATCCGGGGCTTCAACTGTTATACCTATGTGGTAGATTCCTTTTACACGGAAATTATCCCAAAAATCCACAAGAAAGCTGTTTCGTCAGTTTTATTCAGGAACCAGTGGGAAGATAACCTGATCATCGTAGATGCGACAGGTAGCATGTACCCGTACACGGCAGACCTCCTCAAATGGATCCGACTCAACCCAACCGAAACTAAAACCTATGTATTCTTCAATGATGGAGATGATAAACCTACACAACATAAAGTCATTGGGAAAACGGGTGGCATTTACCACATTCAATCGTCAAGTTACCTGGATGTGAAAGAAATGCTCTTTGAGTCGATGCGCAAAGGCGGTGGCGGCGACCTGTATGAAAATAATTTCGAAGCGTTGCTCTATGGAGTGAACCTAACCGGAAACACCACTGGTGCCATCATGATCGCTGACAACCATTCATTCCCCAGGGATCATGAATTGCTGAAGGGGTATTCCGGAAACCTGAAGATCATCCTTTGTGGCACGGAAAGGGGTGTCAACACCAACTACCTTAACCTGGCCTATCACTATGGGTTTTCGATTCATACGCTTACCTCGGACCTGACCAATCTGCAAAATCTGAAGCCCGGGCAGTCCGTCAAAATTGACCAGACCAGTTATGTATTGGGGTCAAATGGGTTTGAGCCGCTAGTTCAATAGAACCTCAAACCTTATCCACCAGCTTTTCCCACTGCTCATTTACCCGATCCAGCTCTGACTTTTTGCTCTGATAGCGGTTATTGATTTTCTCTGCCTTGGCCGTGTCTGAAAAGGTCTCCGGAGCTGCCAGCTCTTTTTCCAGTTTTTCTATTTCCTCCTCCAGCTTCAGGATCTTTTCTTCCAGCTGATCAATCTCTTTTTGAATTTCCTTTTCCGGTTCGTTAAGACGAGGTTTCTCAGCCTTGTCCTTTGCGGGTTTTTCCCTCGCGCTGCCATTGGAAGCTGCGACCGGCTTTTTCTCTTTCTTATTATCCCACCACCATTCAAATTCATCGTAAGTGCCCGGATATTCCTTGATCTCATGGTCTTCGATCCACCAGATTTTGGTGGCTACCTGGCTCAGGAAGTCCCGGTCGTGAGATACCAGTAGCAAAGTCCCTTCATATTGCTGCAACGCCTGGATCAGAATATTCACCGAAAGGATATCCAGGTGGTTAGTAGGCTCATCGAGTAGCAGGAAGTTGGCCTCAGAGATCAGCGTCTTGGCCAAAGCCACCCTGGACTTCTCCCCTCCTGACAACACTTTGATCTTTTTAAAGACATCGTCATCAGTAAAAAGGAAACATCCCAGAACGCCTCGAAGCTCCATCTCAGTCTTTTTGCTACCGGCCTGCTTCAACTCTTCGATGATTTCGTTTTCGATGCGAAGCGCCTCCAGCTGGTGCTGAGCAAAGAAGGTTGGGATCACGTTATGCCCCTCCTCTACTTTACCTTCATGCTTTTCAGTCCCTGCAATGATTCGCAGCAACGTTGATTTTCCTTTACCGTTCGCACCAATCAGGGCCACCTTATCTCCTCTTTCGATATGCCCGTTGGCATGCTCCAGTATTTTGAGATCGCCATAAGACTTACTGATATCGGTAAGCTTCTTGACGTGTCTGCCTGATTTGGTAGAGAAATTGAACTTGAAATTGATCTGGCTGTTATCATCCACCACAGCATCGATACGCTCCATCTTCTCAAGCTGCTTCATCCTGGACTGAGCCTGTTTGGCCTTGCTGGCCTTGGCTTTGAAGCGTTCTATAAAGCGCTCCGTCTGCCGGATCTTTTGTTGCTGGTTTTCATAAGCATTCTGCTGTATCTCATTTCGCAGCTCTTTTTCCTCAATATACTTGTCGTAGTTGCCTGCATAGACATTCAGCTGATAACCGGAAACTTCCACGACTTTATTCACACAGCTGTTGAGGAATCTTCTGTCGTGAGACACAATGATGTATGCCCCTTCATAATTCTGCAGGTAATTCTCGATCCACTTGATAGAAGGAAGGTCCAGGTGGTTGGTAGGCTCATCGAGCATCAACAAGGAAGGTTTCTCCAACAGAAGCTTGGCCAGCATTACCCGCATCCGCCATCCTCCGGAAAATTCTCTTAACGGCCTTTCAAGGTCCTCAGTGGTGAAACCGATTCCTTCAAGGATCTCTTCTGCCTTGGCTTTGATGGAGTAGCCATCCAGGGTTTGAAAGCGATCCTGCAGCTTGGCTAGCTTGTCTACCAGGTCATCGGTATAGTCGGTCTCCATCTTTTTGAGGATATGATCAATCTCATGCCCGATTTTGATGGTTTCCTGGAATGCCTGCATGGCCACATCCACAATGGGTTCATCTGATTGGTAGGAAAGCAGGTCCTGGTTCAAAAAACCAATGGTTGACTCTTTACTTTTGCTGATTTCTCCTTTAGTTGGAGTAACTTCGCCGACCAGCATCTTCAATAAGGTCGACTTGCCAGTCCCGTTGAGGCCAATCAGTCCGATTCTGTCTTTGGGTGTAATAAAAAGGGACGCATCTTCGTATAATATACGGTCGCCAAGGAAATAAGAGAGATTGTTGATGCTAATCATAACTGCAAATGTAGAAAGTAGTTAAATTCAATTGTATTGATTGATCTAAAGATTGTATAATTATATTCGTGCAAAAAGTAATGTGGATTAAGGTAGTGTTCTCAGCTTGTATGCTGATGGGCTTGTCATCTCAGGTGATCGGCCAGGACGATAAGCTGATTGAGATTTTAGATAAGGAACTAAAAAGGGAGTACGAACTTCTCGCGAAACAGAATCCTCCGGTCTATTTCATCAGCTATAATGTATCTGATATAACAGTTCTTTCCCTTGAGGCATCTTTTGGTAGTCTCATGAATTCGGACAGAAACCGGAGTAGGATTCTCAATGCCAATGTCCGCGTCGGGGACTATGCTTTCGATAACTCTCACAATTTTCAGGGCAGCGAGCGATTTAGCCGGTATTCTGGCGCCATGCCTTTGCCACTCGAAAATATTGAAGATGCCATTCGGCAAACCACCTGGATGGCCACCGACATGGGCTATAAAGTAGCGTCATCGGCTTACACCATTGCCCAGCGAAGTGAAAAAAATGAAACCGGAGAAGTACCTGATTTCTCTAAAGAAAACGTGGTCAGCTTTATCGAACCACCATTAAGCCCGAAGGATACCGAGGTTGATGTGAAAAAATGGATTGATCAGCTCACCGCATGGTCGCAGGCTTTCCTTGTAGACAAGGATATCCTGGAGGGATCGGTCAATTTCAGCTTTGTGTCTGGTCAGAAATACTTTTTATCTACCGAAGGATCTAAAATCCGGCAAAATGAATTGCGGGCAGAGATCCAGATCAGCGCTGCCGTTCGCTCAGCAGGTGGCAATGTGATCCCGCTTCACCAAAACTACTTTGCCCGTCATCCGGGTGAGCTGCCTGCAGCCACTCAAATCACGGCTGACATCGATCGCATGATCAAGAAACTTCAGGAGCTGAAAGTGGCTCCGGTTGCGGATCCTTTTGCCGGCCCGGCCATATTCTCCGGACGATCAGCAGGCGTTTTCTTTCACGAGATCTTCGGACACCGGGTGGAAGCCGACCGACTGAAAAGCAGCGACGACGCCCAGACATTCAAAGAAAAAATCGGCAAAAAAGTATTGCCGAAATTCATCGATGTAACATTCGACCCTACCCTACCGGCTTTTCAAAACAATCATTTAACGGGAAGCTATGCTTATGATGACCAGGGTGTGAAGTCCCAGAAAGTACAGGCCGTAAAAGAAGGGATCCTCAAGGATTTCCTCAGGTCGAGAAAACCCTTGCTGGAAGGACAGCGCTCCAACGGACATTCACGTGCTCAGACCGGCTTGAATCCTGTATCTCGTCAATCCAACCTGATTGTTTCTTCGAGCAACCAAAAAGAGGAAGATGCCCTCCGAAAAATGCTGATCAAGGAATGTAAAAAGCAGGATAAACAGTTTGGGTACTACATCAAAAATGTGCAGGGCGGCTATACCATGACCGATCGGTATACACCCAATGCTTTCAGCATTACCCCGACGGAAGTATATAAAGTATTTGCAGATGGCAGGCCCGACCAGCTGGTGCGAGGTGTGGACCTGATCGGGACACCTTTGACGATGTTTAGTGAGATCCAGGCTACTGGCACCACCAGCGACATCTTCTATGGTTATTGCGGAGCTGAGTCAGGATACGTGCCTGTCACAGCGATTGCTCCAGCCATCTTTGTGAGAAAAATTGAAACGCAGAAAAAACCGGAAGCGAATATGGACAAGCCGATTCTTTCGAACCCGGCAAACATGGATAAATGATGAAGAGAGTAAGCTTAATAGCATGTAGTTTTTTATTCATCTGTTCAGGATATGCTCAGTCAGGAGACGAGTCTGTCATCCTGAGAGCCATGAGAGATGAATTGGGGCGGAACATGAACGAACTGAAAAGTGATGGGTACAAAGACCCGTTCTTTATTGGGTATGGTGTCACTGAACTAAAGACCATCAACATCAATGCGATGAATGGTGGTATCTTCCAGTCTTCCCTGGATAGCGCCCGTAGCTGGTACACCCGGGTGATGGTTGGTGACTATGCCGTAAATGACGAAAACTATAACGATCCAAATATGGTTTTCACCCAGGACCTGGGTTATACCAACCTGCCCCTGGATGACAACTATAATGGGATCAGGAGATCACTGTGGATCTCAACAAATAACATCTACAAGGCTGCTGCACGACTACAAAAGAGTAAGACTGATCTCTATAAAGAGATAGGGATTAAAGAGCTTCCGCTGAAGGATTTTGCCGAAGCACCTAAAGTACAGATCTACAAGAGCAAGCCCATTAATATTCCGGATATTAAACAATGGGAAAACAAGGTCTCTGCAATCGGGAAAGGCTTTCTCGAAATGCCGGAAGTATTCCGTTCGGCCATAGGGTTCTTCTATATCGGTGCAAACCATTACTTTGTCAATTCCGAAGGCATTGAAGTAGTAACTCCTCACGAACTGGGCTACCTCACCATCTCAGTACAGATGATCGACGAAGACTACAAAGTTTTTGCGGAGGAACTGGCTTATCTCGTCTCCTCTGTCGAAGATCTCCCCTCCGAAGAAGTGATCGAAGCTGATGTAAACAAACTTAAAGAATACCTGAAGAACAAGGTAAAACAGGAAAGCTTTGATGACATCTATTATGGTCCTTTACTCGTGGAAGGCGACCTGGTAGCCGATGTTTTCATGAATGCTTTGATGGTGAACGACATCAGTATCACTGCTGAGCGTGACAATCTCAACAACACCGACAAAGGTCTTCTGGAAACTTATATCAGTAACATGAAGAAGGAGATGGCACGAGGGCCACAGCGAATAGGCAACCCGGACCTCACCGTGACAGCGTTGTCCCACCTGGATACCTACAACGGAACAAAACTGATCGGTAATTTCACGGTAGACTCTGAGGGCGTGATTCCTCCCGACTCGCTAAAGATTGTGGAGAATGGACGATTGGTGACCCAGCTAAACGGCAGGACACCAGTACCTCTGGCTCCGGAATCTAATGGCCATAACAGGTTGAACTTCAACTTTGGTGGAACATTCAAATCCATTGCACCTGGCATCCTTTCTATCGAATCTCAAAAACCTACAGCAGCCAGTGAAATGAAAAACGCACTGATCAAAAAAGCTGAGGAGATCGGACTTGACTATGCCCTGATATTCCGACCAGTAAAGACTACCGGAATATCCAGCATGTTTCAGGCATATAAGATCGACGTGAAAACAAAGGAAGAAACACCTGTTAGAATTGATTTTGTAGACCTCTCATCTACCATTTCTCTTTTCAGGGTGAATGGGATATCCGATAAGAAAATAGTATCTAACCAGTTTTTTGGTTCTACCGGATCTAATGGAATCAATGGCGTGCCTATTTCACTGATTGTACCTGATGCTATCATCGTAGATGGGTTTGAGATCAGCGGATTAAACGAAAATTTCCAGAGCAATAGCCGATACGTTCCTACTACCCCTTCGCCATTAGCGAAATGATCCTTAAATTAGGCTTATGAAAAATTTAGCCTACCTGATCATCCTATTCCCATTGCTGTATAGCTGTAATGTGGAAAAGAGTACTGAAACGTCTGTTCCGGTCGATACCACGATCGTATATTACGATGACCTGAGATTGGATTCTCTGTCGTTGCCGGCAGGTTTTAAAATTGATGTTTTTGCCCGGGTGGAAGATGCCCGCAGCCTGGCAGTATCACCCGATGGAACTGTGTTTGTCGGCAGCCGGGGTGGCGGTCATGTGCATGCATTTAAAGATGAAAATGGCGATTACAAGGCCGATAAGAAATATGTAATTGCAACAGGCAAGAACAACCCCAATGGCATAGCTTTTAAAGACGGGGACCTGTATGTATCTGAGGTAAGCAAGCTGTGGAAGTACCCCAACATTCTTGAATTTGATACAACGAAAAAGGAACTCATCGTAGATGACTATCCCACCGAATTGCATCATGGCAAGCGATACCTGGCATTTG
>JAHCMM010000223.1 GCA_019192515.1 Cyclobacteriaceae bacterium SS2
AGCAACAATCCAACGACTCAGGAGTCACCCAGCATGTGGTGATCTCTTACGAAGAGGGTATGTTCAGTGGCTGGCCTGCCAACTTCGGGGCGTGGATCTGGGGCAATGAGATCCTGGTAGGATTCGACAAGGGCTATCATAAAAACCTGGGCCCCACCATGCATAATATCGACAGGGATAAAGAGGAAGTAACCTTGCTCGCGAGAAGTCTGGACGGAGGTATTACCTGGAGCATAGAGGATCCGTCTCCGGAAGGAAGGCTGGTAGCTCGTGGCTCATCCCTGCACGGTGTAGAACCACAGTATGATCATCGGGTAGAGCCTGTAGACCTGAAAGAAGCCATCAACTTCATGCATCCTGATTTTGCGATGACCCTGAGATTTTTGAATTACAACACAGGCCCATCATTGCTCTATTATTCTTACGACCGGGGCCATACCTGGAAAGGTCCTTTCAACCTGGAAGTTTCCGGTCAGTCCAACATCCTGGCGCGAACCGATTACATCGTCCTGGATGAAAAGCGTTGTATGATCTTCCAGTCGATGTCTAAAGAAGACAACCACGAGGGACGGCCCTTCTGTGCCATTACCGAAGATGGTGGACTCAACTGGGAGCTGGTAGGGATGATCGGACCCGAACCGGAAGGTTTTGGCATTATGCCCTCTACGGTAAAGCTCTCCGACACGGAATATCTTACTACGATCCGCCGACGTGAAGGAGATCACAGATGGATAGATGCCTGGAGGTCGTTGGATGCCGGCAAAACCTGGACACTACTCCCCCCACCCAATGATAATCTGGGTGAAGGAAACCCTCCCAGCCTGATCCGGCTCAGGGATGGAAGGCTTTGCCTGACCTACGGGGTGCGGGCAGAACCTTACCGGATTGCTGCCAAAATCAGCGAAGACAAAGGCAAAACCTGGTCAGATGAGATTGTGCTTCGTGATGACGGAGCCGGCAGAGACATCGGCTATGTCCGATCCCTTCAAAGACCGGACGGTAAGGTGGTGACGATGTACTACTTTGAAGACAAGCTAAAACCGGAAAGGTATATCGCCGCCACGATCTGGCAGCCGTGAAGGATGTTCAGTGTCCATATTAGTTTTTTTAGCCCACGTTGGATGTTATCACCAGCACATCCGGGACTTAACCAATCACGGGTGATACACCAACGATGGATTCAAGACGTAAGAAGAAATGAACCCGTGTAATCCCCCTTGCCCCCTTTATGCAAGTCATTTGCGTTGATTTTAGGTATCAGTAAAGGGGGATTCCAATAAAATGACATTCAATCAATTAAAGGATTACATAAACCCATGACAATAGAATGTAGGATTAACGATTAAGGTGACAACCTAAAGCAGGACCAGACCACCTGAGGTGTCCTACTCCACTTTTAACTAATTAAGGCATGCCGATGCAAATCAACTGTTTACTTGTCCTGTGATAAAGCTTACCCTCTGAGAAAGATGGTGAGCTTAGTGTCCATGTCTTTCCCAGTGGCCCAAGATCGCTGACACCGATCAGACTTTTCTCATCAAACACCTCTCTGGAAGTATCAAAACAGTAAACCATGCCGGACATGGTGGTGTAAAAAAGCTTGTCGTTGACAAGAATCGGATTAGGATTAAAATTCCAGACCCAGCCATCTCTTTTGGATCGCTGATCCTGAGCAATATCCAGTTCGCGAATGTTTTTGGTTTCAGTTTTCAGGTCCTGATGCCAGATCATTTCCTTCTTACCACCCTGGACTTCATATTGGACCGGAACTTCCAGGTATTCTACCAGTCCTGTATTCAGATTAAGTCTTCCGTAAGCATATTCCGGTTCGTTGTATATCCGGCGATTGTCCTTCTTGAAACACATGAAGTAGCAGTGATCACCCACAATGATATTTGAATACCAGGCTGGAAACACCACGGATGAATCTCCGAGATTAAGGCTTTCTTTCATTTGATATGCCCCAGTGACCGTATCAAATGCAGTTAACCTCACTTTGGCTGTGAGCGAGAGCTTATCCAGGAGCTTTCCTGTTTTGGCATCGAGCTTATGCACCACATTTTCCTGCTCAGTAAACCACAAGGCAATATCCTGCGTCCAGGCTGAATGATACAGCGCCATCCCCTCATCTGTTTCATATCTCCAGATCGAGGTGCCGGTATTCAGATCGATCAGTGAATACCCTTTGGGTGACTCGGGCACATCATGATGGGCACCCCTGGCGATCAGCATGGCGGGAGTGCCTTCAACAGTCTTGTTAAAGCCGGGAGTATCATAATGCGTCAGGGCATCTTCTGAGATCCAAACTACCTCACCAGTCTTCTTATCAAGACCATAGACATAATTCCAGCCATATACCCGCTTTCCATCTTTTTCCCAATAAGTCTCCATATTGAGAATTAAGTCTTCATGAAGAACAGGCTCAAATTGCTTGTTGAATGGAAAATGCACACCATCCAACTCTTCCACAGGATTCCAGGCTCTGTCCCAGATCAGGTTACCCTCCAGATCAAAGCAGGCTAGCTTCCCACTGGCATTGTAAAACCAGACATAAGTGCCATCCGTGACAGGTCCTGGTGTGGAGGAATCGCTAAATCCATAGAAGTAGGGGCTTTTGGTTGTACCTTCCAAAGGTTTTTGCCATAAGATTTTTTGCTCTGTAGCATCTATACAAACCACTCGAATGGTATTGGTAAAAAGCCCTTCCTTTGCGGGCACCTCATACAAAGGATCCATTACGGTCAGAAATATCCTGTCACCCCAAACGGTGATCCCTCCCTGACCTACTTCGGGCAGGTCAAGTGTCCACAAAACATTTTCTCCTGTCCTTACACTAAAATCAACCGGAACTTCCTGGTCGGTTTCCACTTTCCAGGTACCATTAGGTCCGGAAGGCTGTGGCCAGTAGGTCGATGGGCTGCTGACATCAGTTTTACAGCCATAAAGGATGAAAAAAATGATCAGAACTAGAAGGTTTGACTTGCGCATTGCTAAAAGGGTGTTCAAAAAATCCGAATTAAATACCCGTAATGATATCAATCTTTTAGCAGATCGAAGCGCAAAGGTTTTTCTCAGCAAACCACAGGGATTTTCTGTGATTATCCTGACATGATTAGGTTGTTATTTATTCACCCTGAAAATCCTGTGTGCAGTGAAGGTCTGTCCATAAAAATCAGTGGCTTGCACCTCCAGAAGGTGGGTTCCGGGCTTTAAATCAGATGGCAATTTTTCCTGCCAGAAATGCCTTGACTTACTGGGATAATCCATCTTCCACCCTAATGTCTCATCCAGTGATTCTCCTTTGAATTCAAGATCAAGTAGCGGACTTAGCTCGAACAGCTTCATATTAGCGGGATCCCTGGCCTCGGTTTGGCCCAACGCAATCCAATCACCTTGTCCATTCACTCGCATCCTGAGTTTAGACCTCGACGTACCATTGAAGAAATTGACCATTACCCGGGTGGTGTCGATACCAGACAATGATACATCATCAGGCAGATAGATATTCATTTGGTAATCTGCCGGTCTTCGTGCTGCTTTATACCTGATGCTGTATTGATTTCCATCAAACCTGATTGTGGCATACCCATTGGGGGCTCCATCATTCATGGTGGTATGCGGGATACCCAACTCATCTTTGATACCACACCACCAGCTTCCGCTTACCGTGCCATTGATAAACAAGTGATGTGGTTTTTCACCTTTCCATCCATATTCCTCATCTAAAAAAGCATTGATCAATGTATGGGTGTGCGCTGCTATCGTGAGTGAAAATTCACGCTTTTCTAATGTCCTAAAAATTTCTTCCCTGTTGTCGCAGGCTACAATGGGTATATGCATCATTAAAACCATCAGATAGTCATCAGGCAGCCCATCGGAAAGCTGACTCACAAACTCAACCTGATCAGCTGAGAAGTGAGCCCTGTACCCTCCTTCATCTTTAAAATCGACATTGTTAAGGGATACAAAACAGACTTTACCAAACTGAAAAGCATAGGTTGAGGGCCCGAAATTTTTGATGAATGTATTGTCTGCTCCTTCATTGCCTTTTACCCCACGATCATGATCATGGTTACCAAATACATAGTACCACGGAACGCCAATCTTCCCAATGCCCTGGCTAATCTCATCAAACAGATCAGGGTCATCGGCTACAATGTCCCCTAGCGCTACCCCAAATCGTGCATCACTGCCAATACATTCCTCTACCACATCATGCATCACATAGTTCACCTCCTTGATGCCCCTGGCTTGTGTATCCCCAAAAAGCAAAGCTTCGAAGTTGTCTGAGTGCTGCGTGTCTTCCCAAAGCGGAAATTCCGGGTTACCAGAAGTCGGGTTTAATACCCGGTAGTGTTGGGGAACCATTGCATCGTTTACCGGAACAACATACCCCGAAGGCTGAATCACGAAAAGTGAATTCTTGTCCGTCAATTCCAATTCCCATTCTCCTTTTTGATTGGTTTTCACAACATCCCGCCCATTACTGACCAGCACATCTTTTAGTCCTAATTCCCCTTCATCTCGAACCATGTTTTGATTTTTATCCAGGTACACAATTCCTGCTACATTTTTGGGAAAAGCCTGGGTAGGCCACATTACATGAGCCAATAATATTACAAATGCAAACTTGCTTGAAAGAGCCAATGGTATTAAATGATTTTAAAGCTTGATAAAGATCTTTTTCTTAAAAAGTATCCAGGTGGGAATAAACACAATGAATACGTAAATGAGTGAGTATATCATTCCTGTGAATTTCTCTCCCAACCCGATTGACGTAAATGCATTGAAGAAATGGATATTAAGTGATTCGCCACCAAAGTTAATCCCGTAAAAAATGGCCGCCAGGATGTCTCCCATCACATACGCAGTGATGGCGTTGGCTCCATAGATAATCCCAAACTTGGTTCCGTGCGTATAGCCTTTCATATCCACCAGATAGATGGATACTCCAAGAGCCAGGAAGGCAAACCCAGAGGTGACCAACACAAATGAGCTTGTCCAGATATTTTCATTGACAGGGAAAGTCAGTCCCCAAACATATCCCCCGATAGCCATGAAAAACCCAATCACCATTAGGTGTATCACTTGTTCCTCTCTAGGCTTTCCATTCAGGATCAATGTACCCGCCAGCATCCCGGTAATACCTGATACGATAGACGGAAAAGTACTTAAGATACCTTCAGGGTCCCAGGTGCCCTGCCACATCGTGCCTGGCAGATACTTACTATCGATCCAGGCAGCAAGGTTTACTCCAGGTTCCAGCATCACCTTACCTACGCCAGGAGTAGGAATAAGGGTCATAGCCAGCCAATAGGCAACAAGTATACCGCCTCCAATCCACACCTGCTTTTTCCAGTCGGTATTTAAAAAGAGGATCGCACAAGCAAGAAATACAATGGCAATTCTGGGAAGGGTACCCGTCCATCTAAGTTCGGCAAAATTGAAATCCCACAGGAGATTTAGTAGGATTCCGATCGCAAAGATCTTGAATGACCTGATTACGATTTTCTTATACATATCACCTTTAGACACTTCTTGTTTTAGGCGTTTTGTATAAGCCAGGGCTATCGATACGCCTACTATAAAAAGGAAGAAAGGCGCAATGATATCAGTAGGTGTCAGGCCATTCCACACGGTATGTTTGAGTGGAGCGTAAACGAACTCTTCGTTACCTGGGAAATTCACCAATATCATGGCTGCAATGGTGAAACCACGCATGGCATCCAGGGAAATCAAACGGTTTGCTTGCGACGTCATACTGTACTACTTAATTGGTCATTATAAAATATACTGTAAAACTGACCTTGCAGGCTATGAGATGTCTATCAGATCATAAATCTGACTAAATTCGTCAGTATGAATCACCGGGCCTCTTATTTTGATTCTTCGCAAAATCGGGTAAATAAATCGCAATTTGCGATAGTACCATATTGTATATCAGCGTATTATTAGGGTTAGAGGTTTATAACATTATTTAATCCAATATGAAAATCGGAGTCGATTTGGGTGGCACCAACATCCGTGCAGGACTGATACACAATCAGCAGGTTGTTGAGATCAAAAAGATCAATTTAAAAAACAAGAATAATCTTGAGAGTACGCTAAAGCAGTTAACACAACTCATAGCATCCATCTATAACCCTGAGGTTTGTGGCATAGGTATAGGAGTACCATCTGTAGTGGATCGCGAGCAGGGTATTGTCTTTGATGTGGTGAATATTCCCTCATGGAAAGAGGTTCATCTCAAAGACATTCTAGAAAAGGAATTTGATGTACCGGTATTTATCAACAACGATTCCAATTGTTTTGCTTTGGGTGAGAAGTATTTTGGAGCTGGTAAAGACTACAAAAACGTAGTAGGCATCACCATCGGCACCGGGCTCGGGGGAGGTATCATCATTGATGGCGCCCTCTTTAACGGTGTGAACTGTGGAGCTGGTGAAATCGGCTATCTCCCCTTCAAAGACAAGGATCTAGAATATTATTGCAGCTCAAACTTCTTTGAGAAAATCCACAATACGACTGCTTATGAGACGTTCCTTAAAGCTGAAGAAAATGATCCTGAAGCACTAAAATTATGGGAGGAATTTGGTCATAACATGGGATTTGCCTTAAAATCTGTCATGTATGCTTATGACCCCGAGGTCATCGTGTTGGGAGGGTCCATTTCAGCGGCTTATCCATACTTTAAACATAAAATGTATGAGTCGCTCAATACTTCATATTTTCCCAAATCAGTCAAAAAACTTAAAATTTGTCTTTCCGAAATTGAGAATGCCTCTATGCTGGGTGCTGCCGCTTTGGTAATCCAGCAGCAGGAAACACCGGTTCAGTAACTATTGGTTTAATAAATCCTCATGAAAAGAAATTACCTGATTGTCGCTTTAATTCTCCTCACTTTTTTTGTGGTTTCATTTCTCACGAATATTCTGGGAGCTTTAAATCCTAATATTTCTGCAAGCTATACGCTCACTGAAACCATGGCGGGATTTCTCCCCTTTGCATTTTTTATTGCTTATGGTGTGATGTCTATCCCATCGGGACTACTGGTCGAAAAATTAGGTGAAAAGACCATGATGATCATTGCTTTTATCACAGCCTTTTCAGGGTCATTGCTATTTGCGTTGGTGCCTACTTTCGGGGTATTTGTCGCCTCCCTTTTCACAATTGGAGCTGGAATGGCGGCACTTCAGGTGGTAATCAATCCATTGCTTAGGGTTTCCGGTGGCGAAGAAAACTTTGCTTTCAATTCCGTGATGGCCCAGTTGGTTTTTGGTCTGGCCTCTTTTATCAGCCCGCTGATGTACACTTACCTGGTCACAAACATCAATCAGGGTGCAACGGAAAAACCATTCATTGGCATTATGAGTCAGCTGGTTTCAATCGATATGTCCTGGGTATCTGTTTACTGGGTCTTCGCTCTGATCAGTATTATGATGATCGTACTGATCTTTTTTATCAGGTTTCCGAAAGTTGAGCTTAAGGAAGATGAAAAAGTGGGAAGCAGAGCTAGTTACCTGGAGCTATTCAAAAACAAATATGTCATTCTATACTTTCTGGGGATATTCTGCTACGTAGGTTCAGAACAGGGCATCTCCTATTGGATGTCTAAATTCCTGAGCATCTACCATGGATTTGATCCGGATACCAGTGGGGCCAGTGCGGTTTCCTACTATTGGGGACTGATGACCGTGGGTGGCGTCGTAGGTCTGGTCTGTATGAAGCTATTTGACAGCAAGCAGGTTCTGCGATGGTTTACCATCCTCACCATTATTTGTGTGGTCTTTGGCCTCTTTGGTAGTGCGGATATCGCTATTTGGGCCTTCCCTATTTCAGGGTTTTTTATGTCCGTTATGTACCCTTCAATCGTCTCCCTGGGTCTCAACTCTGTGTCTGAGCATCACGGATCTTTTGCGGGTATTCTTATGACCGGTATCGCAGGGGGTGCGATTGTTCAAATATTGATTGGCGGACTGAGTGACCTGGTGTCATTAAAATTCGGGATGGCCTTTGTCTTTGTTACCCTGGGATATGTCCTCAGCATTTCATTTTGGGCCAAACCAATTATCGCCAATAAGACAATAAATAGCCTTAGAGACCTTTTTAAAGCAGAATAGTAGTAATTTAAAGGTCTAATGATCAAGATAATTCTCTTAACTGACTTTGGTGAAGAATATGGCACCAGCTTGTTGAAGGGGATCACAAAATACTCTCATAAATATGGTCCCTGGGTTTTTTGTAGGATGCCAGGGTATTACCGGGAAAAAAACGGAGTAGAGGGTATCCTCAAATGGGCGAAAGATTGGGATGCAAATGGTATTATCGGTCAATTCTATTCTGATTCTCATGTAGAAAAGCTCATGGATGCAGGGATTGCTGTGGTCGCACAAGACTTTAAAGAGCGGCAGGAGAATATCCCCAATATCACGGGTGACTATCTGAATACCGGTAGGATAGGAGCAGAATATTTCCTCAGGAAAGGCTTCAAAAACTTTGCTTTTTATGGATTTAAAAATATTGTTTGGTCCCGTGAGCGACTGCAGGGTTTTGAGCAAAGAGTGAGTGAAGAGGGATACGAGGTACATCAGTTTGAGCATAACAGGAGATTCAAATACCGGGAGCTGTGGTATTATAAGCCATCAGCTCTGAGTAAGTGGCTTAAATCCTTGCCTAAGCCAATCGCGCTTATGGCGTGTGACGACAACCAGGGAATGCATATCACAGAAGCATGCCGGGTTTCTAACATCAGAATACCTGAGGAAGTAGCTGTATTGGGAGTTGACAATGATGAGATGCTTTGCAATCTTTCAGACCCACCCTTGTCAAGTGTGGCGCTGGATATAGAAAAAGGGGGCTATGAAGCAGCCAGGTTATTACATACCATGATCAAAACTAAAAACCAGGAGTTTTATGATATTGTAGTAGAACCAACGCAGGTAGTTACCCGAAACTCAACCGATATCTATGCGGCCAAGGATAAATATATTGGGATGGCACTCAAGTTTATACATCACAATATTGACAAAAACATGAAGGTGAGTGATGTGCTTACACAAGTCCCCCTGTCAAGGAGGTCTCTGGAAATCAGATTTCAAAAAGTAACCGGTCTGCCGGTTTACGAATATATTTTCAACCTAAGGATTGAAAGATTTACGCAAAAACTTCTGGAAACCGACAATTCTATATTTGAAATAGCCGTTGACCTCGGACTGAATGACAGTAAAAATATTGCTCAGCAGTTTAAGCAGATCAAAGGTTGCACACCTACTGAGTATAGAAGAAAATACCTAGTGGAGAAGGAAAAATAGTATCTGGATAGATTACTGATTGATCACAGACTTCAATAAACTGGTCACTTTATCTCTCTCCATAGGCTTGGTCAGATAATTTACTACCTGGTCGAAATTAAAGGATTCCTTAATCTCTGAAACAGAAATAGATGAGCTGAGCATAATTACATTCAGCTTTATCTTATTGACCGTAAGTTTCTTTAAAAACTCAAACCCACTCATTCCAGGCATATTGATATCCAGGAATACCAGATCCGGTTTCCTTGAGGACAATGTCTGAAAAGCACGGTTTGCATCATTAAACTCGCTGATATTCCAGTTTGGATTGCTCTTCTTGAGCAACATTCTATTAAGTAAGTTCTGTGCCGGATCATCATCGATCAACCAAATATTGTTTAGTTGAGCTCCGATCGCACTTTGATTTTTTTCGATACCCCGACCAATGTTGATGAATTTGTTGGCATCCATTATTTTATCATCCAGGCTTGCAATAGCCTCATCCAATATTTCTATACCAGCATCCAGTGACATCCTTCCGAGCTTAATTAGTGGAAACAACCGTTGAATGATCAACAGTCGTTTTTTCATATCTTCTGGTGACTCCCCGGATTTTTGATCTTTGTGGATAAAAGATTCATTAAACTCATGTTGTACCTGATTTAACTCATCTATCTTATTGAGCTTATCCGTAATGGCCTGATCAATGACAGAAACGAGTTCTTCTTCTACTATGGAATGTCTGATGATAGCATCCATATCAGTATCCATTACAGTGGAAGATTTTTTATCCCAGTCATCCCCTATTAGGAAGATAAACGGTGAAAATGTCAGCAATCCATGATTACCCAAATCTTCCAGAACTTCTCTGGCAGACATATCAGGAAGGTCGAAATCACAAATAATGATATCCGGTTGTTCGCTTTTTGCCCTGATAATCCCTTTAATACCGGATTTCTCAATCATTAGATCATATTGATCACTTTGCAATGCTTTCATTATTGTGGATTCCACCAAATCGCTCTCAACGATTGCCAATACTTTTTTGGCAAACCGCTCGTCTCTATTAAACTTTTCTTCCTTGGCTAACACGTCTTCCATATTTTTATTGAAGTAATCAACAATACAAAAATGACTCTTTTCAAATAAATCAGAAGTTTTCTTTTCGATAATTGACAGATAGTATCGCTTACTGACATAAATGATACTTTAACCTGAATCCCTATCCACGGCATTTATTCGACTAAACCCTGAATAACTTCCGAATTTTTATAAAAATAGCAAGAATAAAGCCAAATCGCTAGTTTCTAAACAACTACTAACGTTATATTATATATTAATAAGTACCTGATGGCTATAAACCAGCCCAAAAATATTCCTAGAATTAGAATTCCGGCCTTCCGGGGCCTTTATATGGCGCTGCACCTTTTTGTTCTTTCCGTGTCTCTACCATCAACAAATCCTTGTCAGTGGTGGTAGGAGCTTTGATAAATCCATAATATCGCCCCATCCAGTAGTCGCGTAGAAAGCCTGTAGGCTCCATAACCTGACTACCCGAACCACCATCAAGGTCAGTAGCAGGTCTGCTACCACGTTTTACTGCAGATTCCCGTGGAGAGATAGATTTGAGACCTCCTTCATACGACTTATAACCCTCTTCAACGAACAGGTCATCACGATGAGAGTTGTAATACCGGTGAACTACACAATCCAACTGCCAGGCCCTAAGATGCTTTACACATTGTTCATTATCAAAATCATTGTTTGTATAAGCACCATAGGTGAAGTTAAACCAGGGTACATGCTCCATTAGTTTGATTTCATATGTTCGTTCCAGACTTCTAAGCAGAAAAGAGCGCGTTTGTGGATCGTCAGTATAGCGTAAAACCGTGTTATAAGCTTCAAAAGCCAGGTTGTCATCCCACGGGGCCAGGGTGGATGGAGGAAAAGTGTTTTTTTGTCTAAGCGTGTTATTCAAATAACCAAGCCCTACCAGCTCATCAAATCCATTTTTGAAAGCCTCATCACCTGATAATTTATACGCAGCCTGTGTAAAAGCAAGTGCCTCAAGTCCATTTACTCCCCTGTCATTGTAGCCGTAAGGGCGAAGCAGATATTCAGGGTTCCACCTTCCCCATCGAGTAGGCTTACCATCCATATCTATTAAAACCCAGCCATTTTCCATGATGTACCGGGCTATTTTTACCAGGTGTTCGCTGGCTAATTCCTTCTCTTTGCCCTCTGCAATCAGATCGTGAAAAAGTGAAACAGAATAGAAGTGCGCGATCACCTCATCACTTGAGGTATCGCCTTTCCAGTAAAACTTACCATCCTTAGTTTCATACCATTTGGCAGGAAGTCCTCCTGATCCGTGACGGCTTAACCCACCTTTGTCACCTTCTTTTGAGTAAATAGATCTTGCAAAGAATCCATCGATTGGTGTGATGCGCTCCAACCAAACCAGGGCTTTGAGAGCATCAATAGCTTCCTGCCTGGCCGTCTCATCGCCAGTCACCTTGTATTTAAAAGTCATCGCTGCCAGGTATGTTGCTGTATGCGCACCATCATTGTCACTCACTGACCTTATCCACTCTCCATCTCTCATGTTTAAGGATTGGATAAATCCCAGACGCTTATGTCCCCATTCAAGAATGTGTCTTTCGTAATAACTGGCTTTCTTCTGCAGTGTATATGGTTCATACGTGATAATACCTATACCTCCATCTGTGGCAATAAATACCTGTTTTCCCGAAACTGAGATTTCATTTACCTTGTTGTTGGGCAACCAATGATCCGCACCAAAGTACTGCCATTCATCACCAACCTTTCTGACTGCTCCCCTTTCTGTTCCAATCCATAGATCATTGTCAAACCCTCTGGTAACAGAAGTTGTCTGTTCTACAGGCAATCCATCCTCACCTTTGATCACGTCAAGATTGGCACCCCGCAATTCCCCAAGACCTCTGTCAGTACTGATATACATTTTGCTGCCAAAGCTGAGTAGATCATTGGTCTTCCTTGATGGTAATTGCCCCCAGTCAATGAAATCAGTATTCACGATACTGCCATCAAACTGTACCAACTCTCCCCTTCTAAGCACGTATAGTGTACCACTGTAGGAATCCACTTTGCTGATAGGCCCAAGTCTCACAGGATCAGTATGCACCTGTGTCCCGTCTTCCATCAGTGTGGTGATATCGCTATTTAGGTATCCACCTTCAGGTTTGGTTGTGACAAACTCATTTCCAACCAGCTTATAGATGTCTTCTTCGGTAGCAGCATGGATCGTGCCCAGATGCTTACACATGTCAACCACTACAAGGTCAGACATTTTTGTCCAGGTCTTACCATCATACTTTTGTAGTCCACTCTTGGTTAGAGCCCAAATTGCATCATCCAGGGATATCAATCTATTGACACCTTGTGGAGCCTTCTTCAATAATTCGAACTGATCATTCTTTAGTTGATAAACCTGGGACTCAATTACCATCAATACCTGATCTTGAATAGCTCCAATGCTCGAAACAGACTTGTCAAAAGGGATTTTTCTGGCAACTTCCTGGAGATATACCTCATCCGCTATTGGCTTCCAGAACTTTTCGGACTCCTGAGCCATTGTGCTTAATGAGAATAATAAAAGTGTTAAAAGGGCTAAAATTTTGCCAGTTATTCGAAAGGATCTAAGCATTGAAATCTTATTTAATATTTGTTGCTTAGTATACCTTTCAATTCATGGGTCGGGCTATTAAATGATCTCATTTAATACTTGGAAATGGTCTGGAGAGTGTGCCCCAAGGTCTGTCCCCTGACAGACCTAATGCCAATCTTCTAAAAATAATTGTGGTAGTGCTCTAAAATCCCAAATTCATCTTCCCCTGTTTCATAAAAGTTGGCCGAAGACCACCTGTAATTTTCAGGTTCCTTTACTAAACTCCACTTGTCCTGTAGAGGATTTGTATGAATGTAATCAATCTTTTGCTCTACTTTCTCTTTTGAGTCCATCAAGACCGCCAACGGATCCCTTTGCCAAAAACGATGACTTCTTTCTGGTGTTTGCTCAACAAATAGTTTTGTTTGTGTGGAGTTGCTGCTTCGGAGACATTTCAAAAACTGGCTACTGGTCCATTTATTGAATGAAGCATGTGGCATTTCCTTTCCATTCATTTCCAACATCTCCCAAACAAAATGTAAGTGATTGGGCATGATCACGAATGCGTAAACTCTAATTTTATCTCTTTCAGTCAGCCACTGCAACTGTCTAATAATGATTAATTTAAGTTTATCATCTGAAAGTAATTCATGCCAACAATTTATTGTATCGGTCCAGAAATAAACTTCACGTAATTCCATATTGGATTTACGTTTTGAATCTAAAGACTCAAATTTCATTATTATATAGACAATCTATGGATTTAATTCAGACCTTAAGATACGTTATTAGTCAATAAATTTTCCTCAGCTCGAAAAATATTCTTTCCATTACAATAATTATCCCACTGGTTGATAGGATAACAGTAATTCTGTAATGTATTTGTTGGTAGTTGGTCTGTCAGGGGACAGACCATGGTGAAGAGGCTGATTTGGTCCTGTGCCCCAAGGTCTGTCCCCTGACAGACCTTACCACTAGGAATGGTCTGCCTCCTTGCTACCCTAATCCCTTAATCAGATTTTCCTCCCGGATGACCCATTCAATTAACTCATCGGCAATCTTTTGATGAATTTTATCAAACGTAAGAATTGGATTTCTGACATTGGGCGTTAAATAGATGCCCTGTTTCCAAAGCAACCTTTTAAAGAAATGGATAGAAATATCAAGGTGCTGATTGGAGAAAGCGAGTACCGGAAGTAAGTCATTAAAAAGTGCTCTTGCCTGATCAATATTTCCTGCTTCATAGTCACTAAATATCTTCGTGTAGATATGATGCATTCCTGTAGGCATAAAAGCATGTACGCCACGCTCCAGGGCTTCGGGCATTTGCGAAACAGCCCATCCCCCACTTACATTCATCCTGCCACCAGTCAAATTGAGTATGTTGCTGTATTTAACTCCTGCTGGCACCGTTTCCACTTTAAGGCACCGAAAAGCAGGCACACTGTCAAACAGTTCCAAAATCAGCTCATCCGGCAATCCATAGCCATTCGGGTCCCAATCCTGCAACATCACAACCCCAGGGTCATGATCCATCAAAGTCAGAAAATCCGTCTTGAACTGATCCTCATTTTGAAATGGTAATTGGATCAAAAAGTGACTACAGCCAAGTGATTGATAGGTCCTGATCAGCTGACCAGAAGACTCAACATCAATAGCCGCAGTTCCGGCAAAAACCGGGACATCACCATTCACCACTTCCAACACCTTCTCTACCATGCTCAATTTCTCAGCGTGAGAGAGCTTTTTTACTTCAGAAGCCATAGCAGGTATCAGGAAACCTGAGACACCAGCTTCCAGCGCATTGTTCACATGCTTACTTAGGGCCGCCAGATCAACCTGATCATGATGACTAAAAGGAGTATTGAGCACCGTAACGATTCCATGCAAAGGATAGAGCTCTTTCATAGGTGCTCCTGGGATTCCTTAGCTATTGACTGCATCCTGGATCTTGTGAATAGCAGCCGCTATCAGGTCCATATCCTCCTGGGTGCCCAGCATCGCATGTTGCATGATCCATACCGCATCATCGTAGCAAGCTTTTTCACTTTCAGGACAGGAAACACCTGTGTAATCTACCTCCTCAGGGATGGCATAGCACAGAAAGTTCTTTTTCTGAAACAATGGTTGTTTATAGAGAGGTTCGGGATAGCCCATAAAAGATGGAACACCCTCAGCAGCCAACATATCGGCAAACTCTTTTTTGGGAAGGTTGTTGAACTTTGTCTTGTCGTACTTAAAGATATATATATGGTAGGTATGGAGTGTTTCTCCATTCCCACGCTTCAGGGGTTCTATCCCCTCGATATCTTTCAAAAGACCGTTGAGATATTGGCCGTTTTCATCACGTTTTCTCGTTTGATCCTCTAGTCTGCTAAGCTGCTTAAGTAGCAATGCCGCCTGGAGCTGAGTGATCCGGTAATTGCATCCCAGGTTGTGGTGTTCGTACCAGACCCCACCTTTTACTCTGCCCACATTTCGGAGGGAATTCATCATGTCATACAGTGCTTCATCATTGGTGACCACAATACCTCCTTCTCCGCTGGTCAGGTTTTTGGAAGATTGAAAGCTGAAACTACCGGCATCACCTATGCTGCCGAGTTTCTTGCCTTTGTATTCACCTCCATGAGCATGGGCAGCATCTTCTATCACCCGTAAACCATGCTTTTTGGCAATGGCCATAATGGCATCCATATCACATGCCTGACCAGCGAAATGAACCGGTATGATGGCTTTTGTTCTCGGGGTAATTGCGGCTTCGATCTTTGTAGGATCAAGGTTGTAGGTATCTGGTTCAATATCAACAAAGACGGGTACACAATTTGCCTCCAGAATAATTGAAGCGCTGGCAATGAAAGTATAAGGGGGTACAATCACTTCATCACCAGGCTTTACTCCACAGGCAATCAATGCCAGACGAAGTGCCACAGAACCATTTACGCATGAAATAGCATATTTGGCCCCGCAGTAAGCTGCATAGGCTTTTTCAAATTCCTCAACCAACCCCTTACAATCCGGATTGCCCCAGGCCCCTGATTGGGCCACTTCCTGTATGGCCTCTACATCACTCTGATCAAAAATTGGCCAGTTGAATTTCTTATTGATGGTTTTGGGGCCACCATTGATAGCCAGTTGTTCTTTAATTTCTAAGCTCATGGATAATTTATTGAATTTCTTTTAAATNCTGATAACACAACCTGATGGTATCTAATGATGACTCCGGCAGACATTCCCTTGGTTGTTCGTCTTCCCGAATGCACTGGTAGAAATAATCAATTTCATTGTAAAACCCGTCTGATCCGTCGATCTCTTTTACATGACTCAATACATCATGTGTAGCCACCTGGATAGATTCCGGAACAAGGGTGGAATAAAAGACACTTGCCTCTTCAAATTGAGCTGAAAAACCTGCCTGGAATGGGAATTGCGAGTGAAAAACATTACCACCTTCCACTTTGACCCTGACGCCTGATTTATTGTAGGTCCAAAAAGCACAGGTATAGTCATTGTTGCTGAGGTAGCCAGGCATCAATGTACTCTCAATATTATCAGGCTTTCCAAATAGGTAATTGACCATATCTATGTCATGTATCAACAGGTCAAATAAAGCTCCACCGGATGAACCGAAATCTGTCTGCTTTTCCTTCCATTGACCCCAGGTAGGCACACCGGAAAACCTTGTCATACTCAAAAACTTCAACGGACCAAAGGTTTTTTCTTCAATCCATCTCTTGAGTTGCTGATATGGAGGCATAAACCTCACCACATGGCCAACCATAAAACCACAATGATTTTTGTGAGCCAGATCTATCAGCTCCTGCCCTTCCTTTACATCTAAAGTCATAGGCTTTTCCAGAAAAACATGCAATCCCTTAGAAAGTAGCTGTTTGGCTATCGTGTAATGGAGATCTGTATGGACGCAAACATGAACTGCATCAACCTTCTCAGTATCCAGGCACCTCTGGAGATCACTGTATTTATTGATACCACCAAGGGTCTCCTGGTCCAGATCTTCTATGGCAAAATTTCCGGTATTCGATGTCAACTTCTGTTGAATCCCCTCCACATCCTTATCAACTATGGCTACCAGGTTGAGATGACTGTTCTTTATGATATTAGCAGCATGCGTCATACCCATAAAGCCAAATCCCACAATTACTACATTATGCATGGCAATGTTGTCTTATTTTTAGTCTACTGGCTTTAAAATATAAAAGGCTATTCAATATTTAAAATTCAAATCGACGCTGCATCCCGGGGACTTCACCATGTGAGTTGATCGCTATCAGGGCTAAAACTGCTATTNCTACAAGGAGTATCACGAAGTTCCATCCCCAATTTTTCCTGCCAGTGAAAGCACTAAAAACTGGAGTTAGCTTTGGTATTGCCAACAGAATGATCACAAAATTCACTATGTACAGGTATTGTTCAATTCTATAGGTACTAATCAAGGCCCCGGTGATAATCAGGCTAAACAGTGTGTAAAGTGCAAAGTGTGAGAAGAAAAAAGATTTCACCTCTTGTACTGAGTACCGGATCTCATCACCCGCTTTATTCAACTGATACTTGAAGAGAAAATAAGATGTATAAATCACAATTAGTGAGAGGACACCTATTTTAATTATCCAGGCAGCAGCAACTGCATCCCCTTCTAGTAACTTAGAATAAATTCCATCAATCTTTTCAATACTAAATGTCTGATCCCACACTACAAATGGAATAAACAGGACGATAAACAGCAATGGGATCAAGTTGGAAGATTTGCTCGTGGCCTGGTCTGTAGACTCCCATTGTGAGGTAAACGTACCATATGCCATACCCACACCACCAAAAAAACCAAGCGAGTACTCCATCACATTCCAAAAGTTGAATGAAATACCGGATACATTTCCAAGTACCTGAAGGAAATCCCCAAATGCAAAACCAAATCCCCCACCTAGTCCGGAAAAAACTGCAACCCTCAGGGCCGACTCAAATTTATGATGTCTCGTAAACCACAACAGAAAAAAGCCAACACCCAGACAAGCTGCCCACATTTCGGATCTTGGAGGAGTCATTTTCCACTCCCACTCCATAATAATAAAGAAGTAACAAACTATAGCTGTAGCTACAGATCCTGAGAACAGGGAAATCCAGTTGACTTTTTTCTGGCTTGAGTCTGATAAAACTAACCCAAAAAGTCCACCACCAACGAATCCATAGAGCCCACCAATCACGAAAAGCATGAGGAGTCCATAGTAGACATTCATAAAATCAGTACCCCTTCCATAACCTACTACTACACCATAACTCATCAATCCTCCAAGCCCCCATCCGATGGCTGCAGCCATTGTTGCTTTAAATAACCTATTGTTCCAGTCAGATCTACCGGATATCAGAATGATAGCCAATGCTCCCACGGCACCTGCCCAGGCGGCTCCCTGCTCATGGCCAAACTGACCTCTAATGGCCCAGTTGGTTCCGAGGGTCATCCCAACAATCATCAGGTTATATAATAGTTGTTTATTCATCATGGTTTTAAGTTAATGCATCAATTGTCGCATCTGTCTGCCGATAATAAATACAATATATATTACCTATTAGGCCATCGAATAAATTGATTATTTAAAACAACTGGTGGTATTTTCCACTATTCGCAATGCTTTACTATCAGGATGTTTAACATAAATATTTTCTATCCCGGGTAGTCCGAATATTTAGTCTGCTAGTATTTAGGTTGACAGCTTTTGATAATAAGCAGATGGATTCTGAGCAATTATTTGAGAAACTAATAAACAATGAGATCACACGGGAGGAGTTCGAAACCCTTCTGAGAAATCTTGATGACCCTCAATTGGTTGCGAAGTACGACGCCTATTTGGAGAAACTGTTTTTACAGGAGATTGAATCTTCCATTCCGGAAACTGAGACTGAGCCACAGTCAACTCCGCTAAAAAGATCTCCTGCTACAACCACAATATCCTCTACCAAAAGTTTTAGAAAGTATTATTCGATTGCAGCCACACTCCTGGTACTGACAAGTATTGGATATTATATCCTGCTGGTCATGCCATCGGCTACTGATGAAAACCAGGAGGCGTCGTTAGAAGAAAACACGAATTCACTGATCATCAAAAACACGCCCAACAAGCGTATGTTTAGAACAAGACTGGCAGATGGCAGCTTTGTACACCTCAATGCGGTCAGCAGCATCTCCTATCCCAGGAAATTCAGTGACAATTCAAGAGAAGTTGAGATCATTGGTGAAGCCTACTTTGATGTGAAGAGAGAAGAAGACAGACCATTTACCATCAAAGTAAAAGATTATACAGTTGAAGTGCTTGGCACATCTTTCAATATCAGAGCATACGATGATGAGGAAACTTTCTCAGTAACTGTCGAGACCGGATCTGTTAAAGTGGAGTTTCAGGATCAAACTGAACCCGTAACCCTATCTGAAAATCAAAAACTCCTTTTCTCACCCTCAAATCATCAGATGAAAATTCTGGAGGTAAATCCTGAAGATGAGCTCAGTTGGAGAAAAGGTATCCTAAGGTTTGACTCAACTCCTATGAGAGATGTGGAAAAAATGTTAGAACGCTGGTATGGAGTCGAAGTGATCATTGAAGATGTATCTATTTATAAGAAGTCACTGACCGGCATTCATCAAAACGAAAATATTAAATCAGTGCTAGAGTCTTTGACTTTTGCCACAGACACAAAATATACGATCAAGAACAATAAAATAATCATTAAAAACTAGATCATATGAACAAAAACACAGAGAAGGAACCATTTTTTAATCCAATTACAAACGCTTAATAATTTAAATACTAAACTATGAAACCAAAACTTACTAAGTTTTTGAGGCAGTTGCTGGTACTCCTGGCAATTGTTGCTTACAATGCGACTTACGCGGTTTCTACAGGTCAGCCTGGCCTGGAAGAGACTAAGCTAAGTCTGAATCTTCGTGAGGGGAAAGTCATTCAGTTGATGAATGAAATTTCTGAGCGAACTGCGTATAATTTCATCTATGAGGATGAAATTAAAGGTGAATTGAACAAAGAGATTCAATTAGAGCGAGGAAACAATCTGCAGGAAATCCTTAAAGAGATCTCCAAAAAATCAGATCTTGAATTCAGAGCGGTTAATAACAACATTGTTGTGAGAAAACGCGCTGAAGTAAAGGCAGAGGTTGTTCCTGCAAGTGCTTTTCAGGGAACCAGAATTACTGGTAAAATCGTCTCTGAGGAAGAGCCTTCAGGGTTGCCTGGAGTAAACATCGTTGAAAAAGGTACTACAAATGGTACTGTTACAGACTTCAATGGTAACTACTCTATCGTTGTAGCTGATGCAAATGCTGTATTGGTGATAAGCTCTGTTGGATTTGTTAACCAGGAGATCCCTGTAAATAACCGATCGGTTGTTGACGTAACATTAGCTCCTGATGTGACTTCTTTGAGCGAAGTAGTAGTAACTGCTTTGGGTATTGAAAGAGAAGAAAAGTCTCTTGGATATGATGTTGGAAAAGTGGATGGAGAGTCTCTGACTCAGGTATCTCAGGACAACGTGCTGAACTCTTTGGCTGGTAAAGTTGCTGGTGTAACCATCAACCAAACCAGTGGACCTGGTTCTACCGTGAGTGTAAACATCAGGGGTGCTTCTTCCCTTACTACTGATAACCAGCCACTTTTTATTGTGGATGGGGTATTCATGGGCAACTCTTTGAATAACATCTCTCAAAATGGAGATGGAAACCAGGTAGATTACGGTAATGCCATTTCTGACATCAACCCTGATGACATCGCTGATGTAACCGTATTGAAAGGTCCAAGTGCTGCGGCTCTTTATGGTACTCGAGCTGGAAACGGTGTGATCATCATCACTACTAAATCCGGATCAAGGTCCAAAAAAATTGGCGTATCAGTTTCTTCAAGTACATTATTTGAAAAACCATACAGATATCTTGATTTTCACTACAAGTATGCCAATGGTGGAAGAAACTCTACACTTGATGAAGGATCTGCTTACTGGGGTGGTCCGGAACTGGATGCGGGAATCATTGCTCAGCAGTTTGGCTATGATCAGCCAACCGAGCTAAGATCATATCCCGACAACATGAAAAATTTCCTTCAAACAGGTATAACCTCAACAAATAACGTTGCGGTATCAGGAGGAAGTGAAAACGCTGATTTCAGGATTTCATATTCAAACATGTCCATGCAGGGTATGGTACCTAATAGCGACAGATATAACAACAGTTTGAAAACCAACATCAACTACACGTTGTTCGACAATCTTACTTTTAATGGTAATGTAACGCTAGCCAGAACCAATTCAAACGACATCCCAAGTATTGGTGATCGAAGAAATAATCCGGTTCAGGCAGTATATGAGTCTTCTTACATTGATATAGCCCTTTTCGAAGATTATTGGGAGCCTGGACAGGAAGGTGTACAACAGAGAAGATCACCACGTGGTGATAACCCTTACTTCATTGCTTATGGTATGTCCAATGGTTTTCAAAGAGACAGAATCTACGGTACGCTTTCGTTAGACTATAAATTTACCAATGACCTGTCATTGATGATCAGGCATTCAATGGATAGTTATAATGAAAATAGAGAATCTATTGTTCCTTTCAGTGCGGACAGGATGCCTAATGGTTATTACTCAATTGAGAATATCTTCTTCCAGGAAAGAAACTCTGATTTCTTGTTGTCATACAACAAGGTTTTTGACGACAACTGGGATATCAGTGTATCTGCCGGTGGTAACATCATGAACAGACAAGGTTCCAGCTCAAGCATTAGCTCAGGTGGTGACAGAAGAAATGGTTTGGTTGTTCCTGGACTTTACAATGTGAGTAACATTCCATTGAATAACATCAACGTGAACAGCAGCCAGAGTGAAAAAGCCATTTACAGTTTATATGGTTTAGCCTCGATTGGTTACGCTGGTCAGGTTTATCTTGATTTAACATACAGAAATGACTGGTCAAGTACACTACCTGCATCAAACAGATCATATAATTATCCTTCTGCTTCTTTAAGCTGGTTAGCAAATTATACTTTTGATCTGCCTGAAACCATCAGTTTATTAAAACTTCGTGGTGGTTGGGCTCGTGTTGGTAATGATACTGATCCATATAGTCTGGAGCAATCTCTTAGCCTTGGATCATGGAATAGCCTAATCACTCAGGGAGTACCTGCAACACTTAGAAACCCTGATCTGATTCCTGAGCAAAATACCTCTATTGAATTTGGTGTTGATTTGAGTCTGTACAATGACAGGGTAAGATTCAGTGGTACTTATTACACCATGGACAATGAAAACCAAATTTTCTCAGTGCCTCTTCCAAGGTCATCAGGTTACAGCAGTAAACTAATCAACGCTGGTTTGATCAATAGCCAGGGATGGGAATTTACATTTGGAGGTACTCCTATCAAGAACCCTAACGGAATTACCTGGGATGTCGATTTCAACCTAACTAGAAACAGAACTACTGTTGAGGAATTGACCGAAGATCTGGACTTCATCCAAATCTGGAGTGAGAATGCCGGTGCTTACTCTTTTGTCGGAGATCGAATCGGTGATATTTACAGTTATGGAATTGCTCAGGTGCAGGATCCAAACTCACCATACTATCAATGGCCAATCCTTGAAGGTGGTGGATGGATCAGGTTGAATCAGGTTGACGATTGGGAAAAAGTAGGGAACTTCAACCCCGACTTCTTGCTGGGAATGCAAACCAGGGTATCATATAAACAATTTACAATTGCTGCAAGCTTTGACTGGAGAAACGGTGGCGAATTCGTATCATATACTTACCGATATGGAGAATCAGACTGGAGATCACAAAGACAAATTGATCAGTTAATCCCTGGAGGTTTGTACTCTGAAAGTGAACTAGAAGCTCTATTGAAGTCTAACCCTGAAGAATACATCATCCCTCAGGTGGGTAAGTACCCAAGAGTGGGTGGACATACTGCTGAAACAGGTGGGTTTACACTTGGTGATGGTGGTACTGACGGAGCATTTATTCCTGGTGTAGTTCAGGTTGCTGGTGCAGATACACCTGATGATTACTCTGACGATGTTTACACTGAGAATCTCGGTGGTCCTGGTACCATCTTCGCTCCAATTACAGATACTTATCCCTGGAGCTATAACAAGAACATCACTTTCGATGCTTCATTTATCAAGTTAAGAGAGTTATCATTTGGATACAGAGTTCCCAATCTCGGTAAGGGAGCCAACTTTGCTATCTACACCAGAAACTTAATGCTTTGGAATGCTGCTAAGGTCGGAATCGATCCTGAAAGAGCTTTCCAGGCAAATGGTGGAACACAGGGTAATACGTCTAGTCAATTCAAGCAAGGTTTTGAGAGACAAAATGTAATGCCTTGGAGTTACTCAATTGGTTTCAAAATGAACTTCAACTTTTAACAGACTGAATAGAAATCAAAATGAAAAATATATTTAATAAACTAGGAGTGTTTTTCATTGCGTCGGCAATTATGGTGTCTGGCTGTGATGAAACACTAACAGATCTGAATAAGAACCCGAATGCAATTAACCTGGAAGACGGTAATGTCAACCTCTTATTGCCGACAGTTCTAGGACCGACAGCCGAAAGCTACCTTGAAATGGGGCTGAATGAAATGGCTGGAGCGATGCAACATACACAGAAGTCAGGCTGGGCAGGAAGCCACAACTATTACGAGTGGAGTGGTAGAGACTGGACCAGCTATTATGATCGTTTAAGAAACAACGATTTGCTAATCGCAAATGCTCAGGATAAAGGTTTCGCCTTCCATGAAGGTGTTGGACTAACAATGAGAGCTTTTCTTTATGGCCAGATAGCTGACTATTGGGGTGATGCTCCATTCGCTGATGCTCTTCAGGGAGATGAAGGTACATTATACCCTACGTTTTCTTCTCAGGAAGACATCTACAATGGCGTAATTGCTGATCTGCAGGCTGCAGCTGCACTTTTCGCAACCGGTGATGATACTTTCATTGATGAAAGTGCAGACTTGTACTTTGGCGGTGATATGGAAGCATGGGAGCGTTTTGCTAACTCACTGTTGATCCGATATGCTGTACGAATTTCTGAAAAGAGCTCGTCTGTACAATCAATTGTTGAAAACGTAGTTGCAAGTGGTAAATACATCACTTCATCTAGCCAGGATGCAACAATGGACTATACCGGAGGTTCCAATGACCAATGGCCTATCCAGTACGATAATGAGACAAGCTCTACAAGATATCAGGCTTGTGCAACTTTAATCGATCAAATGAATGCAACCAATGACCCTCGAATCAGTGTATGGTTTGCACCTGTTCAGGTAAGATGGGTACAGGATTTACTGGTTACAGGAGCTGAGACTCAAATGAGAGTGGATGGTGTGTTAACTGATATCTATCCTGATTGGATTGATTACAGGGGACGTACAGAAACTTTCACACGCCATTACAATCCTAATGATGTGACTTATAATGACAGTGAGTATGTTGGTATCCCTGCAGGAATTTTCCTTCCTGACGTAAACATCTACAACGGTAACCCGGTAGGTGGTCAGGGACGTCACAACATCCACGTATCGATGATGACTGAAACTTTCATGGATGGTCAGGCTACTGCTGGTGATATGCTTCAGTCAAGACTGGTTTCTGCTGCTGAAATGCACTTTACCCTTGCTGAAATGGCTATTAATGGCTGGTCTGTTGGAGATGCACAAACACACTATGAAGCTGGAATCGAAGCTTCATTGGAAGTTTGGGGCGTTGAATCTGAACTTGCAACATTCCTTACCGAAGTTCCATTTGATGGCACAGTAGAGCAGGTGATCACTCAGAAGTGGGTGGCTTCATTCACTTCTGCTACGGAAGCCTGGAACGATTATAAGAGAACCGGTTTCCCTACCCTATCTGTTGGTGTTGGTGCAGCACAACCAGTTCCTGCTATCAGGTTTGGATATGGAAGCGATGAGCTAAATAACAACACAAGTAATGTTAATTCTGCCATCGAAAATCTGGAGATCACAGGATTCTCAGGACAGCTTGGTAAGGATAGTCAGTACTCTAAGCAGTGGTTGCTTCAGGGAACTGGAAAACCTTTCTAATTACAAGGAATACAAACTGAATTTAGCTTAACAAAAAAAGCCATCCGCCGCAAGGTGGATGGCTTTTTTTTATGGCGTCATATTTTAAGAATTAACCTACCAGATACTTCTTCAAACAAGTCGCACGTCTCATAACGGCAATAAGGCATTTCAAAGTAGTCAATACTTCAGTTCACAACAAATATTATTTTGTTCTCAACATAGGATATTACTTCTCAACAAATAAAATTCTGTTCACAACATCCTAAACATATTTCTCAGTATATAATGGGTAATTCACAACAGTCTAATAGCTTTTCACGACGTTATGAAGAGGCAAAAAGATGTTGTGAAGAGTATACTTTATGTTGTGAAGGAGTATAAAGTTGTCGTGAACTATCAGGCGAGTGTTGGTAACATTTGAGTAAGTGTTGGGAACTATATCTGATTCCCCGAAAGAAAACCAATCACCTCACCGTATTCTCCAGCACCACCATAGATGGCCCCTGCCTTATCCATCTTTGGCCAAGACCTGTGGTATCTCCGGCTGCAATGAATGCCACAAAAGATCCCAGGGCAATGTCGATGTCACCATCGGCATCCATATCTGCGGCATCCATCACAATCCACCGACCCTGTGAAGCATTTTCAAAGCTGTAATCATCATATTCGAATAGTCCTTTGTTTTCCAGATAAACAAAACTTTCCTCTGGATGTCGCGCATAATCCGGAAAGAATGAAATGGCAGCAATATCAAGGTCACCATCCAGATCATAATCGCGAGCCATGGCTTTATAAGCTCCATTTAAAGGATAAAAATATTTCTGTTCAAACTGATGACTTCCATCATTTAGATAGATGTAAATACCATGGTAGTCCTTGAGAATGGGTGTCTGATCCGCATTGTCCCCACAGACATAAAGTATGTCCAGATCACCATCTCCGTCAAAGTCATGTAACTCGAAATACTGAGACCCATTTAGCGGCAAGAACGAAAGCAATCTTACTTCTTCAAACGAGCCTTTTCCTGAATTTCTGTACCAAAACAACCCCTCATCGCCTTGTGCCATCAATGTAAGAATGTCCATAGACCCATCTTTATCAAAATCAACCAATTCAGTCTTGATAGCACCGGGTTTATTTCTCAATACTTTCTTTTGATACCTCCCTCCCTGATTTCTAAACCACGACAGCATCCCGGTGAGATTCCCATATTCACACACCACCAAATCCTCCTGACCATCATTATCCAGATCTCCGTAGGATACATGAACAGGGCGCTGCAAACCTGAGATCAATTCTTTGGCACTTCGAAAAGGCTCGCCTGCTGCTTTACGATAGAGCTTTAGAATATTGCCATCAGGTGCATCATGTGGATAAAGACTTTGACCAACGGTGGTTAGATAGACAGTATCTCCCTTTTCATAAAAGTGAATCGGAGAGGTTTTAAGCCTGGTATTGAAATCCTGGTCTGTCTCCGTGTTTAGAAATGTAAGATTACTGAAATCACGTTTTCCATCACCAATCGCAAAGCCTCTATTGTTATCGAGTATTTTGATCATACTGGTGAGAGGAGGTCTGTGTGTAAACTCAGAGGCTTTCACGTTGAAGTGTTTCAGACCAATAGCTATTTTCTTTTCTCTCTTTGGAGGTGCAATTTCTTCGGGTGCATTGTCCAGGTAGTAGGCTTTAATTTTTTGCCAGTCTTCCTCAGAGATCTGGGGTTGCTCCGGATAGACTTCAGCTTTTCTAGCAATCTCCCCTCCTATGCCTTCATCAAATAAACTGTCCGGCTGATGATCTCCCCTATACATTCCCAATCGGTATCCCATCGAAGGCAATACATCATCCTGCCAGATACTTCTGGGCAACATGGAAGGAGGTACCAATGCATGACAACTGCTACAGTGCTGGATTGCTAATACATCACCGGTAAGTGAGGAAGTCTCGGGATATTGTTTCTTTTCGCGGCCAGATTTTTCACCGCAGGAACAGATGATCCAGGCAATCAGGACGATCAATATTTGATAAAATCTCATTGCCCGTGACAGCTAAAATTATCGACAAACTTAAGTAACTTTATAATGCATGTAATTTATGCGTAATCATTTCAAAAAATGAAAGTTGATGGAAGTTTTACCGGGGATCTTATCAAGGATAATCTTCCCGATTGTTATCAAGTTGCTTCCTTAGAATTAATAAATCATTCAGCACCCGGAGCCTGCGTAAAATCAGGAATCATTTACGTAAATACCGAAAAAGTTATCTGGTATTTTCCCAAACTTTAATAGACTTTTTTAAAGATCAAAAACATTCAACCGGACACAATCAGCTATGGTTCAAGAAAGAGAATCCACAGTGAACCATTAACAAAACTGAATTTCAGAGACAATTATTAATTAAACATTATGAAGAAAAATCTACAGTTGTATTTCGGCATATTGATGCTGTCTGCAATATTTTTCGCCTCTTGTAATGATGATGATGAGAGACCCGATTTGCCTACAACAGCTTACATCCATTACAGTGTTGATGATAAGCAGGTAGCATTTACTGCTTTGGCCAACAACGTTACTTCCTACTTGTGGGATTTCGGTGATGGTCAGACAAGTACTGAAGCTAATCCGGTACATATCTACGAGATAGGTGGTTATTACTCCATCTCATTAAGTGTTACAGGCGGAACAGGTGAGGCTAGTGATGATGTATATTTAGCCATCTCACTTCCCCCGTTTGAACTGCTTACCGGTGACCCTGCTACAGGAAATGGCAAGAAATGGAAGCTATCAAGCAGTCATGCTGCCGGTGGAGATTATTTTGCGTATTCTGATGCCAACTTCACCGTCGTTGATGACACTCCAAAACCACTTCCTGATGGAATATTTTCAACAGAATTCGGAATGGGTGATATCTATGATGATGAATACACTTTCTTTCCTGACGGGACCTATATACATGACGTAAAGGAAGACGAAGCAACCTTTAGTGGGTATTTATATCAGCAGGTAGCCAATGGCGGTGCTGACATTGTCAATGCCAATGGTGCAAGTTATGGATTGTGTATAGCCAAATACACTCCGGATGCCGAGGCCACTTTTACATTCACTGAAGGCACCAACTTTACTACACCATCAGCTTTCGGATCTGGTGGTCAGATCACCTACAGCAACGTAAATATGCTTGAATTTTCGGGTACAGAATTTATCGGCTTTCATGATATGGAACGCAGAGTGATCCTGAATTCTATCTCTGATACCCGAATGCAATTGATCATGTTTATGCAGGGAAGTCCCAGTGCAATAGGGTATAATACTAACGCACTTCTGCTATCCTTTGAAGTTGTAAACTAGCCTAAATCAAAAACCAATGAAACAAATGAACTATATATTTCAAAAATTTCAGCTGCTTATAATATGCAGTCTGATGTTTGTGTCCTTGCCTGCACTGGCCCAGATGCAGGTAAAGGGGACGGTAACTGCGCCCGATGGTTCAGGAATACCGGGAGTAAATATCGCGATCAGAGACACCGGAGGTGGTACAATCACCGATATTGATGGTAACTATACCGTTCAGGTTCCAAATGCCAATGCGGTCCTGGTATTTTCCTATGTCGGCTTTGAATCACAGGAAATTGCTGTTGGCAACAACAGTACCATTAATGTAGAGTTGAGTGAGGATGTCACTGCACTTTCAGAAGTTGTTGTCACCGCGCTCGGTATCCAAAGGGAAGAAAAGTCACTTGGATACTCCGTTGGAAAAGTAGACGGAGAAGAATTTAACCGGGTTGCTCAGGAAAGTTTTTTAAATGGTATGAGTGGTAAGGTAGCTGGTGTAACCATCAACCAAACCGGAGGACCTGGTTCTACAACCAGTGTGATCATTCGTGGAGCAATATCTCTTAGCTCCGACAACCAACCCCTATTCGTGGTAGACGGTGTGCCTATGACCAATGACTTTAATAATGTTGGTGGTTTTGGTTCAAGTAACCCGGTTGATTATGGTAATGCCATTTCTGATTTGGACCCTGAAAACATTGAAAGCGTTTCCATTTTGAAAGGTCCTGCTGCCGCAGCCCTTTATGGCACACGTGCTGGTAATGGTGTGGTCCTTATCACTACCAAAAAAGCAAAGCAGGGAACAGGTATGAAAATCGATATTTCTACCAGCAATAACTTTGATCTTCCTTACAAGTTTTTGGATACACAGAAGAAATTTGCTGCCGGTTATTTTTCATTCCGTCCTGAGGATGTTGGGGGTGGTGCACTTCCTTCTGTAGCCAGTGGGCTTGGGGGTGGAGGTCCTGAGTTGAATAAGGGCTATTACGCTATTCAGTGGAATTCTCCCCTGGATGCCAATGGTAATCCCGTTCCTACAGAACTGGTAGCACATCCGGATAATGTGAAAGACTTCTTAAATGACTATGCTTTTACAAGCACCAACTCTGTGGCATTATCCAATGCTTCAGAAAACTTAAGTTATCGTTTAGGATACACCAATATGACTCATAGTGGACTTATCCCTAATTCTGACCTCAACAGACATAATCTGTCATTATCCTCATCTGCCAAAGCACATGAGAAAGTAACCATTAGCACCAACATCAACTTTGTGAATAGCTATGCTAAAAACAGACCTGCTGGTGACCGTGGCACCAACCCACTACAATGGGCATATTTTACTCCGGTTGAAGTAGACATCAATGAATTGCGTGACTACAATATCGGTCAGGGAAATACCATTAAAAAGGTAACAAATGATAGTGAAAACCCCTGGATGCTGGCTTATGATGTAAACAATGGGTTCAACAGATATCAATTGTTTGGAAATGTGATGGCAACGTGGGAAATCACTCCCAAGCTAAGCCTGATGGGTCGCATGACACTCGATAAGATAGATGATACACAAGAAACAAAAATTGGCCAGGGTTATTCTCAGGAAGCCAATAACGGCACTTACGGTATTAGCACCAGTAATAGTCTCGAACGCAACATGGATGCTTTGCTAACCTATGAAGATTCATTCCTGGAAGATTTCTCATTGACCGTCTCTGCCGGTGGTAATACAAGGTATACAAAGTACTCAAACGTACGTAACTCAGCTCAAAGCAGAAGTGGGTTGGTGGTTCCTAATCTTTTTACGTTGAGCAATATTCCTTTTACCTCGCTAAACTATTCTTCATATCTAAGCGAGCAGGGAATAAACAGTGTCTATGGCTTAGTCAATTTAGGATGGAGAGAGTCCATCTTTCTTGACCTGACATACCGCTATGACAAGTCAAGTACTTTGGCAAAAGGCTATGATTATCCTTCTGCTTCATTAAGCGTTATTGTTAATGAGTTCATCGAAATGGGCAGATCTGTAGACATGCTTAAAGTGCGTGCCGGATGGGCCCAATCCGGTAATGATACAAGCCCTTACCAACTGCAACAGACATATTCTAACTCTGGCCAGTGGGGAGATGCTATTCGACTGAATAAACCTTCAGGATTGCTAAACCCTGACCTGGTAGCTGAACTTCAAACTTCTATCGAGGTAGGTCTTGAGGCTAAACTCTTTCAAAACCGAATTCGATTCGAAGGAACATACTATACACTGGATAATGAGAACCAGATTTTCAATGTTCCCCTGGCACCAACCACTGGTTATACTAGCAGATTCATCAACGCTGGTTTGATTCAAAGTAGAGGTGTTGAGATCAATTTGGGAGGTACTCCTATTAAATCAGGCGACTTTGCTATTGACCTAAACCTAAACTTTACTAAAAATGCTACTCATATACTGGAGCTAGATGAAGACATTCCTTTCATTCAGCTTTGGGATCAGGCCAGGGTTCAGAGCCGTGGATATGCCAAAGGCTCCCAGGTATCAATAGACCAATTTGGTGGAGCAGTAATCAGCGATGGATTAGTAGGTACGCTATTTTCCCGGAAAGTGAGACGTGTGACTGATCCTGATTCTGAATATTACATGTACCCATTAATTCCGGATGCAGCCACTGATTCCGAATGGGAAGCTGCGACAACATATGAAAAAATCGGAAATGCTAATCCTGATTTTATCATGGGATTTCAGCCAACTATCAGGTATAAAAACTTTTCACTTAGCATGACTTTCGATTGGCGTAAAGGTGGTCAGTTCGTATCACAATCATATCGTTATTTAACTGAAGATAAGGTAACCAACCACTGGTTTGAGAACCTGAACTACCCAGGAGTATACGATGTTGAAAACCCTGGACCGAGCCAGGAGCTTCGTGACTGGGTAGTTGCTAATGCTGACAAATTGATATTCCCTGACCGACTATATCCGGTAGGTGGACCGACACCTGAATATGGTGGTTTCCCTGAATCCTGGAGTGGTGTCACTGTTTACGACGGTGTGTTTTCTCCTGGTGTAGTTGGAACCTATGACGGTGATGGCAACTTTATCCTGACTCGTGAAAACCTTGGAAATCCAGGAACAGTATTCCTTCCATACTCTGTAAGTTACCCATGGGATATTGGATTGGCCAACGTATTTGATGCGGACTATGTGAAACTTAGAGAAGTGGCATTGAATTACAGATTTCCAAGAAGCATTGCTCAGAGGGTGATGCTGGAAAATATCGACATCTCTGTCTATAGCCGAAATATCATTTTGTGGACGAAAAACACTTTCAATATTGATCCTGAGAGAGCTTATCAGCCTTCTGGTGGCAGATTATTGCAAGGTGTAGAACGTTACAACGTCAACCCTTGGGTAATGCCAGTGGGATTCAAAGTTAGTCTTACATTATAATATTGAAGAGATCAAAAAATTGAAACAAATGAAAAAGTGGAATAATAAATTGATCACAGCTTCGCTAAGTATTCTACTGGTATTTTTTGCCTGTGAGGATTTAGACGAATTAAATATCAACCCGAACCAGCCAGCCCCTGAGACAACGGATCTCAACCTGTTGTTGCCTACCATGCTCACAGATTTAGGGGGCAGGATAGTTGATATGGGTATTGGAGACCTGGCTGGTGTAATGCAGCATACACAAAAAACAGGATGGTCCGGTGGACATAACAGCTACGACTGGAACAATCCGGGCCAAAGCTGGAGCAGCTTTTATGGTATTTTGCGTAATGCTGATGAATTCTACAATAAAGCTGTAGATGGAGGTTTTGAATATCACCAGGCTGTTGCGTTAATCATCAAAGCATATGCTTACGGTATGATAGCGGATCTTTGGGGTGATGCTCCTTATTCGCAGGCTTTGCAAGGTGATCAGGGAATCAACAAACCGGTATTCGATTCTCAACAGGATATCTACCATGGAATTCTAGAGGATCTTAAAACTGCTAACACCATATTATCTACAAGTGGTAGTCTGGCGATCAACAGTACTCAGGATATTCTGTACGGTGGTGATGTTTCTAAATGGAGAAAATTAGCCAACTCTCTTGCATTGCGATACTACATGCGATTGCAGGCAAAAGAAGGTAGTTTTGCTGAAGCCGGTATTGTAGAGATTGCTTCTGACCCTGCCACATTCCCTATTATTACAAGCGCTTCGGATGATGCCAATATTGGTTACCCTGGTAATGCTCCCAATACTTCATGGCCTATTACCATGCAATATTCACCTAATGATGTTTCCAGTGAATACCTGCGAAGAAAACCATGTGCTACACTGGTTGAAGCTCTTCAGGCATTGAACGACCCGCGTATTGCCGTATGGTTTGAGCCTGTTGAAATTCCTTTGGAACTGGTTGGTGGAACTGGTGTGGATCAGACCGTAAATGGTGTGAGACAAATTTCATCTGATGTGGAACAAGCCTTTTTAGATAACTGGGCTGATGAAACAGATCTTTACGTTGATTATGACCAGGAATATGTTGGAATTCCTCCGGGAACTTTTGCTGCTCAGGCATTTAATCTAACACCAAACTATGTAACACAAGGTGCTTACAATCCTCATACCTCTCAACTAAGTCTGATGTATGCTGAAAATTCTGGTGATCTGTTGCAAATGCGTTTGATGTCTGCCGCGGAAGTTAATTTGATTTTGGCTGAAGCAGCCCTTAGAGGATGGGCTGTTGGATCGGATGCTGAAACTTATTATGAAGCTGGAGTTGAAGCATCACTCACAGCTTGGGGTGTAGATGATGAATACAGTACTTATATAGCAGGAGGTGCTGCCTATGATGGAACCATTCAACAAATAATTGAACAAAAGTGGATAGCCAGTTGGACGGCTGCTGCCGAATCCTGGTTTGATTACAGAAGAACAGGCTTTCCTACCCTTCAAGCTGGACCATCTGGCAGAAGAGACGCGATACCTCTTCGTTTCTACTATAGCCTAAATGAAGATTTAGCAACCAACACGGATAATGCGGAAGCTGCCATTGAAAACCTAGAGATGACAAGCTTTGCTTCTCCTGACTCTAAAAATAGCGCCTGGTCTAAGCCATGGCTGCTACAGGGAACTGGTTTACCATATTAATTGAATTTAATATCATTATGAAAACCGCTCTTTTCGGAGCGGTTTTCTTTTTTAAAAAGCTCTGCGATTATGAAAATATTCCTGAAGATCATATTAAGTCTCCTGGTTTTGATCACCCTGATCCTCTTCTGGGCTATCCGCAAAGTAGATTACACGCCCTACTTCGAAACAGGGTATTATCAAGCCACGAAAAACAGATTAGACAGTCTGGCGAGTCAGCTTTCAAGTGTTGAGGGAAAAGTCAACATTGGAATGGGGAAAAGGAGCATCACACCTATCCTACATGGTGACAAGAATGATCCCGCCACAGGGACATTCTCAGCAATTCCCTTATCTGGTTACGGGGATAGGCAAGGAGCTCCCGCAACGGGCATTCATGATAGCCTGTTTGTCAAAACAATCGCTATCCGGGTCAATGAAAAGACCCTGGTATTTGTTGGGTCGGACTTGTTGATCATGCCACCTGATGTGAGTAAGCTGGTTGACAAACTGGTGGAAGAACAACTGGGATTTGGACGAGAAAGCATCTTCTATTCTGCCACCCATACGCATTCGAGTGTCGGTGCCTGGTCCGAAGGTATTGTGGGAGAACTATTTAGTGGTGAATACAACATACAAGTGGTAGAATGGCTGGCCCAGGAAGTATCTGGCGCCATCGTCGATGCAGTGCAGGATCTCTCTCCCGGAAAGGTGGGTTTCGCAAATTTCCATGCTCCGGACTATGTGAAAAACCGACTTGTTGGTGATGATGGACAGGTAGATGATGACTTCATGATCATTAAAACAATTCAGGATACCGGCAGAACAGCCATCATTGGGTCATTCAATGCACACGCTACCACGCTTGGTGGTGGCAACCTGGAAACAAGTGGGGATTACCCCGGGTATTTCCAGCGTAGATTGGAAACCACTGGCTATGATTTGGCGGTCTTCCATGCCGGCAGCGTGGGCAGTCACAGCTACAGAAGCCAGGGTGATGGTTTTGAGAGATCCAGGTATATAGGTGAGGCACTGGCAGATAGTGTAGCTAAAGTTGCATCTGAAATCTATCTTAAGGACACTATTTCTATTAATTCACTCACATTAAAGATTGATTATCCTGAGTTTCAGATCAGGGTATCAGATGGATTACGTCTAAATACCTACCTGGCAGGAAAGTTCTTCCCGGAAATTGGGGAAGTGTACTTACAATCTGTCAAACTGGATAGCCTTATCTGGTCTACCACACCAAGTGACTTTAGCGGGGAAACTACCCTGGTCTATAAAAATGCTATGCACAGAAAGGGATACCGGGCGATGGTTACCAGCTTCAATGGCGCCTATACAGGATATATCATTCCCTGCAAGTACTACCACCTAAACGAATATGAGTCAAGGCTGATGAACTGGCTGGGACCATCATATAATCCCTATATCAACTATCTGGTCGGGGAGATGATCGAGGTGGTATCGGAGAGGTAGGTTGGGTTAGACTACAAAGTCTGCACTAGACTACAAAAGTCTCTCCTCGGGTTCAGACTACAAAAGTCTCTTTCTAGAAACACAGAAGATTTTTGTAGTCTACAGCGGAGAAACTTTCTCTCTCTATAAATGCTCCTCCAGAAACCGATCAATATAAAACTGGCAGTATTCGTTGACCTTTCGAGCTACGTCCATGGTATGTG
>JAHCMM010000224.1 GCA_019192515.1 Cyclobacteriaceae bacterium SS2
CAGCACAGGTCCGGCTATCAAGGGCACATTTAACAACTTCATGTCTGAGTTTATTGGAACATTCACACTGGTATTCGCAGTCTTTTTTCTGGTGAGTGGTGAAGGACTGGGCTCTTTGAGTGCACTTCCCGTTGGGTTACTTGTCGTTGGTATCGGTCTTTCATTAGGCGGTACCACGGGTTATGCTATTAATCCGGCGCGTGACCTTGGGCCCAGAATATTCCACGCATTGGCTCCCATGAAAAACAAGCGTGATAGCAATTGGAACTATTCCTGGATTCCGGTTGTCGGTCCTATCGCAGGGGCTGTGGCGGCAGGACTTCTTTACATCCTGGTAAGTGGGTATCTCATTGTCTAAGATATTTCGACTCCCCGGTTTTATATTGTTGATCCTTTCAGCAAATGCCAACCTGGTTTTGAGCCAGTCTTCCCCGTGGACCAGACACACCATAGATGCTTCCCTGAGTGGAGCAGATGGTGTAAGACTTGCAGATGTGAATGGCGACAGGTATGCAGATATCACTACTGGATGGGAAGAATCAGGCTATACCAAAGTCTACATCCACCCGGGATTTGATCAGGTGAAAATAAGTGTATGGCAATCTGTAACCGTTGGCAAAACACCAGATGTGGAAGATGCTTTTTTCTTTGACTTTGATGGAAATGGCTCTTTTGATATTGTCAGTTGTACGGAAGGTCAAGAGCAAAAAATCTACTTTAATATCGCTCCTGCTAATCCCGGTGATTATCTCGAAGCCAGTAAATGGACAACCAAAGCACTGCCTGCATCCGTAGACCTAATGCGTTGGATGTATGCCATCCCTATGCAGGTAGATGGTAAAAATGGAATTGATCTAGTAGCTGGTGGTAAAGGAATAAATGCTCAGATAGGTTGGTTTGAATCTCCTGAGGACCCGAAAATCCTGGAAGACTGGATCTGGCACCCGATAAGTGATGCTACCTGGGTCATGTCTCTCTTTGCCCGTGACATGGATAACGATGGGGACATGGATATAGTCACATCTGACCGGAAACCAGGTAAAACCAATGGGATCCGATGGATGGAAAACCCTGGTAAGTTCAAAAAACAAAAGCAACCCTGGAAAAACCACTTCATCGGTGCTCAGGGCGTTGAAGTTATGTTTATGGACCTGGCCGACCTTGACCAGGATGGGCTTGAAGATGCCATCGGCACAGAGTATACCAACCAACAGATTGTGTTCTTCAAAAGACTGGATCAATCCGGAGACAAATGGGCCACCTACCCTATTCCTATCACAGCCACTACCGGAAGAGCAAAATCAGTAGCCATTGGAGACATCGATGCAAATGGCAAACCGGATATCGTTCACAGCACGGAAACTAACGAAGGTGATAGATCAGGTATCTTCTGGTTGAGCCATGAGGACACCGCTACTTCATCGAGCTGGAAATGGTACAATATCAGTGGGCCTGATGGGATCAAATACGACCGCATAGAGCTATTAGATATGGATGGTGACGGTGATTTGGATGTACTTACCTGCGAAGAAAACTTTGGACCAGAAAGCGAAGGGCTTGGAATAATCTGGTATGAAAACCCCCTCAGGTAACCACGACAAACCTTCAACACTGCATTACCCGGTTGGATCAAATTCATTAAATGGCTAAATTGGCTGGCCAAATTGAAAATCATTCATAAAAACTCAATCCAAAAAATGAAAAAAATCTCTTTCTATTTTCTGCTATCCCTTTTGATAAGTACTGCATTTGCAGAGGTCAAACTACCGGCAATTGTTTCTTCAAACATGGTACTCCAGCGAAATGCGACAGTTCCATTATGGGGCTGGGCAGATGCTAAAGAAAAATTCAACATCGAGGCTTCCTGGCTTAGCGAACCCATCAAGGTAGAGGCGGACAAAGAAGGTAATTGGAAAGTAGAAGTAAAAACAACAAACAGCAAAGAACCTCAAACCATTCGACTAAACGGCAAATACTTCAACATAACCCTGGAAAATGTCGTCTTTGGTGAGGTTTGGATTTGTTCCGGTCAATCCAACATGCAGCAGCCACTGAGTGGATATACTGGTCAGCCTACCTATGGAGGTATGTTGGCTACAGCCAAAGCCAAAAACCCCAACCTCCGTCTATTTACGGTAAATCGCATCGGCTCAAAGACTCCACTAGATGATGTGAAAGAGTATTCCGGGTGGGAAGAAGCCTCTCCTAATAATGTACTTGATTTTAGCGCAGTAGCCTATTTCTTTGGGCAGCAGTTGCAAGAAATTCTGGATGTACCCGTCGGTATGATCCATACTTCCTGGGGAGGTAGTAGTGTTCAGGCCTGGATCAGCAAAGAAGTGATCAGCAACTACCAGGAGGTAGACCTGACAGATGTAGACATTACGAAAGGAACCAACCACATACCTACAGCCCTGTACAACTCCATGATTCACCCTTTGATCCCTTATACTATCAAAGGTGCGCTGTGGTATCAGGGAGAATCTAACAGAGGAGAGCCTGAAAAATATGAAGAACTCTTCCCTGCTATGGTTAAAGACTGGAGAACCAGGTGGGGTATTGGTGATTTTCCATTTTATTATGCCCAAATAGCACCTTACTGGTACAACAATCATGATGCCTATGAGACTTCCGACAATTCTGCTTTTATCAGGGAAACTCAGCTGAAATGCGTGGATATCATCCCGAATTCCGGTATTGCTGTTACCCTGGATATTGGAGATGAGTATTGCATTCACCCTCCCAAGAAAAAAGAGGTGGCAGATCGATTACTATTTAACGCGCTGAACCAGACCTATGGATATAGAACCATTGATTATGCCGGACCAACTTACGAATCTCATGAGGTAAAGGATGGTGCAGCAATCATCACATTTAGCAACGCAGAATCTGGAGTATACGCGTATAATGGTCTCAATGGCTTTGAAGTTGCCGGGGAAGATAAAGTATTTTACCCTGCAACTGCCGAAATCACTAACAGAAAGAACGTTACTGTAAAAAGTGATAAAGTGGCCAATCCTGTAGCCATCAGATATGCCTGGGAAAACTGGGTGGAAGGTACGCTTTACGATACAAACCTTTTGCCTGCATCTTCCTTCAGGACTGACAACTGGAATGATGCAACAAGGGCTTCTGAATAACCAAAATATGAATAGGGCGTCCAGTTTTTTTGAGGCGCCCTGTTTCCTACCCTTCTTGTAAACGAATCAACCTGTTTCTCTGATTCCCACTCACAGCAGTCATCTTCCTTTTACATAATTATTGACTGATTAGTGCAATCCCATTACTTACTTTTGAGGCTTTATCAAAGCTTCAAAAATGCGAACCAGTAATATCTTCGTTTTCCTTTCCCTCTTATCAATTACGCTCAGTGCCCAGGATTGGGATGTCACAGCTCCTGTGGAGCCATTCAGGGAGACCTCCTTTACGGTAGATGAAGGAACATGGATGAACCTGGACGTAAGCCCTGATGGCAAACAAATCGTTTTTGACCTACTGGGCGATATCTATATCATGCCGATTGGTGGAGGAAAAGCCACCCCACTACGCACCGGACATGCTTTTGAGGTGCAGCCGCGGTTTAGTCCGAATGGTAAATACATCTCATTTACCAGCGATGCAGGAGGCGGAGATAACATTTGGATCATGAATACAGATGGTTCAAACCCGAAACAAATTACCAAAGAAGATTTTCGGCTGCTCAACAATGCTGTATGGACTCCTGACAGTGAATATCTCATTGCCAGAAAACATTTCACTTCGCAAAGATCGCTTGGTGCTGGAGAAATGTGGATGTATCACATTGCCGGCGGATCAGGTGTGCAGCTTACAAAAAGGAAAAATGACCAACAGGACGTTGGGGAACCATGGGTTTCAGGCAACCATCTGTATTTCAGTGAAGACATGTATCCGGGAGGATCTTTTCAATACAACAAAGACCCCAACAGCCAGATCTACGTAATTAGACGTTACGATCTGAATACCGGCGAGTTGGTCAACTACATTACCGGATCCGGAGGAGCAGTGAGACCACAGGTATCACCTGACGGGAAGAAACTGGCTTTCGTCCGAAGGGTGAGAACCAAATCAGTTTTATATATCCATGATTTGGAAACAGGGGTACAAAAGCCTGTCTATGATGGATTGACAAAAGACCAGCAGGAGGTTTGGGCTATCTTCGGAGTCTATCCAAACTATAACTGGCTACCTGACAATAAAACCATCGTCCTTTACGCCAAAGGAAAAATACGGAAACTCAATACCGAAACGGGTGAATCATCTATCATCCCATTCAGTGTCACCTCATCCCACAAGATCACAAATGCTGTGAGGTTCGACCAAAACCCGTCACCCGATTCATTTGAAGCAAACGTAATCCGAAATGCCACTACATCTCCGGACGGTAAACTTTTGGCATTCAATGCAGCCGGATACATTTATACCAAAAAGCTTCCTGACGGTAAACCTAAGAGACTGANAAAGGGCACCGATTATGAATTTGAACCGGCATTTACACCGGACTCAAAATCCCTCGTGTATGTAACCTGGAATGATGAAAGCAAGGGAAGCATCATGATGGTTTCAGTAAATGGAGGATCACCAANAAAACTAACCTCTGAAAAAGGTATCTATCGTACCCCTTCCCTTTCTCCGGACGGCAAACAGATTGTATACTGCAAAAACGGTGGGGACTTTGCCCTGGGGCATGACTACACGCTTAATACCGGTCTTTATACAATGCCCCTGGCTGGTGGCAAGCCAAAATTTGTTACGAAAGAAGGTGAGTATCCTAAATTCAACAGGGATGGAACGCGTATCTATTACCAAACTGGTGGTTTCCTCTTTGGTGCCCTGGACAAAAACTATAAAAGTGTAGACCTCAACGGTGAAGATGAGAGAGTACACTTTCATTCGCAATATGCTAATCAATACAGCATCAGTCCGGATGGAAAGTGGCTGGCTTTTGGTGAGCTATACGATGTGTATATCATGCCATTCTCCGATCATGGTCAGACCTTTGAATTAAGCGGTGGATCTAATGCCTTACCCGTAACAAAGGTAGCGAATGATGCAGGCATCAACCTGGAATGGAGTACCAACAGCGAGCAGCTACACTGGACATTGGGCAATGACTATCATACGGTAAACCTCAAGGATTGCTTTACCTTTCTTGAGGGGTCTCCGGACAGTATCGGCGAAATTCCCAAGCAGACAATTGAGGTGGGATTAACATTAGAAACAGACGTTCCAGATGGTGTGATTGCTTTCACGGGCGCTAAAATCATCACCATGCAAGGTGAAGAGGTCATTGAAAATGGAACACTGATAGTTGAGAAGAACAAAATTCTCGCTGTTGGGTCAGCTGCGGATGTTCAGGTCCCTTCAAGAGCAAAGGTGATAGATGTAAAAGGAAAGGTGATCATGCCGGGAATCATTGATACCCATGCACATCTGGGTGCCTTCAGGTATGGCATTAGCCCCCAGAAGGAATACGCATATTATGCCAACCTCGCTTTCGGGGTGACAGCGACCCATGATCCGTCATCCAATTCGGAGACGGCAATGTCTCAATCAGAGATGGTCCGTACGGGTAGCATGGTAGGTCCGAGAATCTTTTCTACGGGAACCATCCTTTATGGAGCAGATGGAGATTTCAAGGCAGTGATCAATAGCTATGAAGACGCTCAACATGCCATCAGCAGAACTAAGGCCTACGGAACATTTAGTGTGAAAAGCTACAACCAACCACGACGTGAACAACGCCAAATGATTATCAAGGCGGCAAGAGAGCAGGAAATCATGGTATATCCGGAAGGTGGTTCGACATACTTTCACAATATGAGTATGATCCTGGATGGCCATACAAGCATAGAGCACAATATTCCTGTTGCTCCTCTATACACAGATGTCATTAACCTTTGGAAAGCCAGCGAAACGAGCAATACTCCTACCCTGCTGGTAAACTATGGTGGGTTGAATGGAGAGTATTATTGGTATCAGAAATTCAATGTATGGGAAAACGAGAAATTGTTGAAATACACACCGAGAGCCATCATAGACAGCAGGTCAAGGCATAGAACCATGGCACCCATTGAAGAGTATGAAAATGGTTTTATTCAAGTAGCTGAATCATGTAAAGCCCTGGTGGATGCCGGAGTAAGGATTTGTGTTGGTGGTCACGGACAACTTCAGGGACTGGGAATGCATTGGGAGATATGGAGCCTTGCCCTGGGTGGAATGATAAACTTTGAGGTACTGAGAGCTGCTACGCTACATGGCGCTGAATACATTGGTATGGGTGATCATATGGGATCACTAGAAACCGGAAAGCTGGCTGATCTCATTGTATTGGATAAAGATCCACTTCAGGACATTGAGAATACTCAATATGTGCGATACACCATGGTAAACGGCAGGCTTTACGACACTGAAACAATGAATGAAGTTGGTAATGAAGCAAAACCAAGAAACAGGTTCTATTGGGAACAGGATGGCTACAATGACAATTTCCCATGGCATGAGCATTCACACGGGTTGATGCAACCTAAATGTAGCTGCCAGCATTAAGTATCCGTTTTGATTTGATAAAACTTTTCCCGATTTGGGAAAACAAACTTCCAAATTGGACTTTTTTCGCCTTTTTGTTGACTAAAAGTGAGTTTGGCACGGCTTCTGTTGCTATACAGGAAATTCAAAACTCACTTAATTATGAATATCGATTTCAAAAGAATTAGCATTTTATCATTGTTACTTGCTGGACTTGTCTTGTTTAATGCATGTAATGAGGATGGCGAGATGGATGGTGGTGATCCACCTGCAATGCCCCCTGCTTCCAGTATGTCACCAGACTTCAACTATTTCGATGAAGGCGGCGATGAAAGTGGAAGGGTCGATGTGGTTAACAGCTGGGTTTATGCAGCAACGAATGTAACCGTATACTCAGCGATACTGGGGTCAACACTTATTGTCCCGGTAACCGCCTATAAAGTAGCCCTTACACAGGATGTAACATTTGATGCAGACCTGGGTCTATGGATCTGGGCATATGATGTGAATGTGGGAGCACATGGCGAATTTGCAGTAAAACTGACTGCAGAAATCCAGGGCCCCGACGTTATTTGGACAGGAAGTATCTCTAAAGCCGGTGTTTTTGAAGATTTCGTATGGTTTGAAGGTACTTCCGCTATCAATGGAGAATCCGGATCATGGACACTGTATGAAAGCTTTGCCAACCCTACACCATGGCTGTCAGCAGAATGGGAAAAGTCGGATGTAGACGGAAAAGCTAATGTCACTTTCACTGTCGAGAAAGAAGGTAACAGCCTGAATAGCTCAATCAGCTATACGGCTTCTGCTACTGGAGACTTCAACAGAAGTGTTGTGATCGTAGATACTCACGCCGACAATACCATTACAGTAGATTGGCACAGTGTAGAAAAAAATGGAAGGGTGAAAAGTGCAGCCCATTTCCAGGATGATGCATTCCATTGCTGGGATAGCCAGCTACATGATGTAGATTGTTAATTATCAGTCACAGATTATAGATGGGGGCAGTGGTCGCAAGAGTACTGCCCCTACTTTTTTTACTTTAGGTACTTTTCAACCTCTTCAATTAATCCATCAGGATCTTCGGGTGAAATCAAAAACAATTCATCCTTTGAGGTGATCACCACCACAAAATCCCCTTGAGTGATGGCTTTTACATCAGTGATCTTTCGTCCAACTTTAGAGTCCTGATTCACGATCTGGAAAGAGCAATACTGGACCATCTTTCCATATGTGACCATGCTTTTCATGGCGCCAAGAAAATCAAGATCGTTGGTTGCAGTAGCTTCTTTCTTTCGCACGGTCTCCAACAGCCGCGACGTTTTTTCAGCATCAATAGCCCTGATCACCTGGATATCCTCAAAAGGAATGAGCTTGCTCGAAAAGTGTTTTAGCACAAGTCCTTCGCTGGAAACCGCATACCCAAAAGGCAATGCAGCAGCCTGGATAAACACGATGGCAAACAGCAAAAACAGGAATCCAAAGACCGCCCACAGCATGGGCTCCTTACCTACTGGAAGAAGAAAGATGAATATGACTAGAAAGAAAGTGAGAACGGCATAAAACATCCAGACATTTTTATGACTGGTTCTCGGTTTGAATTGGATCTTCATGGGTCAAAAATACATGATCCGGTTTTAACTGAACCCAGATAATGACCTGACCACTGTTCAAAAGGACTTCCATCCAAAAAAGGCTATGTTTGCACCTCAATTCGGGGTATGAACACACATCTTTTCCAGCTTATTCAACTCACTTTTGCTATTTGTCTCATGAGCTCTTCAGGTGTACTGGGCCGATATATTACTTTACCCACTCCAGTTACCATATGGATCAGATCGGTAATAGCGGTAATTACACTCTATCTAATTTTAAAGGCCCTAAAGAAATCAACTTTCATCGGATGGGGACGCCATTTCAGGATTGTCTTGATCAGCTCGGTTTTTCTGGGTGCACACTGGATCACCTATTTCAGTGCGCTTCAGGCTGCTGATGTTGCTATAGCCATGCTGTCCATGTTCACCTACCCTATCATGACCGCTTTGCTGGAGCCCTTACTACTCAAATCCAAATTCGATAAGGGTTCATTGCTTCTTTCATTTATTGCCCTCGTTGGTGTTTTCTTCCTTGTCCCTGACCTGAACTTTGACAACTCCGTTACCCGAGGGGTATTCCTCGGCTTATTAGCTGGTTTTTTCTATGCCATCAGAAACATTCTGATGAAGAAGAACTTAACCGATCATGGGGGGCTCACCCTGATGTATTATCAAATGGCCATTCTCACTCTCTTGCTTTGGCCTGCTGCTTTTATCTATAATCTGGATTTTAATACTCAGATCATCCATGGGGACTGGGAGGCTCTTTTGATCCTGGGACTCGTAACAACTGCCTTTGGACATACGCTATTTGTCAGAAGCTTAAAAAACTTCACCGTAACGACTGTAAGTATTCTAAGCTGCCTCACCCCCTTATTGGGTACGCTGCTGGCTTTTTTTATACTTGATGAAGTCCCTAAAGGTCAGACTGTATTGGCCGGAGCCATTATCTTATTTACGGCTGGTCTGGAGAGTTACAGATCCGTGCAACAGAAGAAAAGGAATTAATCCTGGTCAAAGCTGAAAGTTTCGGGTGATATTAAAACCAAGGTGTATATTTCCTCCGAAGAAATCATCTGTTGTTTCTCCAACAAATCCTTTGGCGATCATAGCCGAAGAATTGGTGATGTGAAACTGGAAAATATGTCCTCCAGTATCGATATCAAATCCAAGGGCCAGGGCGTTGAAATAATCAGGATTTAATTCCTGTATCTGATAGTAGTATTCGGCATTGATTGAGAATCGTTTCCCAATCTTATATCTCCCGCCGATTCCTACTGCAAAAACGTCATTATTTTCCTGGATAGCGACAGCATTATAATGTACCCAAACCGGCATCAACTGAAGAGAAACGGCAGAACTGATCTTCCTGGCAATGAGTAATTGATTGGTAAATGCCAGATTTTGCTGAAAGTTGAGTTCGGGTACCATGCGGACCGTACGATAAGCAGCAGACCCAAAATAGGTAATGGCGACGGGGATTTGCTTATCTCCTTTTGACTGACTCAATAGCCTGTATTTGGCAAACCCATCGAGGTGCTTTCCTAAAGAATTTCTGCCTATTCCAAGCGTAAACTTGTCGGTAACTGCGTAGTCCAGGCCTAACCTGATGTTGGCACCATCCATCCCAAAGAACTCATAGGCTCCACCCCTAATATTGCCAAACCGGTGAGAAATGATAAAGGTGAGATTCTTCCTGGAGCGGGTTTCTACAGAATGACCATTGATCAGTCTCGTTCCCTTAAAGGTCCCCTCTATCATCACTTTGCCCTCGTCCAGCTCCTGATCAATTTGACTTAACAGGTCATCCTGGGCATTTGACAAATAAACACTTGAAATCAATAGGAGGCACGAAAATACGAATCTCATTTACTTGGATTTGTTTTGAAATTAAAGCTAGCAGTTACTTCCACTTCTTCTGCTATGTTGTAAAAAACTATTTTAGGTATGTCTATCTTAAATTTTGCAACAGCTACGATGAATTTTGTTTCTACTGAAATAGATTCATTGGATACCTGACATAGTATTTCTGTCTCTAATGGATTTGTGACACCATGAATGGTCAGATCTCCCGAAACTTTCAATGTATAGCTCCCCGGCTTATTGAATTTTCCGGGATCGTAATTAAGGATTTTTCCTTTGAATGTGGATTTCGGATACTTATCTGATTCCACATAATTTTCATTGAAATGCTCCTGCATGAGTGACTTCTCGAAAGTAAAATCACGCATCAGCATACTAACGGCAAGACTTCCATTGCTTAGGTCTATCGCCCCAATAGCCTTCTTGTTTATAGCCTCTATATTCTCAACAGGAGCTTCTGAGTAAAATCTGGCTGTCCCATTTTTATCAATAAGAGTGCCTTGAGCAAACAATGAGAAAGAACAGATAATCAATAAAATAATGAGCTGTGCTTTAAGTCCTACCACCCGCTTGATTTGGTCAAAAACAAAAAAAGGCACAGGCCCCCGGCCTGCACCTTTAATCACATCTGTTTGACAAACTATGCCATTAAGGCAATGCTGGTGTACATCAGACCCATTAAAAGGATCTGAGCGACATGGATTAAAATTCGGATCTTTCGCATAGCAAATTAAAAATTTAATTAAAGATGTATAACTCATTTCAAATCAGCAAGATATGTGCGATTATTTTTTAATTAAATGTATATTGTATGGAGATCAATGAACCGGCACTGTATAAATCAACACTACCCCATCCAACATCTTTCAATGGAACTTTAATATAAGGTTCCACTCTCAGGTTTATTCTTGGTTTTAGGTACCACATAATTCCAAGAGATAAATTACCCACACCGAATAACTCTTTGGTCATTTCATCGGAATCCCATCCGTACTCAGTACCAGGATTATAGCTACTGAATTTATAGGTACAGTCTTCACTCAATATGAAATAATTGCTTACACCAATACTGGAAATAAACTGGACCCTGTTTGCCGGATTCCAATTATAAGTCAGGTTAATGGGAATATCGATAACGACAATATGGCCGTTTACTTCCTCCGGAATTACCCCATTGGTGAACCTCTTCCAGTATTCATTAGGTGGAAAGTAATTCTCACCACTTGTGATAAACTTTTTCTTGCCATAAGAGGCACCAGTAGCCAGACTCAGCCTGTTTCGGAACGTGGTTATAAACTGCAATCCTATCTGCCCTGACAGTTCCTTATTTTCATTCATACCCACACTATTGAAATCAGGAGATATGCCCAAAGCAACACCATAAGTAAATAGATTCCTTTTATCAGGATTTATTACTGCAGGCTCTGTGATGTTGTCCTTGTTTACCACCATAAATTCTGTTTGATCCGCTGCAACCAATACATCATAGGATGTGACCGGGACACCATGATCATACAATCGATAAGGAGGTCGAACCAGATAATATCGGGGAGTTTCTTCCGAAACCAATGAAACGATCTTATCCGAATCATCAGCTAAAATCAAAGTACCACCAGAGGCATCACTTATGGATCTGTCTCCAATATTTGAATTCCTGTTTTCTGTACTAACTTGATTTCCTGCTTGATCGACACCCAGTGTAGTTTGATCTTTTTGTTCATCGCGGATAGATGTCTTGTCAATAGCTGAACTCTTTACATCCGCATTATTTTCTATGGCATTATCGCTAATTGCATTTGACTGGGTAATTCCATCAATATCATTTTTATTTAGCAGTTTGTCCTCTCTTAATTCCTCCGAAGACTGATCCATCATTTGAGAATCAGCGATCTCTTCATCATCAAAAGTCCCACCCAACCATAGGATACCAAGCATTAAAATCATTCCTCCCACTGCGGACATTAGAATTACAGGAATATTCAGTGGTGAACTCACAGGTGGCACAACCGGCATCTCAGCATCAAGTTGCTTTTCCAAAGCATCCCAATGCGCTTCATCATATTGCACATCATAGTGCGATATGACTTTCTTTACAAAACGGTCAATATTTTCCTCTTTATTCGACATAGGGTTTTTCTAAAACCTTCTCTAAAATTTCGCGCATGTGTTTTCTTGCTTTAAACAGATTGGATTTTGTGGTTCCTACTGTTACTCCTAATTGGTTGGCTATCTCTTCATGTGTATATCCCTCCACTACGTATAAGTTAAAAACAGTCCTGTACGACGGAGGAAGCTGTTGCATCATATCTATGATCTCATCATAAGAAATACCCTGAATTACATCCGATTTATCGGATAAATTCAGGGCTTTCTCAAGCTGGTTCGTCTCAATTTTGCTTTTGTTTTTGTTAAAGTGATCGATTGCTGCATTGACCATGATCCTTCCAAACCATGGCCTGAAAGGCTTCTTTGCATCAAATCCTTTCAAGTATTTAAAGACTTTCATGAAACCATCATTTAAAATCTCCACTGCATCATCTTTTGAGTTAGAATACCTTAAGCAAATGCTCATTGCATATGCATAGTAAGACTGATAAAGCTGCTTTTGAGCAGCTCTCTCATTCCTGATACATGCCTTGATCAGTTTTCGGTTTATATGTTCATCAAGACTCAATTCTGGCAATCTTTCTATGTGGTACTTAAAAGTTAATCAAAAAGGTTGGCTGTATCTTAAAATATTCCCCGAGGTCACTTAGAATCCCAAATAAAAAACCGTTTGTTTCGGCATAGCATAAAATTGAATCATAAGTTTGCGTTATAAATTCATACTAGCAATAAGTTCTACTTATGACTCTGAATCAACTCATTTATGCTACCAAGCTAAACACATTCAAGAACTTCAAGAAAGCTTCTGAGCAGCTTGGGATCAGCCAACCGGCGCTTAGTCTACAGATACAAAAGCTGGAGGAAGAAATTGGAATATCTCTTTTCAACAGGTCAACAAAACCCCTGGAAGTAACTGCAGATGGGGAGCTATTTTTATCAAAAGCCCAGGAGCTTCTCAACAGTGCCAATCAGCTTTCACGTTTCTCCCAGGAAATCACAGAGTCATTTACCGGACAGTTGAAGATTGGGATCATCCCTACCCTGGCACCTTTTCTGGTCCCCTTGTTTTCCAACCGGATACAGGATCAGTATCCTTCATTCAGGCTCGATTTTCATGAGGCTATCACGGAGAATGTAGTGAAATCAGTCAAGCACGGTGAGTATGATGTGGGCATTATTTCCACACCCATTACTACAAGTGGCATCCATACGATCCCATTGTTTTATGAAGCTTTTTATCTCTACCTATCAGACAAATCCATCGGTGACAGTAATGAAATGAAGCTGGAGGACATTCCTTACAATAATCTTTGGCTACTGGATGAGGGGAATTGCTTTAGAGATCAGGTGAATGACCTGTGCGATCTCAATAAGGTGCGCAAGGAGAAAACGTTTATCTATCGCAGCAATTCCATAGACTCGTTGATCCGAATGGTAGATACCATGGGCGGCGTAACAATCTTGCCTGAACTGTCCACATTGAGCTTATCAGGAGATCAGGAGGCCAACCTTAAGACGATTAGCGGGATAAAAAAAGTGCGTGAAATCAGCCTGATAGTTACCAAAAACTATGACAAGCGCAGATTCATAAAAAAACTCGAAGAATACATCAAGTCCAACATCCCTAAACACATGATTGAAAAGGGTCAATTTGAGATTGTAGACCCCAATATTCACTTGTAGTAAAGTATTTTCGGTTCACTGGGTGATCTTTATTATTTTGCATGTTCTAACCTATTTAAAATTCAAGTAAATGAATAAGCGTAAATTTCTTAAAAATCTTGCTGGAGGTTCAGCAGGTATCGCGTTGGCAGGCCTATCTTCCAACATCATTGCAAGTTGTAGTCCGTCTACAAAATCTGCTGATGGAGAAAAGCAACAATCGTCCGTAGCCTCAGCCGGGCAACTTTTCTTTAGCATCTCGCTTGCGGAATGGTCCCTGCATAAAGCACTTCATGGCAAAGAGATGACTAATCTTGATTTCATCAAGATGGCCAGAACCGAATTTGGGATAGGAGCAGTAGAATATGTCAACCAGTTTTTCAAAGACAAGGCTAATGACAAGGCTTATCTCGCTGAGATGAATAAAATCGCTGCTGATCATGATGTGAAAAATGTGCTGATCATGATCGATGGGGAAGGTAGTCTGGGCGCGTCTGACAATGCTGAGCGCACCAAAGCCATTGAAAATCATTATAAGTGGGTAGAAGCAGCGAAAGAACTAGGATGCCACTCGATCCGGGTAAATGCAAGAGGCAATGGATCATATGAAGAAGTAGCCATAAATGCAGTTGATGGCCTTTCCAGGCTATCTGAATTTGCCAAAGGTTATGGCATCGGGGTGATCGTAGAAAATCACGGAGGTCCTTCTTCTAACGGCGAATGGTTGGCGGGTGTAATGGCCAAAGTAAACATGGAAAACTGCGGTACACTTCCTGATTTTGGTAATTTCTGCATTGAGCGTGCAGATGGTAAGTGTATTGAAGAATACGATCGATATAAGGGTGTGACAGAATTGATGCCCTATGCCAAAGGAGTAAGTGCTAAATCCCATGACTTTGATGCTGAAGGAAATGAAACCAATACTGATTATGCTAAGATGCTGGGCATTGTAAAAGCTGCCGGCTATACTGGTCACGTAGGTATTGAATACGAAGGAAGCAACCTTGGAGAAATAGAAGGAATCAAAGCCACCAAAGCGCTACTTGAACGAGTTGGTGCTACTATTTAATCCACTAACGTATAAAACAAAAAAACCGGATCTCACGATCCGGTTTTTTTATTCCTTTATTGTGCTACAATTGGTATTGTCAATTTTATCTCACTCCAGAGGATCAGCATGTTGATCCCTGCCCCACTACTCACCAGGTCGATGGTGAACTGCTCAGTATGAGGAGACTTCTCAACGGATACATTTAGCCTCGCTATATCCATATCATAATCAGGCTCTGAGTAACCCCACCGGTCCAGGGATGAACTTACTCCAATCACAAAGGATTTACTTCCGGGGATTGCATACAAAGTATAAGTCCCTTTAGGTAAGTTTTTCCCTCCGAATAAAACGTCGGTGCTAAAGGTAATTTCGGTAGCTTCATTGGCTCCTAGTCGCCAGTAAATACCATACGGTTGTAGTGCACCCTCTGCTTCAGGACCAAAAATCAAACGATCTCTCACAGAAGGTCTGCTATACGTCACCGAAACTGTAAGATCCTGGGTTGATGCTTCTGCAGATCCCGGAGGGCTTAGGGTTCTGTTTCTGTTGTTAAGATAGGCCAGCAGTCCAACTAATATAACCGCCAGAATGCCAATACCTATTAAGACTTTTTTAAGCATAGCGATAAAAATTTAATGCTGACGCGAACTTAGCTATAATCGCTCTTTTAAAGATCAAACTCATCGATAATGTTTAAGTTTGACCTAATTTATGAAGATACTTGGAATCGATGTTGGTGGCACTGGAATCAAGGGAGCCATCGTCAATACTAAAAAGGGTACGCTGAAAACTGACCGGTACAGGATCCCCACTCCACAACCTGCCACCCCTGATGCTGTACTGGATACCGTTACCCAAATTGTGAAAGAATTTGACTGGAAAGGTCCTATCGGTTGCGGGTTTCCAGCCGCGATCAGGCATGAGATTATCAAAACCGCATCCAATATCGATCCTTCCTGGAAAGGACTGAATGCTGCCGAGAGAATTCAACAGGCTACTGGCTGTCCTACTCACCTGGTAAACGATGCAGATGCCGCTGGACTGTCAGAAGTGAAATTTGGTGCCGGGAAAGATGAAAAGGGTGTTGTCATGATGATTACATGCGGCACAGGTGTTGGTAGTGGCCTCTTTACGAACAAAAAACTGGTGCCCAATACAGAGTTTGGGTTTATCCATGTGGACAATACGAAAGCGGAGTACTATTGCTCCAACACCGCAAGGGAGAAGGAAAACCTTGATTGGGATGTTTGGGGGGGTCGTCTCAACAAATACCTGAAACGACTGGAGGAGCTTTTCTGGCCTGACCTGTTCATTATTGGAGGCGGTATCAGCAAACAATTCGATAGTTTTAGTCAATACATCGAGCTAGATACTAAAGTCGTTCCTGCCGAATCCAGAAATCATGCAGGCATCATCGGAGCAGCGCTGGCTGCCCAACAAAACATCAGTAAAAAACTACTTAAGAGCAGCAAGTGACCAAAAAGCCCACAATAGTCATGCTGGATGCTTATGTGGCCAATCCGGGAGATACTTCCTGGGAACCCATCAGCATTTTAGGTGACGTTACCCTTTATGACCGCACTTCCATCGACCAGGTAGTAGAAAGATCCCGGGAGGCAGATATCATTATTGTCAACAAAGCCAAAGTCAGAGAAGAGCACATCAACTCCTTGCCAAACCTGAAGCTGATTTGTGTGCTGGCAACAGGCATGGACAATGTCGATTACGAATATGCCAGATCCAAAGGAATTGAGGTAAAAAATGCAGTTGGATATGGCTCTACTGCTGTAGCCCAGCATGCCTTTGCTCTATTGTTTGAACTCACCAACAATGTGGCACTACATAATTCTTCCGTCCAAAATCTGGAATGGACGAATAATGATGACTGGTGCTACTGGAAAGAGGGTATCACAGAACTGCATGGTAAAACCCTTGGCATTTATGGACTTGGTACCATAGGCAAAGCAGTAGCTAAGATTGGAGAAGCATTTGGGATGCAAATAGCAGCGACCAGTAATCATGCAAAACGAGCCGATTATCCAAACTGGAAGCTTGTGGACCTGGAAGAACTATTCACGATTTCGGACGTCATCTCGCTGCATGCCCCGCTCACATCTGCAAACGAAAAAATCGTCAACAAACAGCTTCTTCACAAAATGAAGAAGACGGCATTTCTTATCAACACAGGGCGTGGTGGACTCATTAATGAAAATGACCTTAAACAAGCCTTGCAAGAAAGGCAATTGGCAGGAGCTGGTTTGGACGTATTGTCCTTAGAACCTCCTGCCGAAGACCATCCACTCTTAGGTCTTGATAACTGCCTCATCACACCCCATCATGCCTGGGCTGCCAGGGAATCCAGGGTACGTCTCATCGGAATGGTTGCTGAAAACATCCGTGAGTTTTTGGCTAAAGGTTAATCTTAATAATTGTGATGTTTAGCTACATTCTTTTGAAGTGGCTTCAAACGTTTACCCTTCATTTTATCGAGGTCTCTGCTATGATACAGGTCTTGCCAACTATTAGCGCTGTAATGGCTTGTTTCACAGGACATAAAGAATACACTTAATATAGCGATCACATATAAGGTGAATCTTGATAAATAATACATAAGTTGCTGGTTTGGTTATATAAACTATTCAAGAATAAATTGTACTTATTAGTACTGTAAGTAACGCAGAGGTAACCCGATTATTTGAAAATTAGGCATTACACCTACCCTCTCTCGGATTATAATTTTGGTTCCGATTTACCGTTAAATAGTTTCAATGCCAATTCCCAATAAAAAACTTCTTCTTGGAGTCAGGCTTTTCTACAGAGAATACACCGTATTCAATTTAATCCTAACACTTGTAGGAATCTCTTTCATCATGACTCTTGGTGAGATCAGTTTCATCTATATTTTCTGGATCAAAAGCCTTGGATACTTTGTTTTTGGTGCACTTTATTTAATGGGAAAGAGAAAACACCTTTACTTTTTCCATAATTTAGGAATCAGTGCTTTCAGTCTATTCGGTGCTTCTATTGTGCTGGATATCTTAATTTCTCTCTCAATATTCATCATCACGTACCAAATCATTTACCATTGAGCATTCTGGAAGCAGATAGTATCAACCTTTCGTTTGGACCCCGTAAGATCTTATCTAATGTCTACTTGCAATGCAAAAGAGGCGATGTAGTTGGTATCATTGGCAGGAATGGCTCAGGCAAGTCGAGCCTGATGAAGCTCATTTTCGGCACGCTGCGGGGAGAAAATCAATCCATTAGGGTGAACAGGCAGTATGTGGATCAGTTATATAAAAAACCGGAAATGATCAACTACCTACCCCAGGATAGTTTCCTGATGAACTATCTGACTGTTAAGCAAGTGAGCAGAATATTTGATGCAGAGCAGATTGTCAATATTGAAATACTCAAACCACATATAAACAACAGAATCGGTGAGCTTTCCGGAGGATTAAAAAAGCTCATAGAGATCTTTACAATGCTCTACATGCAATCAAAATTTGTATTACTTGATGAACCCTTCTCTTTTCTGTCGCCAGTATTTGTTGAGGAAGTGTCAACTCATATTAAACTTCAATCCAGGAAGAAGGGCATTATGCTAACCGATCATCAATATCAATCTGTATGGGGGGTTGCTAATAAATATTACATCCTTTATGATGGCATCTTGAGAGAAATCTATCAGTTGGATGAACTGGAGCAATATGGCTATCTCAGTAACAAGTCATAGTCAAAACCACTTTTTCAGCCGCATATAGAGTGACATGCCAACAGCCACAGAAACCATTACACCTATCAAAAGCGGGTAACCCCATTTATAGTCTAGCTCAGGCATATAGTGAAAATTCATTCCATACAGACCTGCCAAAAAGGTCAATGGGATAAATATTGCTGAAACCACGGTGAGTGTTTTCATTACATTGTTTCGCTCATTGTTTTGATTGGATTGTTGCAGGTCCATCAGGTCCCTCAACATCTCCCTTGATGTGTCAAATGATGATATAAGATAATTCAGGTGATCGATCACATCCTGGAAGTAATTGATAGATGCTTTATCAATAAAGCCCTTACCCTCTACCCTCACCTTGTTGATGGCATCCCGCATCGGTAGCGTATACCGTCTCAGGATATTCACATCTTTTTTGATGTCAATAACCAGTTCCATCACGTCAAATGAAGGATCAGCAAAGGACCTGGCTTCAAGTTGCTCAATTTTATTTCTCAAATGCTCCATGATCTTCATATAATGATCCACAACCGCATCAATGATATGATGGAAAAGATAGTCGCCTTTGGACCGCCTGATAATCCCTTTTGACAGCTGAATACGTGACCTCAGCTCATCAAAGGCATCTCCTGGCAAGCCTTCCTGAAAGGTAATGACGAGGTTCTTATCTAAAACAATACTAAGATGTTCTTCCACTATCCGATCTTCCGAAAGCACATAATTCAGCATCTTAGTTGTGAAGAAAAGATACTTATCAAACACTTCGAATTTGGGAAGCTGATCCGTATGCATGATATCTTCCACCATCAGTGGATGAATATCAAAAAGCCTGGCAGTATCTTCTACCAGTACCTTGTTGGTGATCTCTACATCAAACCAGTTGACATAACGGCTATCTACCAACTCAGAAGCCTTTGCAGGACTCAGACCTTCCTTGGTCAAACATTCTGCTTCATTGTATTGTATCAGGGTAAGCACTTGAAAGAAATTAACTATCGAAATTAATCTAATCTTATGATAGTTAAAGCATTGGGATCAGGGAATAATTTAGTAGCAATTTCAGTTTTTATCATTCTGATTATCAGGTTGTTATAAAATATTTTTTGATTTTAATCAAAATTTAAACCATCCTATATCTTTTACGTTTATTCTCTCCAATTTGAACAAAGTGTTAAACAACAAATAGCACACTTTTAAACTGAAAAATGAAAATTAAAAAAATCCTCATCATCATTGGATTGGTATTCATTTATGATGTAGTTACTGCACAAACAAATGATTTCAGAAACCTGGACTGGGGCATGGAACTTTCCAAGGTAAAATCCCTTGAAACCTGTCGCCTGGTCACCGAGCTTCCTTCAAGAGTTTACTACGATTGTACTATCGCAGATATCAAAGGACAGATTGTTTACACATTTACGACAACTGACCTTTTGATGAGAGCCAAGTATTTTTTTACTCCTGAATACACCAATATTAATTTTTATATCAAAGATTATAAGTTGTTTCAGGACTTGTTGACCTCAAAATATGGTGCACCTGCACAAAACAACGTAGTCACAATCAATAAGAATACAATTTCAGAAAATGAATGGGCACCAAACCTGTTGACCGGAAATCTAAGACTGGAAACGATCTGGAAAACCGGAAGGACAGACATTTTCCTGACACTGTCAAAATTCAATGATCAATATGTGGTTCAGATCGATTATATATCTCCGGAAATGAGCAAAGTTGATTACGAGACACGTAAAGAGATCTTGTCAAAAAGTCTATAAACAGTAAAGCCTGGTCTTTGTTCCAAAAGACCAGGCTTTGAAAGAAATCGGACAAATTCGGATTATAGAAAATCCTTAACCATTGATTTCTTTATTTCTTGATCTCATCCAGCACCTCCTTGGCTCCGTTCACACCCTCTCGGATAGATTTTTTCACTGCGTTTGCACTCTGCTCACTTATTTCAGCAGCCGCTTCCAATGCAGCTACAATACTATTTTTAGTTGCTTCCAGGGTGTTTCCTCCTACTTTCCGTACTCCATCCACTGATCCACGAATAGCTTCAACTGCAACCTCCCCAACATCAATACCAATTTCTTTGGCAGCATGAATGGCTTGCTTTACTGATCCCTGTACGGCATCCTTTTGCTCCACTCCTGCTTCCATGGAACCCTGAACTGCACCATCTACTATTCCTTTCACTAAATTGATACTACTTTTCCCAATATTCTTGATGCCTTCGAAAGCACCCTGTACAATTGAGGCTGGTAACTGAATACCTTTCACAACAATATCAGACGCACCTTTTATGGTAGTTTCTGTAAGATCTTTGACAGAGTCAATTACAGTTCCTCCAAGGTCTGCTGTACCCGAAAGAGCTCCTTTTAGCCCTCCCTTGATACCACTCACAACTGATGAAACAATGTTTGCCATAATCATTTAAGGGTTTGATTCTATTTATAAGTTACGCTATTAAATCAACAGAATCCAGTCTCTCATTGTTTTTAAAATGATCAAAAAGTGGCAAATGCTTGTCTTTGACCTATACAATACCCAGTGCCGTACCGAGCACAGTTGCCAATCCCAGGAAGCTAAGAAAACCCACGATATCCGTCACCGTGGTCAGGACAATTGAGCTGGACTGTGCAGGGTCCTGACCGATAGATTTCAACATGATTGGGATCACTGCTCCGGAAAAACCAGCGATGACCATCGATAAAATCATTGAGGTACCAATGACGATGGCAAGACCAAAAGAATCTGCCCAGAAATACACGATGGAAGATGTGGTGAGCGCTACTGCTACGCCATTGAAAAATCCGACGGCTACTTCTTTGCGAGCTACACGCCACCAGTGACTGGTATTGATCTCCCGCAATGCCAACCCCCTGATGGTGACGGCCAGTGCCTGTGATCCCGTATTTCCGGATTGCCCGGCCACTACAGGGAGGAATACTGCCAGAACGGTAATCCTGGCAATGGTATCTTCGAAGATGCCTACAATGGAAGCTGCAAGAAAGGCAGTTGCCAGGTTTATCTCCAACCATGGAAGTCTTTTTTTGATAGCAAAAGATACCCTGGATAGCGCTCTTTCTTCACGACCCGCACCAAAGATGGCCAGTACATCTTCAGTTGCATCTTTCTGGGCTGCTGCGATCAAAGCATCATTCCTGATGATCCCCAATATTTCATTATTCTGATCTACAACAGGCAGACCAAAAATCTTACCTTCCTGAAAGAGATTAACAATCTCTTCTTCAGGTGTCATGGGCTCGACGGATATGCTCGGCTCCATCAAGTCATCAAGAACCGTCTCCGGACTCGATATCGCAATGGTTTGTAGCGGGATCCTCCCCAATAGTTGATTGTGCTCATTCGTCACATAAATATTGAGTATCCTCCTGTCTTTGACTGCTCTTAGCTTATCTAAAACATCTCCCGCTGTCTGCCTGGGTTTAAAGGTGTGAATTCTGGTATCCATCAGGAAACCAGCTGAATCGGGTGGATAGCTCAGTAATTCCTTGATTTGTTTTACGCGCTTCTCCGGAATGAGAGCCAGCTTCTCCTGCTGATCTTTCTTATCTATCCGAGACAGCAATTGCGTAGCTTTGAAATCATCCAGCTGACTGAAAACAGAAACAAAAAGCTCGTCATCCATTTGATCCAGGACATCAGGCACAATGCCAGGAGTCATAAATGAAAGAATCTCTGCGGCTATTTCAGGGGCTTGTTCAGTAAAATAATCTACTACTTCCTTTGGCGAGCAATCATTGAGGATTTGAGCTGCTTCACGGGGATACCGCAACATAAAACTATTGACCAATGCGATTTGTAAAGTGGATCTGTTCATGATAGCCTGTTTTTAAGGTTACTCTCCGGTGCTGTGCCCAGTAAACTGATAAAACCGATACGATATAGTTCACTCAATGCGCTGCCTGCTTTGAAAACTGGCTTACGTTGGATCTCATCGTTGCCCGCATACTCAATGATGGATCGTTTTGATACAATGCCGAGAAATGTTCCCTCAGAATCCACTACGGGGAGTTGAGCAAACTCTGATTCCCACTGAGCCAGCAGGTCTTCTACGCTCATGGCAGGAAGAAGTGTCAATGGTTTCTCTCGAATAAGTGAATGGATATTCCTGTCCTGATGATCAGCCAGTAAATCTTTTAGCTGTACATATCCCACCAATTCATCATGATCATTCAACACATAGATCTGAGAGCCCACTCCCTGCAAATTGGATTTCACTAAATCCAGACAGTCTGCGATTTTGTATCCCGTCTTAAAAGTCACCACATGAGTTTCCATGTGTGAACCAACCGCATCCTTAGAAAAGTTTAGTCTAAACTCTATGCTTTCCCTCAGTTCGATCTTAAGCAGCCTCAGGATTTCATGTCGTATACTTTTATCGCAGCGAATTAGCAGGTTACCTGCTTTTTTCTCTGGCAGTGAACTTATGATTTGTGATGCCACAGCGTGATCCAGAAAGCCTAGCACCTTGGTAGCTTTGAAAGATACGATCCTGGTGAGAATAGCAGCTGAAATCTGAATTGGTAGAGCCTCAAGTAATGCAGCAATGTCTTTATCATCAAAATCCTCAATCAGCCCAATGGCCTGGTCAGGATGATTTTTGATATATTGATCAATGATTTTATTGTCAGTAGTTGTCATAATCAGTCTTTTAAAATAGCCGCTTTAGATTCGTTAAATTCCTTNGCCGGGATCATCACATTTCCTGTTGATGTCTCCAGCAACACAGCATGATCGGTTATTTTTACGATTACACCTGTCACCTCACCAATTTGCACCTTGTCACCAAGATTATAAGATTTCCTCACATAGTAGGAAGCAAGGATATTGCTGACGGACGTCTGTGCACCAAGTCCAAAGGCCAGTGCTGCTCCAAACAAAAGTGCTGAAATCAAAATAATGATCAGGTTTGTAAGGAAGCGTATGTTGATCCCCAGGTGATCAACAGCCACAATAATGGCTACAAAAAGGATCAAATACCGAATAATACGTCCCAGGTATTTACCCAGATTAAGCCCTGTTCGAGCTGCAGCCGACTTGATAAGATCATCTGCGAGACGCGCAGAAATAACCCCGGCAAAAATGATGACGACCGCTACAAATATGCTTGGCAAGAAAGCAATAACCCTGCTTAACAAGTCGCTCAAAAAGTCAAATTGTAGTAGATGGATACATGCCAGAAGCGTAATCAGAATGATGATCCAAAAAAGCGTTTTGGAAACGAACCTGGCAGATCCTTTAAGGTCAACATTTAGAAACTTCCGTTTTAGGTTTTCATTGGCAACATTGTTGAGGTAGAGAATGGATCTCCTGACCAACTTCTCGACAATTATGGCAATCAGCCACCCTCCTATGAGCAGACCAATAGCCAATATAAGATCCGGAAGAATCTCAATCAGGTTGCTTAATAGCCTGTTTAATACCTCATTTATGCTTTCTAACATAGGTTATTCATTTCTAAATAAGATAATACAAAAATGGCAGAAATGTACTCATACTTTGTCGGTACAAGCTGATTTCACATAATAAAACAGCCTTAGTGAGTTTTGGTTAACAGGCAATAATATTTAGCATTAGCTTGATCAAAGAATCCGTCGTTTTTATTAAATTCATTGAGTGAAAACGACACTGATCCTGCTCTTTCTTTCAGCATCATCCCTGATGGCACAACAATCCATTGACCTGGCTACACTCTCCTACCGGTCCGGTCCTTCCGCACCTTATGAGAACAACCAGGGAAATGCCCGTGAAACGGGATTAATGGCAAACTTTAAGATGCCAGTTGTGATCAATGAAACATCCATTTGGTATACAGATCTAACGTACCAGCACTTCAACATCGACTACTCAGTAAGTGATCCTGGAAGCATCATGCCTTTAAAAGTTCACGGCGTTATCCTTCAAACCGGATGGGTAAAAAGTATAGGTGAAAAAAATGCCATTCAAATGCTGATTGTCCCGCGGTTTATGAGTGATTTGAATGAAGTTAGTAAACAACACTTTCAACTAGGTGCGATAGGCCTATACGAGATAAAATACCGCGAGGATCTCACCATGAGATATGGACTGATGTACAACCGGGAAAAATTTGGCAATATGTTTGTCCCGCTCGTCTACCTGGACTGGATTGTTGCCCCCAAATGGTCAATATCGGGATTGCTTCCAATCTTTGCCAAGATCAACTATCATGCGACTGAAAAGCTCACTCTTGGATTTAGCCATTTTGGCCTGATCACCAGTTTTCAGGTTGGGGACCCTCTCTACAACAATGATTATATCGAACGTAAAAGCATTGATCTGGCCCTTTTTGGAAGATACAAATTTTGGGGAGGTCTATGCTTTGAGGCAAGAGCCGGATTTGCAGTAGGAAGAAGTTATCTTCAATTTGCAGAAGGTGATGAGATGGACTTCAGAGTAGCTATCCTAAGCTTTGGTGATGACCGGACGCAGAAAAACATTGCCTTTGATTCTGGACCTATTTTGGATCTTAGACTTGTCTATAATCTCGATCTGACATCCAGATGACCTCAATACCATTTGTAGATTCGAATGCCTGCTGCATAAAGAATGAGACCAAATGCAAATAACCCAATCAACTGGGGCATCACATTCAATAAGGTAGCACCTTCCAGAAACACAGACCGGATGCTATCAGCCAAAATTGTTAGGGGAAAGAACTGGATAATAGCAATCATGAAATCAGGGAAATTATGGTAGCTGAAATAGATCCCCGACATGATCATCATGGGCATAACCACAAGATTGATCAGTCCATTTGCTATTTGTGTATTGGAAGTTCTTGATGCAATAAGTATAGCTAATCCTGTAAAGGCCACATTACCTGCAATTACCAGTAACACCACAGCCAGTATGGATCCTGTAATGGATATATCAAAAATCCATTTGGTAATCCCAACCAATAGCAACACTTCAATGGCACTCAGCATCAATCTGGATATCAGTTGAGAAGCTACATAATTATACTTCTTCATGGGTGTCGCGACCATGCGCCTCAGTAGTTTCTTATTCCTTCGATCCACATTACTATAGCTAATACCCCACATGCAGCTCATCATCACACCCATTGCCAGTAATCCAGGAACCAGAAAGTCAATATAGCGGGTCCCACCCTGCTCCAGAATGGTAATGTTGCCAGGATCGGGAGCCTCGCCTTTGATAGCAGCCGACAATTGCAGATAGCCGTAGTTCGCATCCGCATTATTTGGATCAAAATGATACTGGATCTCATCCCCCTCCACTTTGAGGATCATGCTGATCATTCCTTTCTTTAGCATCAAAATGGCTTCGTCCCAACTTGTCTTTTCAAACTGATACCTGGTGAATCCAATTTTCTCATTACCCAACAGTTTACCTTCACTACTCTCTATATTGTATGGAAAGACACAATCGGCAGCTGAGCAGACGATGGCTACAGTTTTCTCCTTTTCTCCACCACCCGAAAAAGCCAGACCAAGGCCAAGCGCAAGGAGGATCGGAAAAAAAATAGCCCAAAACAGAATCCCTGGTTCGCGCAGGTATTCTTTAATTTCAACCCCAGTCAATAATACCAGTTGTCTCATTTTTCTTCAATTAAATGTCTGCCTGTCATGGCGATAAAAAGATCATCCAATGTCATCTTCCTGCACTCCAGGGAAGTCAATGCCAGACCCTCTCCTTCGATATATTGCAAAAACGACGGAAGGTATTCCACAAGATCTTTGACGATGATCTCACCTTTCAACCCATCCTCGGAGAAATTCATATTGATGATGCTATCGGGTTTTGGGATGCCATTATTGCTAAAGGTCTTATTTACCGCGAAGGAAATCTTCTCCCCATTAATATACTCAGATAACAAGTCATCCAGAGTACCTCTAGCCAGCACCTTTCCACGATCAATAATCACAATTCTTTCACACAGATACGACGCTTCCTCCATATAATGTGTGGTAAGTATCATAGCTGTATTATAGGCTTTCCTGAGCTTCTTGAGGATCTCCCATATCTCACGTCTTGCAGTCGGATCAAGGCCGGTAGTAGGCTCATCCAGCAGCAATACCTCAGGTTGATTTAAAAATGCAATTCCCAGTGCTAACTTTTGGCGTTGTCCTCCGGAGAGATTCTTTGTGTAGGTCTTTCTTTTTTCACCAAGGCCAATCAGTTCTATGATGGCTTCAGATCTTTCTCTTGGCAGCTCATAAAACCCGGAAAATAGCTCAAGCGTCTCCCAAACG
>JAHCMM010000225.1 GCA_019192515.1 Cyclobacteriaceae bacterium SS2
ATGGCAGTCTTATCCTGGTAATAATGCTCCTCCGTATTCAATTCCTGCAGGCTCTGAATGGTATATTCAGCCTTTTCTTCGGAATAGTCTAACCCCCTGGCAGGATAAAACCCCTTGATGATACCCGTTTTGATCAGGGTATTGACTGACACAAAAAGGACAAGCACAAAGGCAATCCCCCAACCTTTGAACCAATAGGAAACCGCCCCAACAAGCATGACTAGCAAGGAAAAGAGCAATAAAGTGCTTGCTGCAGCGGGGATCTGAAAATACTTGATCTCCATAAAAGCTCCCAGTGCCACTACCAGGAGGATAATGGTCAGTTCCACAATTACGGAGTTGAAATGATTTTGATCAAAAACCTTGAGTACAGCCTCTTTGTCATAAAAATCCATAAGGTTCTTGGTAGAACGAACTCTGAGCCGAAGATCCAGGTAGTGCTTTACAGGGTATTTATTCTCTTTAGACTCTTTCAGCTTTTTCATCACCCTGTCTCTGCTGATGCCAGATTTTCTGAGCCGTTTGTCCACGCTTCCCGCAAGGAATTTGAAGATGTCCTTATTGGTAAACTTAAAATAGATAAAGTAGAGCACAAACATGATCACAATACCCAACAATAACCCGATGATATTGAGGATCACATTCAAGCCCGTACTAAACTCATTGTGCAACTGAAAATTGATAATGGCTATGAGATATAGAACCAGGGACACCAAAGGGATTGTGCTGTTGTTTACTGAAAACTTGGCAAAAGGTCGCTCCAGAATACCCAGGAAAGAAAACTGATGGCTATCCAGAATATAGCAGGTAATATTGAACGCCATTGCCAGGTTGCCAAATGCTAACCCGACAGTGAAAAAGCTCAGGAAATTGACCTGATCAATGTATTCAGGGTCGAGAAAAAGGAAGTGTATGCCATATATCCTGCCAATACCACCATAGACCGAAGCAATCAGAAGCACCCAAACAAAAAGAAGTGCAATATTCTTCTTGACATGATGAAATACCAGTTGGACAGGCAAGGAATATAGTATATCATCCAATATCTTACGCACGATTAGCAATATCTTGATTAAGTCTGATAATATATCAAAAAATTGAAATTATTATAATGATATGCCGGTTGATTCTAGTTTTTTAGTTGCTCGTGATGGCGTGAAGTTGTTTTACCGGTACTGGATTCCCGATAAGCCCAAAAAGATCCTTTGCATCATCCATGGGCACGGAGAACACGCTGGCAGGTATCGCATGATGGCCACCAGGCTGATGGAGCGACAGATAGCTGTCTACTGTATGGACCTTCGTGGACATGGTAAATCGCAGGGCAAGAAAGGCCATGCAAAAAATATGGATCTCTTGTTGAGCGACATTGAGGAGTTGCTAAAAGCATCAAGGGTGCAGGACCTGCAAAGCCCACTCTTTTTGATGGGCCATAGCATGGGAGGAAATCTTGTAGCCAATTATATGATCTCCAAGGATTCAAACGAAGTGTCTGGTTTTATCCTGTCGGCTCCCTGGTTTAAACTCAAGTATGACCCGCCGGCGTGGAAAGTGAAATCAGGACTTTTTATTGGCAAATTCTGGCCTTCGTTCTCCTCCCGAAGTGGATTGGACGCGTCCAGCATCAGCAGGATAGCGACCGAAGTTGAAAAATATGTAGAGGATCCGCTGGTGCACGACAAGATCACCGTCTCCCTTTATAACACCATCATGGAAGGAATTGACCTGGCAAAAGCGCAAGCCGATAAGATCAAAAAACCAGGACTGGTGTATCATGGAACAGGTGATAAGATCGTAGATTGGCAAGCATCGAAAGAGTTTGCTGCTTCAAACAAAAAAATGGAATGGAAAGCCATTGAAGGTGCTTTTCATGAACCTCACAATGATGAGTGCAGGGAGGAAATATTTGAGCTGATCGGAGACTGGGTACTCAAACATTAAGCGTGCTGTCTCCCCATTTCATTTCACCCGTTATTTTTATCCTGTTTTTTAAATTTGTACTTCTTCAAACCACATGAAAATAAAATTAACAGCATCCTGTATTGTTGCCATCTTCCTATCGGTAGTCCTGATCCCACGCACTGTCGCCCAGGATCAAGTCATCGATGAAATAATCGCTGAGGCAACAGAAAACTCCCAGCTAGAAGTTCTTGCCCATGAATTGCTGGATGTAATAGGACCCCGGCTGGTCGGAACTCCCCAAATGAAAAATGCTCATGACTGGGCGGTAAGGAAGTATGAGACCTGGGGCATATCAGCCAAGAATGAGCAATGGGGTGTATGGCGCGGATGGGAACGTGGAATCACTCATGTGGATATGGTGTATCCACGAGTGGTCACGCTCAATGGTACTCAGAAAGCATGGAGTCCTTCCACCTCTAAAAAAGGAGTGACTGCAGAGCTGGTGGTGGCTCCATTTTTTGAGGACTCCCTGGAATTCATCAATTGGCTGCCGGCTGTAAAGAACAAATTTGTCATGATCTCCTCCTACCTGGCAAATGGTCGCCCGGATGATAACCTGGAGAAGTGGGCATCCAGCACCGAATCCTATATGAAGATCAAAGCGGAACGAGCTAATGCTGAAGAAGAGAACAGGCAAAGTCTGAAAAACACGGGCTTGAAAAAGGCTGAATTCGTTCGTGCAATAGAAGATGCGGGTGCATCAGGGATAATAGAAAGCTATTGGTCAGGTTTTCCCGGAGCCAATAAAATATTCAGGGCATCTACAAAGAAGATCCCAACCATTGACCTATCACTCGAAGATTATGGTATGCTCTACAGGATGGTCGAATATGGAGATAACCCCAAAATCAGAATTGTTGCTGAATCCAGTTTTCCCGGCCCTGTTCCGGCATTCAATACCATTGCAGAGATCAGAGGCACCGAAAAACCGGAAGAGTATGTCATACTATCCGCTCATTTCGATAGCTGGGACGGGGCTACGGGAGCCACGGATAATGGCACCGGCACCATTACCATGATGGAAGTAGCCAGGATCCTGAAGAAAGTATATCCAAACCCAAAGCGAACCATCCTGGTAGGTCATTGGGGTGCCGAAGAACAGGGCTTGAATGGCTCAAGAGCGTTTGTCGAGGATCATCCGGACATAGTGGATGGTGTACAGGTTGTGTTGAATCAGGACAATGGTACCGGGAGGATCGTGGAAATCAATGGGCAGGGATTCTTGAATTCATATGACTTTCTGGGGCGATGGCTCCAACAGGTACCGGGTACTTATAAAAAGGAACTGAAAACGATATTTCCTGGGATGCCCGGAAGCGGGGGTTCTGACTTTGCATCCTTTGTGGCCAAAGGTGCACCAGCCTTTATGCTGTCGTCCCTGAGCTGGGATTATGGCCCCTTCACCTGGCATACCAATGTGGATACCTATGACAAGATCGTGTTTGACGACGTGACAAACAATGTGGTGATGATCGCCATCCTCGCTTACATGGCGAGTGAAGATCCTGAGAAGGCTTCAAGAGAAAGAAGAGTGCTCCCCACTAACAATTCGGGTGACCAACGAACCTGGCCAGAACCCAAAAGCCCGGACAGAAGAGGTTACCTGGAAGATTGAGCATTCTAGTGCCCGATGTGAAACAAGGCATCCCCCCTGTTGATCACGGGATTGTTGTTTATACCCAGGATATACCCGTCTACCGGTGACTTCATTTTGATTTCGTAATCCCCAAAAGGGTCACTGACCACACCCAGTACCTGCCTTTTCTGGATCACCGACCCATTTCGAACGTAAGCCACATGAAGACCGGCTGACTTGGCCCGGATCCAGGTGGATTGATGGACGGTGGTGGGTATGCGGGGGCTAGCAGGAGCATCCTGGATCATCCCCAGGTGTTTCATCACGCGGAGCATCCCATTGATCCCTTCATCGATAGCATTTTTGCGTAGTCTCAGCGATTCCCCTGCCTCATACACCAGCACCCGCTTGTCCAGCTTAAAGGCTTCTTTCCGCAAAGACTTGTCTCTGAACGGAGCATCCAGGATGTAATGGGTGGCAAAAGCCTCAGCCAGAATCCTGTTGCTCTTGTCTTCCAGCTTAACCCTGATCTGGGGATAGTTGTTAATGCGGGCTCCTCCCGTATGGAAGTCAATGCCATAGTCGATGTGCGGAATGATCTCCTCCATCAGGAAGTTGGCTACCTGACTGGCCAAAGAGCCTGTTTTGCTGCCGGGGAAGGACCGGTTGATATCCTTGCCATCCGGCACATCCCTGGAGAAGTTGATAAACCCGTAGATGTTGATGATGGGGATGCAGATCACGGCACCTTTCTCCACGATATATTTTTTCTCGGAGATGATCCTGCGCATGATCTCCACTCCGTTGATCTCGTCACCATGCATCCCGGCGATGAGCATCAGGACCGGTCCGGGAGTTTTGGACTGATGGATGAAGATGGGAATATCAATGAGTGTGCCCGAAGGGAGTTTTGCAATATTGGCATTGATTCGTTTGGACTCCCCGGGCTTAACTTCCTGGCCAGCGATTTTCATGTATCAAATGTAAGCAAATAGCTCATTTTCGGTGCATACCAAAGCTTATTGTAAGGTCCATTCCTGGGTTTTTTATGGAATTGATCAACTCTTGCAGATTGTAGTGATATAGCTCCTCCTTCCAGGGTCTGTCCCCGGACAGACCCATCAGAAGGATATTGAAGTAGCATTTTACCATCTTAGAATAATCCTATCAGGTTTTCGAGGAAATAATGAAGTTTGGAGGGAAATAAAGAGCGAAGCGCGAATCAAAACACCTCTCAGTGCTTTTAAAGGGCGATTTTGTGATGTTTCCAAAAGTCTGCGCAGATATTGTTTAAAACCTGCGCAGACTTTAACTAAAACCTGCGCAGACTTTGATCAAAACCTGCGCAGGTTTTGATTGAATGCTACTGTTTTGGAATAGTGCAATTGGTGGTGGGTGGTTAAGCTTCAGGTAAGCTTAACGCTTTCCAAGTACTCTATCTCGCTTCTGGTCGGTGACAACACCGACCTAAAGCAAGAATACAGGGACAGGCCGCTCCTACGGAGCTAACCATGTTGGTTGATAATTCTACAGACAGGTCGTCCCTACGGGACTCCCTCCTTAAATTAATCTCTTTTCCTTTTAAACCGTGGCCTGTGGCTCACAGGCAACCGTAAAATGGAACAAGCTTCCGTCTTGTAATATGCCTTTATTTACAAGTTGATTATAAATGACTGGTCTGTGAGTCACAGACCAGGGGAAGGTCAGTCATTTGGTGAGCAGCTGACCGACTGGGGAGAAATACCCTCCTCAGCTTCTTCCTACCAATATCTTTAAATTTTGGATTATTAGATATCCCATCCCAATCACAATAACAAGGTTAGGTAGTATTGATAAAATTTGAGATCCTTTAAGTAGCGTTAGCATATAAGTAAATGCCACTATATTAAATGCTTCAATTAGAATTGCTAAAATTCGCGGATATGGGAGTTCAATGTTGTCATTCTGCAATTCCTTAATTCCTTGTTTGACACAATATGCCAGATAAACAATGGCAACCAAAACACCAAAAACCTCGGATATCCAAAATAAGTTGTCAGTTGGTTTGTCATAGATTGATGTTAATTCTGCAATCAAGAAGTTAAGTGCGTATAGCCCTCCAATTACGAATCTTATGTATGGCGTAAGTTTCAAAGATTTATGTTTTGTAGTGGTACTCACAGTCGCTCCTCCGCTTCGAGTGACCATCTGTCCTAAGGCCAACTAGTATATCACTAAGCTTAATGTCGGTGTTGTTACCGACATTAAGCAATTGGCTTTTCTTAGTTCAGATATCCAAAAAAGATATGATTTATTTGTTATACCAGCCAGAGGCCTTCAGTATAACGGTCACTCGGCGCAGCCGAGCGACTGGGAAGGGAACCATTCATGGAACCGCATATTAGGCACTTTTCCTTATTACAGATTTGCAAATATTTTCAAGTTCTTCCAGAGCATTATCTATTTGCTTTGAGATTTCATCTGGTTCTTCTAAATCAGACCAGATTATTGCTTCAAGTCTGTCTATATGTTTTTGTTCTTGTTCACTTAAAATCGATTTTCGTCTATTTCTTACTCTGGCATCAGCTAGGCGATATGAAGAAAATATTAATTTATTTCTAACCTTAAGAAATTCGTCAATTAATCTTGAATCCGGTTGGTCAAATACAGCCACAAATCTAAATTTCAATGATTGAAGCTTATTAAAAGTTTCTTTGACGCTCTCAGCTCGTTCAACTGTAACATAGACTGAGTCTCTTATCTGGCTCTCCTCTTCTGATTCCTTATCCCTTTTCTGCCTTGTTGTTCCCTCGCTACCATAGCTAAACCCATTTCTAATCCATGCAATTTGCTCTTTAGCTTCGTATGCTAAAGCAAGCACTTCTTCTGCCAATTGATACTTGCGTTTCCATCTTGTTTCTCTTCTCCAAGAGTTAATTCCAAGTATACCAACAATAGCAGCAGATCCTATTGCGATCGTTCTTAAACCATCAAATATTAATTGAATTATTTGTTCAGTAAACATTCTGTGGTTTATTGTGCCTAATGTATGTAGAAGAGCTATTGGGCATATGTACTATCAAATATACTCCGTTATATTCAAATGATCCTATAAGGTGACTTCTAAATGGTCTGTCAGGGGACAGACCATGGGGAAGTAACAAGACCAACCTACAGCAATTCTGTATCAATGCATACCCACAAGGACAAATGGAAACCAATCTGAAAGCTTATCAAACTTCTTTTTCTTAATTACACTGATTCTTGCTTTTTGAAAAGTGCCGTAGATATCCTTTCTTTTCTTTTTAGCATATTTCTTATAAAAACGTGTAGCCATCTTCGCTGTAGATTCATCTTCAACTTTCCAGAGACTGACGATTATAAATTTCGAACCGGCAAAGAAAAAGCCCCTACTCAAACCGATTAGACCCTCACCTCTCAACAACTGACCCAGACCCGTTTCACAAGCACTTAGTGCTACCACTTCAGCCTGTGTGTTGAAACCATAAATCTCACCCAGAGTCAGAATCTCATTTTCGGTGCTGTCTGATAAAACAATCCCTGAGAAATTGGGTTGATCCTCATCCAGGATCCCATGCGTTGCAAAATGCATGAATCTGCTGTTCAGGGTAGAGCTTTCCAAAAGATTTTGCTTTGAGGCTGAATTAAAGAAGTAAGCATTGCTTTCAAACCTTCTTCTATTCAGTACCTTGAAAATACCTTCAAGTTCCAGCTCTGAGCCTGCAAGCATTTCATAAGGTTGACCAGACAATGTATCACCCATCGTTAGTTCAACTGAACCTGGCTTGTTGCTAGACATCACCTGGAATTGCTGGTTCGTACTGAAAACTGGTGCAAATCCGGCAAATGAATTATTCCCTGAATCATAGTCAAAGGGATTCCTTGTCATCTCAACGGAAAGTGTAGCCGAATAACTGTAAGAAATGCTGGTATTCCGGATCAGGAATTTTTGCTTACGAAGTGGCTTTTCACTGTATGTGTACAAGAGTGATTCAAATGGAAGGTAGCTAAGAATTCCATCGGGTATGATTGTTACATGCATCTTTTTTGTTATTTCAATGGGGATCAAAAGCTGATACAGACCCGTAGACAATTCAATGAATGCCTCATTCTGATCATAAAGGATCGAATTTCTCAATCCCCTGATAATACGTTCAAAGTCGACGGGCTTTTCGTTCACTATTAACTGAAAACTTTCCTTATCAACCTGGAAAATATAGATTGAATCCTGACCTATAAAATATTCCAACAATGCATACCTCTTTTTGTCCTTTTTATTGATTGGATTAAAAAGTGATGATTGAATGTCCTGCACCGATGCCGAATAGTTATCATGCTTGAGTTGGTAATAACTATTGTATTCATTCTCCAGAAAATAGATGAAATCCGAATACTCATTCTTCAGATTGAATAGCTCATCCTGGAAATTTGCGACCACAGATGGTCGTGCACGTGTGCCCTTATTCAGTTCTTCAAATAGCTCAACTTCCTTATCTGCAATCAACTGAACGAGTCCTTTCTCTCTTACAAGTAGGGAATCAGGAACACCAGCAATCTTCTTGGCATTCGCATCCTGTATTCCTGAAAGTAATATTCCAGCTCTGCTTTTTTCGGAAAAGAAAAATGCGGTTTCCAGATAATTACTTTCGCCGGTAATTCTTGAAACCCGCAAGCAAAGTTGGATGGCTTTTTCATACAGGTAAGAGGTCTTCTCTGCTAAAAATTGTTTTGATTCAGCGGAGACATAACCTGTTCGAAGCTTATCAATCAGATCTGCAATTAAAACATAGGTATCCAGTGCTGCTTCCAGTAGCTTCATTTCACCCCTGCTTTGTTGATCATAATACAATTCCAGTGCTTCCACTTTTCCGGTTAGGGATTTAAGTAAAATGAAGTCTGACATCACATTGTCAATGGAAGGGTTTACCAGGATAGAGGTATCTTGAAAATCAAAAATATTGCTGATAAGCGAAGTCTGATAACTTTCAAGAGCCTGCTTATACAACCCATTCTTGGCGTATAGTGTACCGACGTTATAGTACCCTGTTCCCAGGTGAGGATGTACTTTACCCAGCAATGTTCGATAGATCTTCAAACTCTTCACATAATCCCGGATGGCATTGTCATCAATCTCTAATTGTTGGTAAACTCTTCCGAGATCATTAAAGACTCTGGCCAGATAGATATGCTGCTTATTGTCCAGGTTATCATCCAGAATTTGCCAGGATCGCATCAAGTGTTGTTCTGCCGAATCCAACTGATCAAGGAAGTAACTCACCACACCTTTCTGATTATAGCATCGCCCCAGAAAAATCCCTGGTGGTTTTGATTGCAATCCGGAAATAACAATGGCAGAATCAATTGAAACATTTGATTGATTGTAGTTTTCCAGTGCTGATAAGAGTCGTGAATACTCAAAATATGCATTTGATTTTAGCGGATGACCATCCCCTAAATTCTTTTCCATCCCGGAAATCAAGCGTTGAATAAATTCCCTGGCTGCACCGAAATCACTTTTTTCATAATAGATCCTACATATCTGTTGATAATAGTCAGCACTTAATGGATGGCTTTCCGGGTATAGCCTTTGTGCAAGAGGTAGGAACTGTTTTGCTACGGTTAAACTTTCATCAAATTCCCCTTTCTCAAGAAGCAGTAAACTTTTCAGGTAATTATATTTTAAGATTACTGCCTTGGAAGTAGTACTATCCTGGTCAAAAACTATTTTCTGAAATTCGGTAAATGAATCCTCAAGATGCCCCGTATTATACGTATCCAGTGTATGATATATTTTGACTACTACCTCTTTTTCCGGAAAATTCATTTGGGATGAACTCAGATCATTAACTGCTTGCCTGTTCTCTAATAAGTGGTTATACTCCAGGTAATTAATCCAATATTCACTTTGCTCCTGCCCATTACTGGTCGCTCCCATAGCTTGCTTAATAAGTGAAGTAGCCAGGTCCAGGTTTCCTTCATAAAAGCTGGTGAGTGACTGCATGGCAAACAATTCCGAATTCTGTATTGAACCTGCTCCATATTTTTTTACACTCAAACCAACAGTAAGGTCGAGAACTGCCTGAGCACTATCAAACAGATGCTTCTCAAAATAGTAGTCTGCCAGATTCTTTTTCAGTGCTATCAAACCATCACTGTCGTTGTACCGGGTTAAATATTTGCTGCTGTCATAAAGACTTCTCATGTAGTAATGCGTGGAGTCTTTTTGGCCTTCATCAATTAAATATTTCTCCAATGGAAAATAGGCTAATGTGGCGGATGCAAAATGTCTTTGCTTAACATATTGATGGAATGCTGAGTCATAATAAAAAGCTGCGCTATCAAAGCGTTCCTCCTTATCAAGGGCAATAGCTATGTTCCGATAAGCAAGTCCGGATTTTTGTGCCATAGCTGAAAATGACACAATCATGGTGAGGAAAATTCCTACCGTAAAGGTGTTAGTAAATCGCATGTAGGGTTAATTTGGCAGTGTAAGTCTAAGATAGCAAAACCAGACTAACCGTACATTTGTTTATTCAAAATTTTGGAATCCAATAAGCTTAATATGCCCGATCATCGCCTGTTATGTGGCTTTTCTATGATGTCTCCTCTTACGGAGTTCCTCCAGTCACGCCCAAATTGTTCATCCAGATATTTGACAATGGTTTTGTTATAGTCAGCAAGGCATTCGTAGGTTTCAGGGTTGCATCCGAAATCGTAGTATTCAATACTATACTTCCTCTCAAACTTTTTATCTCGTTTAGAGTTCGCAAGTGGTGCTATTCCACCAACAAGGAGTAGCTTAGGAATTCCTGATTCAATGTCCTTCAAGGCCAATTCTTTGTTGAACTCACAATCAGTACTTACCGTAAAGTCAATTTTAACTGATTGGTTGGGTTCAAGGTTGATTATTGTATCTTGTTCAGAGTAGCCAAAGCAAGTGACGTTCAACTTGTAGAGACCAGAAGGCAGTTCTTGAGTCGTATATTTACCTAAACTGTCCGTGTTGGCCCAGTAATGTTTACCGTTTTCGGCGATAAAAGTTAAAAATCCTACTTCTAATGGTTGACCTGAATATCCTGAAAATATTGTTCCGTAAACGTTAGTACGTTCAGATTGACTCTGGCCAAAAGAGTTCAGGGAGAGAAGAAGTAAAGAAAATGCAAGAAATCGACTCATATCGCTCATGCCCATATCATCTGGCTATGTGAAATTCCACCTGTTCCTTATCAAATATACTCCGTTGCATTTAAATGAGCTAAAAGCCAGGCTTACTTATGGTCTGTCGGGGGACAGACCATGGAGAGTATCAAATTAGATGCGAGTGTTCGGTTCAATTATCGAGTTTCAGTTGATATCTCACCTGACCGACATTCTTACTTTTCCAGATCGTTAAATTTTGGCCATCAAACTTGTACTGGTGTTCACCACTTAGCACATAAGAAGGCCCATATATTGTAGGAACCGGGAAAAACAATGTGTCTACGAAAGTCACAGTATGCCCATCGATCTTAAGATGACCAGCTCCTTTTCCAAAAGGTAAACCTGTAGTACTTGTATATGTCCCCTGGTTGATTTGTAATGTGACTTCACCTGAAATGATTTCCGAGTTATAAGTTTCAAATGTGCCCGTGAATTTAGATTCCGTTTCAATATCAAGAGATATAGTGGTATTCTCTTTTGCACAAGAACATAGAAGCAATAAGATACCAAAAAGACCAGTACATTTTCTGAAATAGTTCACAGCTATAATCATCTTCCTGAAGATACAATTATCTGCTAAATGGTTGGAATGAAACCTGACATCTGGGTAAGTCTTTCTCCGTCGCTCACGGCAGCTGTGCCTGAAGAGGACAGCCATGCAAGCCTTAGTTGCAGTCATCCATTCAGTCGCTCGGCTGCGCCGAGTGACTATTATCATCCTGGCCTCAGGCCAATAGACCGTCTTCTAACTTCAAAGGAGAATCAAAACAAGCACTACAGTATTTCCATGCCTGTTCATCTGTTACATATCCGCTTGCAACAGGATTCATTCGAATATAATCAGCTTTTTGATCATAAATCTTACTGTTATTCAGTTTTATTGGATGACTCGTCTTTTGCCAAACCATATTTTCTTTATTCTGCTTTATCTTTTTCGCAAAGTACCCAAAGAGATATTTAATCCAGTCATTTCGGCTTTCACCAGGTTCATCCACACACTTGATAATCTGTTTTGCTGTAAAGCTCTTAAAATCACGTATTACATCTGGTAACCTGCAATCAAGATGCTGAATGATCATATGAATATGACTTGGCATGATTATATACTCATGAACACGTAGCCCTTTATTGATAATACAATATTTCAGACTGTCAAGAATAATCTCATTATATCTCTCTCTGGTAAATAAATCCATCCAACCTGCAATGGTGAGTGTAACAAAGTATGGATGATCAGTATTGGCTTTTCTCAGTTCAGACATCCAATAAAGATATGATTTATTTCCTATACCGGCCAGAGGCCTACGGTATGCCAGTCACTCGGCGCAGCCGAGCGACTGGGTGGAACTCCCTCCTTAAATAAATCTTTGTTCCTTTTAAACCGTGGCCTGTGGCTCACAGGACACCGTTAAATGGAACAAGCGTCCGTCTTGTAATATGCTTTTATTTACAAGTTGATTATTTAAATGACTGGTCTGTGAAGACTGTCTGAAAGCAAACCAGCAAGTAGGCTAAGTTACTTCGTCATTCGGCGCAGCCTGGCAGAGCCGAGTGACTGGGTAGGGAGTCGTGTTAGCATTAGAATTTGTGTCTTTTTCTGAATTCTGTAGTGAACTCATCAAGATACTCTTGATTTGGGCAAAAAATGTTATTCATTGAGTTAAACGTTGAGCACTCGTTCATCTCAAAAACCTTATCAGATTGAATTTTTAAATAGTGAATTGACNTACGAACCTCAAGATTATGATGATTATCTCTATGTGCTAGGAAGAGGAGACGTTTAGGGGTAATTGGAAATCCAACGGCATCAAACCTACCATAGTTAGTATTAAATACTTTGTTTTTATCGACGATTGTAAATCCAGGATTATCTGAAGTCACAAAGAAATCGTCCTTGTTAAGTGGTTCAAAAACGTGAATTCTCAGTTTAGTTAGCACCTTCCTGGCATCATTTACAGGTTCATTAGTTCCTGAGGCATGTCTGAGAATAGCCTGATGATGGGCAAGTTCTCCAAAATAAGGATCTTCAAGAATTGATTTCTTAATCTGTCCCATAAATTCATCGAAGGGCTTTTTGGCAAGATGTTCAATTGTATCTCTAAATGGTCTGTATTCATTTATTAATTGATCTAAAGACTCTGTTGATTCGTAGTTTAAAAAGAGATTTCTCATATATAAGTTCCGATGCTTCAGACTCAAATAAATGTGGATCAGTTTTTTGTAGTTGGATCTAGATATGAAAGCGGATTTTCTATCAATAATTGAAAATGTATTTGCTAAATCTTTATTCTCGTACGCAAAAGCTTTACTTTCAATTAGTCTTTTTAGGGAATTCTCGTTGGCCTTCGTGAATTCATAGAAGTCCGGTAGGTAGCAAACTTGACTTGGATATTTCTTTTTTGGTTTGTTATAATGTTCAAGTTTAGGGGTAGAAGAGAAGAATTGCCCCTTTCTAGTAAAGTGTTTCAAGTAAACTTCAGGTACATAGTGCTGTTTCTCTGCCACTGGTCCCAGGCATAATGTATATAACATCTGAGTAAGTGGACACCCACCTATCCTCTATCAAATATACTCCGTTGTATTTAAATGATCTAGCGAATTAAGTTCTGGCCCCTGACAGACCTGAAAGGAGGTCAAACAGATCATCCCACACTTTCAATCAAAATCGTTTTGCTTGGCGACGAGCTCTACGATCAGCTCGTATTGCTCCTGGGTGAGGTTTTTGTTGAAGTAGTGGACCGGGTTCACGGGTTCGCCGTTTTTGAGGACTTCGTAGTGCAGGTGTGGGGCCCGGGACAGTCCCGTGGAGCCTACATAGCCGATGACATCTCCCCTCTTTACCTTCTGGCCCTTCACCACGTCAAACTTCGACATGTGCAGGTATCGTGTCTGATAGCTGTAGCCATGGTTGATCACGACCATGTACCCACCACTGGTAGAATAAAATGCGGCTTCCACATAACCATTTCCACTGGCATGAATGGGAGTGCCTCGCGGTGCGGTGAAGTCAATGCCCTCATGCTTGCGCTCAAATTGCAACAATGGATGCATACGCATACCAAATATTGAGGCCAGCCTCGTCATGTCATCGATAGATATCGGCTGAATAGCCGGTATGGAAGCATACATTTTTGCTTTGTCATAAGCCAATTCATCAATCAGGTTGTATGACTTCTCCTGGATCAGGATCTCGTGGCTGAGCTGATCAATCTTTTGGTAAGTACCTATCATCCATTCCCTGTCGGAATTGGTACTTTCATAAATATCATTTCGCCTGTTTGTACCTCCCACACCCCCTTTTCTTATTGAAGTAGGTATAGGTGCCTGCTCAAAATAAATCCGGTAAATACCATCGTCTTTCTCTGCCAGTGAAGCCAGGTGATCTTCATTTGCATTGAGTTCTTTGTGCAGGTCCTGGTACGACTGAATGATTACCTCACGCTCCTTCTTCAAATTGGTGAGCTTGGGGGTGTCGTAAAACCTGGACAGGGTGAAGATGATCCCTACAGCAAAAACCAAAACCAACAGGAAAAAGCCAAGGAAGTTTAAGAACACATCCATTTTTGATACCCGGATGCGCTCATAATTGCAGGTATGAGTATTGTAGTAATACTTGAGTTTGGCCATTTAGGTTAGGTTAACTTTTCAACTCCTGCATACAAAACAGGAATTGATGGGTTCTACTGGCAATTTCTATGCAATATAATAATTTTTTGTTGACGGTATTATCATGAGTGTCCTGATCCGTTTATCCTTACCGCTGAAGCAAAACCTGATCCTCAAATTCACCAATAGCCTTCAGTAAACCTTCTCCCAAAATGGTATTAACCTGGTCCAGTCGGTTTAATAAGCCCTGGCTAACCTCTAACTCAAAGCCCATGTATTTTTCATCATCAAAACGACCACGTAAGTATGTCGTAAAACCATCGGCAATGCCCAGATAGGGCTCATTCTCCCTGACCGTAAAACCTTTTCCTGAAAGACTACTCATCAATTGGTATGCAAACTGGCTTTCATACTGGCGGCCCGGGTCAAATAAGATCCCAATATCAACTTCTCTCTTTTGGCCCTTCCAGTGAGGTGTGAAGGTATGAACGCCCAGGTGCAACACCGGCCCACCTATCGAGAGTCGCGCAATTTCGGATTCCACCTGGTCACGATGAGGCAGGTAAAAGGTCCTGATCAGAGCATCTCGTTCACCTGCAGAGAGCTTACGGCTGTATTCGGAAAACAGATCTCCATTATCCAGCGACCTGTTTGGCTCGATCAGCAGTCGGGTATACGGATACACAAAGGGCTTTACCTTGAGAATTTCCTTCAGATATTCCGCGATCTCATGAGAACCCTGGTCCCATCCGCGGTGCGATTCCAGATCTGCCCCGGCATGTTGAAACAATGATTGATAAGCCTCCGGAACAGCATTGGAATCGTGCTCAGAGCTTACAACCACCTGAAGTTTCACGGCTCAAACAATTTATCGGTTGCCAGGCAGTCGCCAAGTCGGCGATAAACTTTTCCAAGGCTTTCCTTGCTGAAGTCTCCGTCAAGGGCAGTGATGATCCTTTCTGCCAGGGTAGCCTGATTGATCTGCCTGATGGTATCCATCCAGGGCTTAGTCTCTTCAGGATATGTTGAAGCAATCTTTTGAATGATCAGATCCCATAGATCCTTACCCTGTATGCTGCCTTTTACCTTCCAGTACTTCAGATATTCAGCATCCTCAATGACTGACTGACTGCCTCCCCGAATGGTTTGACTGAATATTTGGTACAGCTTATCGGTAGACATTTCCAGCTGGTCAGAGAAGCTGATCCATTTTTCTGAAACCAATATCTTCAACAGGTGCGAGATAAAGAAGACTATTGTCAGATCAACTGATGCACACTCCTGGATATCTACGATCCTGATCTCAATACTTCCCCTGTCGAAACGGGCTATTGCTCCCCTGGAGTTGAGCCAAACCGGCTGCAGCATGTTGTCTGGATCATGAGGCTTGATGGCTTTGGCGATCCGGTCATAGATTTGCTTCTGATAGCCATGCATGGTCACCACCTTTTCCGGGATCACCATCCCGGTGATAGCGGGGATCTTGGACTGGTTCTTTTCGTAGTAGAAAAGGCGCTTGTCCATAAATCCTGTAAACTTCTCACCCAGTATCGGCGAAGAGGCTGTCAGAGCAGGGATTATCGGCAGGATAAAACGAATGGCCGTATGCAGCTTGGCAAACTCCTCATCATCATAAAACGGCAGGTTGATATGCGTACTCTGGAGGTTGGACCATCCATGTCCCTTGCAACCGAAGATCCGGTCGTAGATCCTGTAGATATCACCACTGTCATAGGGCCAAAGCACGGTATCTTCGGCAGGTTTCATCCAGGGATGGGCTGCAGTAGGCATAAGACGCGCATTGACTTTCTTCAGCTTTTCATTGATCTCCCTGATATTCGTAACAAAGCTGTCTTTGATGGATCCAAGATCTTTGGTCGGACCATTGGATTTCAACTCTACCACATGACTTACCAACTCATTGCTCCAACAGATATCACCTTTTTCCAATTCACCAAGCACCTCCCCGGAGGAATCCCGCAACAAGACATCAGCAATAGGTTTTACATTTAGGGTCGTGTCATCTACAATCATATACTCCAATTCAATGCCATAGGCTTGAAAGAGATGGAGTCTGGGGCTTTTACTCATAATAATTTAGGTCAGTCGTGACATGAATTCCTGCATGATCGTCAGGTAAAGTTGTTGTTTGATGGATTGATCTTCCACACCTTCGTCGAGGTTTGGGTTGTCATTGATTTCTATGATATAAAATTTGTTGTTGCTTTGTTTGATATCTACACCATACAGGCCGTTGCCAATCAGAGAAGTAGATTTTACAGCCAGCTCCAGCAGTTGCTTTGGTGCCTGGTCTACTGGAATGGACTCCACATCACCCTCCCCGGTCAGCTTTCCGTCTTTCCAGTTGGCAATCTGCCAGTGATCTGTGGCCATGTAATATTTACAAACATAAAATGGCTTCTTGTTGAGCACGCCTACCCGCCAGTCAAACTGCGTGGGGATAAATTCCTGTGCAATGACAAGGTCTGAAGTTTGAAAGAAATCCTTCAAAACCACTTCCAGCTCGGCCTGGTCCTTTACTTTTTTTACTCCCTTGGAAAAAGATCCGTCCGGTTGCTTGATGATCACCGGAAAGTCAAACTCCATCTTCTGTTGTCCGGGTCGGTCTTTCCTGATGATCCAGTATTTGGGGGTAGGGATCTTATTGGCACTCAATAGCTCACTCAGATAAACCTTATTCGTACACCGAAGGATCGATTCGGGATCGTCCATCACCACAAGTCCTTCCGAAGCTGCCTTTTTGGCAAACTTGAAGGTATGGTGGTTTACGTTAGTCGTTTCCCTGATGAATAAGGCATCGTACTGGATCAGCTTGGCAAAGTCGTTCTTGGTGATTAGGTCCACATTAAACCCCACCTGCTCGGCGGCCTTCATAAAATGTTGGATGGCCTTCTTATTGGATGGTGCGGTGGTCTCTTCAGGATTTACCAAAATGGCCATATCATACTTTTTCCGGCTGTATTGCTTCTGTAGTCGCTTCTTGCCCTGCAGATACTCATCCAGCGACTGTTTCAGGTGATCCAGATGCTCATTGGGAAGTTCTTTCAGGTTAAGCGGCTTCAGGTTTGTCAAAAACCACTTTTCTTTTTTGGAAAAGATTGCCCGCAGGATAGGTGCCTGGAAAAGATTAAAAATCAGTAACCCTACCCTGTTGAATGCTGCAAAATCTGCCTTCCCGAAGCAGATAAAGATCTCGATCCTATCCCCGGAAACCTTCCTGAATTCCTGTTGAATCAACTCATCAAAATCCTCCGCATCTTCCCTCACCAGCGATGGGAACCTAAACTCCTGAAGAGTAGAAATCTCCGGCATGACTTTATGTCCCCGGGCCTCCGCCAGCAGGGAAACATAGTACCCCAGGCTTTGGTAGTGGTATGACTTGCAGAGGTTGATTACTTTAAACTTCTTACTCTTCTGATACTGCTCATCAGAAAAATAATCCTGGGGTGAGATAATATCTGTTTCGCTATTAGACGCAGTCCAGTCACCGGGGTGATCAGTAACAATAATTTTAGAAGACATTATTTTGGTTTAATTACTAATAAGTTAGCATCATAAGTCACAATTCCCAACAAAATTGCGTTGATTAATCGCCTTAGATTCACCAGGTAGTATTGGGTTTCACTGATTGGGTTAGATTCTAGTGGGTCTGCGATATAAACCAGTCGTTTTATCGGATCGAAGCCACGAATGACCACAAAGTGGCCAGCAGGTTTACCCTTTAGGTCATGGTATTCGTTGGTTTCAGGGATTTCACGTGAGCAGTTGTACAAATAGGTAGCACTTAGCCCCGTCAATACTGGTGTGCCTTCTTCCAGAATGCCTCTGATCAGTTTCGAGCTCAGCTCTTCAAACAGGATCTCACCGCCATTTTGCAAGAATTTCAAATAAGCATTGGTAGCCGTTTTAAACTTCTTACTTGTCTTATACAAAAGTTGCTCTTTGAGTTTCTCTTCAAGAGAAATGCCCTCTACAAACCATGTCGGGTCAAACATCTGCAGGTCATAAGTGATCAGCCTGGCAGAATAGCCTCTTTTCAGAGCATGATTACCTAACATGACCCCCAGGGTACCTCCGGTTTTCAGGCTTTTTACCTGACCAATTACATCTTCCAGGGAGATATTGTCATTGAAATATTGATATACAGCATGAAGACTTGTGGGTCCGCAGGTTTCATCATTCGGCTGTGGACGAATATCTACTTCAAGAGATCCCCGTTCCATTAACCTTTCCATACTCATATCATTTATTCATCCTCCAGGTCTTTTTTAATAATCAATCTGTTACCTCTGTTGTAGGTGAAGTAATTCCAGATCCATTGTGAAAACACCAGTAATTTACGTCGAAAACCAATAATTGAAAACAG
>JAHCMM010000226.1 GCA_019192515.1 Cyclobacteriaceae bacterium SS2
GCTGAGGAGAATGGGTTTGTCCTCTGCTTTAGCCTTATCCAATGCTTCCTTTCCCCAGGGATACCAGTTTACCGGATTGTGAGCATGCTGAAGGAGATACGGGCTCGATTCATTGATTAAAGCGTTGGTATGTTGTGTTGATTCCTGGTTCATGGGTGGTTTACAGCTTAAAGTGAGAATAAGAGATATGACAATTAATCGCTTCATGCGTCTAACAATTGCTTTTCAATGGATTTTAGTTCCTCTTCCACATTCACAATGGAAGAAAATGACTGCAGCCTTTTAGCAGTTGATTTGAGAAATGACTGATGAGCAGGTGATCCCGGGTGGAATGGCCGATGCTTAAGGGCCCTGGTTAGCTTTTCCCACTCTTCAATAAAGTTAAGCGTCTCCTGATCAAAGTATGCAGATTTGAATTTTTGCCAGATGTATTCAATGCCCTGATCGGAAGGGTGGATCATATCCTCTTTATAGAACCGATAGTCTCGTAAGACATCGATCAGGATTTCGTAGGAGGGAAAATATGAGGCTTTTTGATCCCTCTTTACAATTTCCTGAACGGCCTGAATTAGAATTGACTTACTAAGGTTGTTTTCCACCAGCCCATCCCGGATATGTCTGACTGGGCTTACCGTCAAAATGACATTGATTTGAGGGTTAATTGATCTTACTTTTTCAATTACTTCAAAATAATGCCTTGTAATTTCTTCACCCGACAGCAAGGATTTTGTGAATTCCTTTTGCGGTACTTTGTGGCAATTAGCCACAATCGAATGGTTAGACTGATGATGATAAACCCAGCTTGTTCCCGGGGATAATATGAGGGTTGAAGACTTATGCAATGCAGATCTTGTTAAATCTTGTTGTTCATGAAGCTTTTTTATCAGATCCTCCCTGGAAGCTGCTGACAGAGCTGAATGGGCATCCCAATGGTAATAGATATGATCTATTTCAACGATTCTATCTTCGGATACCTGGGTAGAAATGGATTGATCCAGGGTTTTGAAAATAGAAATAGGGTTATAGATAACCCCAAATGGATTGATAAGGACATTGAACTTGTGATCGGAGAGTTTCTTCCCAATGTTCTCGGAAAAACAGGATCCCATGAGTACCACTTTATCCCGAATAGATACATCAAATGGCGCTTTTTTAATTTCAAATGGGAGTACAAACATTTTTGATCATCTTAATTGATGAAGGTATCACAAAGTTACTGATAAAGGAGCATTGAGTTTTATGATTTTCAGCGTGCCTTGATGAGTTGGGTAAACTCCGGCATGCTATTGAAAGCAGCACCAAAAGACCAGTAGAAAACAGGTAGATCATAACGAATGTTGAGGTAATCTCTTCCCCAGTAAAACTGGGTAAAGATCCCTGTTTCGCCTAATACCGGAGCACTGATAATGATTTGTAGCTTGTTGGCCATCCTGTTGCTTGTGCCAGTCTCTCCCAGGATCTCTGCCTTATCAAGGATGATGGTTGGCTCATATCTTAATGTGGCGAAGTGTTCTTTTTTAGAAAATAAACCCAACCAGGTAGAGGAAAGAACCAAACTGGTGCCTATTCTATGGTAACCATACCTTCCTTCCTGAATAGGGAAGTAGTTGAGCAAATCGTTGATATGCATATCCCGCTGGTAATATAGATAGGCGTGTAAATAGTTTTTTTGTCCGAAATACCTGGTATTGAAAATCAGTGTCTGACCCAGCCGTAAATAATTAGTGGAGAAATCTCCTTTGACATAATCGTTACGGAGGATACCCTGCGTATCAAGAAGGAGAGAATCAATACTCCCCGGTGATCCTCCATTACTGTAATGCATCAATTCTGAGGTAAAAAATGTAGTAAAGATGCCATCGGTACCCATGAGATAATCAAACCTAAAGCCTGCTTTATTTGAGGGAGGGATCATGGGTGAAGATTCATCCTTCACGAGACGTAGCGTAAATGCTCCCTGAAAGGACAATGCCATTCCCAATTTGTTTGATTGAGGCTTGATGATATAGTAACTGGGGGCCAGGTGTCCTTCTATGACGATGTCTTTTCCATCCTCAGCTCTCAGGCTGGGAGTAAGGGTGGTTGTAGGTTTGTAATTATCAATGAAGGTAATGTAGCTGGGTTCATTGGCGTTCTTTAAATATTCGAAGAACAGGTCTCTTTTTAGTGTAGGCTTTTCTCCGAAAGTTGTTTGCAGGGCTTGCCTGGTTTTGTCAAAGAAGGTTGTGTCTTTGGTTTGAGCTTTTAAATGGCTCAAAGATCCGAAGACCAGGATAAACAACACGTATCTCAAAATAATTGGTTTTAGTCAGCGAGCATTTCGCGAATATGTTTCAAAACTAATGCACATGCCGGGCTTACCATCGGAACATGTCCAAAACCAGCTAATTCATATAAGAAAGTCTGCTTGTGACCTGCCAGCTCCATGAGTCGTTTCATGTAGACATTTTCTTCATATCGTGCCGGGATATCTTCATTTCTACCCCCTGTTATAAGAACAAATGGAGGAGCATCGGCCCTTACGTGATGTACAGGAGCATATTCATCTATGATAGGTTGTGTCCTGCTGAAACCTCTGTCACCCCGTATGGTGGAATGGGTAATAGCCTGACCACTCAGTGGAAGGTATGCTTTTACATCGTCGGCATCTACCTGATATTTACTCAGGTATTTTTTGTCCAAACCTACCATGCTCACCAGGTATCCGCCAGCAGAATGACCCGTAACAAATATCTTATTGGGATCGCCACCATAACTTTCGATATGCTTAAAAACCCATGCCAATGCCGCAGCAGCATCATCGATGCAGGCAGGAGCCTTAGCATCGGGATACATCCGGTAATTGATGGCAACCACGGCCATTCCCTGGTTGAGTAACTCTTCCTGAAAATGCTTATTTCCATTCTGAAGTCCGCCACCATGGATCCAGAAAATTGTTGCGAATCCTGTGGAATCAGTAGGGTAGTAGATGTCTAATTTACATCGTTCTCGAGTGTAGTTATCTAGCTTTTCTTTGCTTGTATCGCGATAGGGAATGTTGCTTTCTATCTTGTATTCCTGTGCTATAACACATGTACTAAGGAATAAAAACAAAACGCACAAGAGCTTTAGTGCTTTCATACTTCAGGGTTGTTAGGTTGAAGTATGAAGTTACGAAAAAGAAGCGGGACAATAGTTACTTACTGAAGTAGATCAGGGCAAAAGGGAAGATAAAAAATGTGATGATGATGTACATCAATCCGACAATCCTATATTTTTCTGACATATACCCCAAATACTGTGAAAGTGCGATAGGAATTCTGGATGCATAGGGGACAAAAAGGAAGATACATGATCCTATCAAG
>JAHCMM010000227.1 GCA_019192515.1 Cyclobacteriaceae bacterium SS2
AGGCACTTTTGCCGGTCAGGCCATCAACAACGCCAAGAATTCAGCACTGCAGCTGTTTATCGGCTTCGACCTGAATTAAAGATTTCTATCTCAACCTAATTCAAAGGCTCACGTCAGCATTTGCCTGATCAGAGTCTTTAAACCTGATTACTTTTTACTTAAACTGGATTGGCTAGCGCTGATCCAGTTTTTTTTGCTTTGTGCTTGGGTTCGACACTCCCGTGGTTTGTCAATCGTTTTGTATTGAATAGGTCAGGTAATATGTGAGCGCATTTAGATTCCAGCTGAGTTTGGATGTTCTCGGGTATCCCAAACTCTGAGAATTTGAATTTCGTCGTTTGTCACACGATAGAATATTTTGTAATCTCTGACAACCTTAGAATACACGTTTCTGAAATTAGTTTGGGTACCAATCTTGGGAAAGTTGGCAATTAGTTCAGCAGATTTTTCAAATAGCTGTTCCAGTTTTTCAGGGTAAACTTCCGATTGGTTACGTTCAAACCAATACTTATAAATATTGGTTCGATCAATGATGGACCGGGTTGTCCACCTTATTTCTTTAGCCATTTTTTGACCAGTTGACTTGCTTCTGAGTTTGAATGCAGTTTTCCCGATTCCGCATCTGAGATCCCCTCATCTATGGCTTTTTTTTCCATTTCAGTTAATTCGTCAATATGCTCTATTTCATATTCGAGTTCGACAGCCTTAAGAAGTTCATCTAACAACCTGGGGTCATTGATATCATTAATCCGCTCTTTGATTCTTTCCTTTACATTCATGTATGATAAAGTTAGAAAGTTAGTTTGAAAGTAGCTAATCAGTCCTGCTTAAATCTAACAACCTCTCCATGGCTTGTCCCCTGACAAGCTAATAACAAGAAAGCCCCAACGGGGCGAAATCATTCAAACGCAGGGTGCCAGCCCTGCGGTACTCTCAACGTCTTCACCTAAGCCCCAAAGGGGCGGAATCTTTACCTCGTATCTGTCCAGACATCAACACAATTCATGCATAAAAATAAATTTTTTAAGGGGTATACTTTGTATACAACTTTCTGAGTACTTTCGAATTTATGAAAAAGTTTAGCTTACCCCTTTTACTCCTAATCCTTGCGAGTAATACGCTTTTTGCCCAGCTTTCCTTTTATGATGAAGACCCAATCTATGAAGGGCCACAATCCAACTTTTATCTTGTCAAATATGCCATCTCATATGACTACAATAATGATGGAATCTCTGACATCCTACACATTCAACACAACCGGATTTACGTCCGGTACGGGGATGGAAGCACTTTCGGAAATGAAGAACTGGTTTATGAACACTCTTCAATGCTTGCCAGTATATCTAATAAAATGGACCTAAATGCCGATGATAGATTGGATTTTGCTATTCCTTCAGTTAATAACGAGATCTTAATATTTGAAGGAACAGCCGTTGGAATTGAACTATCAGCAACCATCGAGGCTGATGCGAATACAGCAAAATTGATCGATCTTGATAAAGACGGTCGAATTGGTATTGTTTTCACTTCAGGTTTTGAAATTGGATATATAGATGGGAATGAACTGGGGACATTTGATGACCCGATCTCAATTACCAGTGGAATTGGTACTATTGCCGGTGCTTTCAGGTTTGAAGTAGTGGACATTGACGGAGATAGCGATAATGACCTGTTTGTTCTAGACCTAACTAATACTGTAGTTCATGTAGTCATAAACGAAAATTTTTCATTTACTTCAAATACCTCTGTCAGTGCCTCAGAAACTGAATTCAGCTACGGCGATTACAACCTTGATGGTTTTATTGATCTAGCCGTAATCAACTCCAGTAATTCATTGGAGATTTACCTGCAGGGAGACACTGGCTATGACTTAAGTTATACTTACAGCACTTTCAATATCAGAGATATTATTACCTATGATTACAACTCAGATGGAAAAAAGGATATTTTACTAAGCAATAGAATGACTGACCTTACTCTGCTCAAAAATCTCGGAGATGGAACATTTGATGATCCGGAATTTCTAATAAGTGAAATGCCAAGATTTAGCAATCACACATTTGAGGATTTTAATGACGATGGTATTGATGATATTGTTGCAATTGGTTCCATGGCAAACAATCAAATGATTTTAGTCCCCTTAGACCCACAGGTTAAAGTTTCTGACCAATTTACTACGCTCAGCTTGAGACCAGATCCAGGAACCAGAGGAGGAACAAAAATGAGTGATTTAGACAATGATGGATATAATGATTTGGTGATCTTTAGTAAAAATGGAGCGGTTCAAGTCTTCTACGGAAACGAAATTGGCTTAGATAATACTTATTCTCAATATACTACCAACACGCATACAGATGGCGGGTACCTTGCTGACATAGATGATGATGGTTTACTGGACTTAATCGTTTTCTACCAATCGGCAAGTAATGGAACTGTTGGAACAGAGAGGTATTTAAACCTGGGAAACAGAACTTTCTCTGATGCGGAACCATTTAAGTATACAGCGATTGTAGAGGATGCTGTAGTTGAAGATTATGATCAAGACGGTACAGATAATTTTATTTTTAATAACCAAGGTGAAATTGTTTTTCTTACTGTTAATGAGAATGATTTTGATGAATACTTCACGGGTAGTCCACTAAAAATTTCCTCATCCTCTTCAATAACAGACTTCAAAATTGTTGACGTCAATCATGATAGCTGGTCTGATTTGATACTTGGTGTGAATGGATCGAATGAAATTGAAATCCATCTAAATGATCAGGCGGGCGGTTTTCTTTCTCCCACTGTTATCACGCTTACAGGAGAAAGCGAATCCCCTACTGCGCTGAACGCTGGAGACCTGGACAACGACGGGATAGCTGAAATAATAGCAGCAACGTCTACAAGTAACGGCCATAAAACAAAAATCTTTTCACGGAAAGATGTTCTCAATGATTTTGAGCTTTCCAAGGAGTTTGATGTGGCCAGTAACTACGGTCCTACCACTGTTGAAATTAATGATTTCGATGGTGATGGCGACATAGACCTGTTCATTGATGACTTTGACAACCTTGTCTATACTTTTATTCTGCAACATGATGATGTATGGGAAGTAAATGATGAAATACTTGAATTGTTTGGCCAAAACCTTTTGATTTTTTGCAATGTCAATTCAGACAATTTGATTGATATTGTTAGAACTCAGAATACTTATGGTTCCGTTCAGGTTTCCATCAATAATTCGGTTTTCGAACCCGAAGAATTACAAACAGAAATCATGTTGATTGAACAGGTCGGGGAATATCTCACTGTTACCTTAAATGATATCAATAGCGATGGTCGCATTGTGCTGGTGAAAGCAGCCAGTGAGGTCGATGTAGTTCCTGTGGATGGAGTTTTTTATGCTAAAAATTCAATGTTTGGGTTAGGAGGTACAGAAATAGGTAGTGGTAACCACGTGGTTTATTCAGGCACCGGAAACACTTTTACGATAGAAGGGCTTTCCCCGCTGACAGACTACTATGTGAGCATATTTGAGTACAACATTAATGATCCCTCAAATGATATTATAAACTATCTATCTTCTCAATCATTAGATACAGTTGTAGCCAGAAAGATTGAGCAGACATTTACTGCTGAGGGTATCCAAAACTATTTCGTTAGTGATGAAACTTTTGAAATCAATATTACATCCTCCTCCGGATTGGAAGTTGAATTAAATCCAACAGGACCCATTAGCCTGAATGGCGGAACAGCCACTATACTTGGTGAAGGAGAAGTCATATTGGTAGCTTCCCAGGCAGGGAACAAATATTACTTCCCTAAGGAGGAAATCTATTCTTTTACTATCAGTAAGGAAGCGCAGATTTTGACCTACCAAAACCTTAAGGATGTAGATTTCGAAGAAGAAACTTTTGAGATACTTGTAACTTCATCTTCGGGTCTACCAACTTCCATTGAATTGATAGACGGACCTATTGAGCTCAGTGGAAATTTGGCTACGATACTGGATTATGGCCATGTGACCATCAAGGCAACACAAGCAGGAGACGAGTTCTATCTACCAGCTGAGCAGACCTTTGAATTTAACATTATAGAGGTCCTGGGTCTAGATCGTGTTGAAAGCATCATTTATCCGAACCCCACCAGCGGAGTCCTTCGAATAGCAAATTTTCATGACATTGATGAGCTTTCCATCTTAGATATAAATGGTCGGGTAAGGCACACCAATCCAGGTACGGAAAGGACTTTAGATGTGTCTGGCTTAGAGAGAGGCACTTATTTTATTTTGTTAAAAAGCAAGGGTACTTTTCAGTCTTTTCGGTTCATCAAAGAGTAAGCGGATAAAGCTTTTTGATGATTTGAATGGGGGTTTTTGAAGAGGATTGTGTGGAGTCATTGAGCCCTGGCTCACAAAAAGCATCCCTTTTGAGTTCAGCATCGGGCTGGTGAGCGGCCTTGATAGCAGCGACCTTCCCAAATGTATCTCCGGATATCACGCCAGTCCCGAGAATGATTGAAGCCACCACCACTCCTAAAATGATCGTTATGGTCTTGAAATTCATTGCTGACAATTGGGGTTTAGTTCCTGGTACTCCGAAAGCGATACAGCAGGGATCACCTGATCATCATGGACCCTGATGCACGTCAAACTGGGGTTTCTATCCACCTTTAAACCAATCAGGTTTGGGTTGCTGCTGACATTAAGCGATGTGAGTGAATTACTTGAGATGTAGAGATAATTCAGCTGAGCATTTTGATCCAGGTTGATGGTTTCAAATTGATTATCAGAAAGGAGTAGCGTTTCTAATGAAGGAAGTGCAGCTGTATTAAGGAAAGAAAGCGCATTGGTGGTCAGGTTTAGGTTTTTAAGGTTCCCGGCATTCTTGACCTCAAAATATTGGAGCTCGTTATGTGTAGCCAGTATCGCTTCAATGGACTCACTTTCAAATGAAAGGGTATCCAATAAGTTGAAGGACAGGTTCAGATTGGTTAACTGTGGAAGATTGGATAGCCCGTGAATGGATTGCAACTCATTAGCCAGGAGGTCCAGCAACACCAGCCTTGTGTTGTGGCTGACATCAATATCAGACAAATAGTTGCCCTGTAGCTGAACCGAATCCAATTGAACATTGTGACTCAGGTCAATTTCTTCTATAGCGTTGCCGGAGGCTGAAAGAAAAGTCAAGTTGGTAAAACCCTCAATGCCTGTCAGATCCAGAATTTCCTTCTTAGAAAGATGAAAATCCAGGTACAAATGAGTCACTGATTGAACATCTGATATCAGTACCTGTTGGTTGATCGCGCCGTCCGAATCAATATTTTGCTCAATCAGCATGGATTCAAATACCTCATCCGGAATGTGGATGTAGTCAATGATCGGTTCAAGTTCTTCATCCTCCGCACAGGAGAACATGAAGAGCATCAGAGCCAAAAAGATCCGGGGAATTGCCAAAGGCCACGCTTTATGCTGANGGGTAGTATAGGGTAATAAATCGTTTTTCATGAGAGTTCTGTTTTCTCGATATCTATTTAAATAATCGGTTACAAATCTCACACAGGCATCCAACTCAATCGTTCGGATTTAGCATTCCGAACTTCTTTGGTGAGATTCGGGTCTTTTTAAATGAGTTTGATCAAAGCACTGCAGGCCAGCCTAATCTCAGAATAATACAATTCATATTTTTATGCGGGGATGTGTAAGGCCTGGAATAAAAGGGCCCTGACGTCGTTTAAAGGGCGATTTTGGCAGGCTTGCAAAAGCTGCGCAGTTTTTGCTTAAAACCTGCGCAGACTTTCATCAAAACCTACGCAGGTTTTCCTTCAAACCCGTGCGGGTTTTGACCAAAAGGTAAGCACCTTTTTGAGATAATGGAATAGTACAATTATTTTGTATGCGGTAATGATGCTAAACAAGCTGTCCTACATGTTTCGTAGGGCATGTAGGACAATAGATAAAAAGGGGATTTCCAAATCCCTCTCACTAATCAAAATTATTTCGGATTGTAGATCAAGTACGCTGCTACAAATTGTGGAACGAAAACATTATTGCTGATCCACTTTGCTTTTAAAGTCCGTGATTGTGTTTCCATCATAACGATATACTCCGATCATAGATCCAAACCAAATACTTCCATCGGTGGCTTCTAAAAGCCCCAAGAGAGCTGGTCTTTGTGACATGATTTCAGTTACAACTGGGGTTTCGTTGTATATAAACTCTTGATCATAACGGGAAAGTGACCAGACCTGACCCATACGAGGCTCATTTGCACCAGTTGTCCAGATGTTTCCTTCTTTATCCTCGATGATAGCATAAGCCCCCCGCTGCGATACCTTTGTAAAGGTTTTGCCGTCATAACGCCAAAGTCCATCATTGTCACCGAACCAAATATTGCCATTTCTATCTTCGATTACTGACCAAACGTTGTTAAATGGTTTGCCGTCTTTATTTTTTAAAACAGTAAATGTTTTTCCCTGCTCCACTTCGCCATTCAGGCGAGTATCATAAACAAACATGTTTTCTCCTTGTGCACCAAACCAAAGCTTGCCGGTTTTGTCTTCAAGTAGTAAACGAATATTGTTACTGGGAAATCCATCTTTTGTGGAAAAGGTTCGGAAAGATTCCCCATCGTAACGGCTTGCTCCAAACCAGATATTACCGGCACTGTCTTCATAAATATGAAGCGCTGAACTAATCCCAGTCCCATCCTTTGCTTTAAAATGCTTAAAGCCTGTCTGGCCGGCGGGCTGGTAGTAAACACCCGAATCTTGTGAAGCCAACCAAAGATTTCCTTGGCTGTCTTCCAGCACATCCCAGAAAGTCGGCCACTCTATTGTACTCGTTAAATTGGTAAAACCTGCCTGTCCCTTTAGATTTAGCTGTCCTTAAAAAGTTCTATTTTCAAGTGTTCTTAAGAGATTAAGAAAGCAGAGGTGAACTGGCCTGCCTGCTAGATGTAAATATCTAACTGCCGAATTAGTCCTCTGCCTTCTAATTGAACGGACCA
>JAHCMM010000228.1 GCA_019192515.1 Cyclobacteriaceae bacterium SS2
AAACTACGATACCACAACCAACTCCGCAGTACGAACAGGTAGATTTATATGATTCAGCAGGTTGTGACATATCTATTCAAATGTTTTTTCAAAGTCGGGTTGATAAATAAGACCCGGTCAACTACAATTGACCAGGTCTAACCATGTTGTATTTATTAGAAATCGGTCAAAAAAGGGTGTGCTAGTGATTTAAAAAGTTTAGTAGATAGGATCGATAATCATAATAATCGGGGTGTTCGAGTACGTCCTTTCTATTCCTGGGTCTTTCAAATGGGATAACCAGCTCATCACCAATCTTGGCATAGGGTCCACTGGTCATCATGATCACCCGGTCAGCCAGGAAGATAGACTCGTCCACATCATGGGTAATCGCAATTGCCGTGATCTGCTCCTTTTGCCAGATCTCCAACAGCAGATCCTGAAGCTCACCACGCGTCAGTGAATCGAGCATCCCAAAAGGTTCATCAAGTAAGAGTACCTTGGGCTTTAATGCAAAAGCACGGGCTAACCCAACCCTTTGTTGCATTCCCTGGGATAACTCACTTGGCCTTTTGTTAAAATCATTTCCAAGTCCCACCTTATCCAAATAGTACTTGCATATCTCAACACGCTCAGCTTTGCTTCCATGCGGAAAAACCTGGTTGACACCAATCATAAGGTTTTGTTGAGCTGTTAACCAGGGCAACAAACTGGGTGATTGAAATACCACTGCCCTATCCGGCCCGGCATCTCTTACTTCCAGACCATCTACTATGATCTTGCCACCACTCAGTTCGTTAAGCCCTGCGATCATGGTCAGTAACGTAGACTTGCCACAACCGGAATGACCAATAATAGAGACAAACTCGCTTTGTCTAATGGTTAGTTTCAGATCATCTAATACCACGTAGTCACCTTTGGGCGTCGGGTACACCTTTTTGAGGTCCTGACACTCCAGCATCACCGGTTTTTCGGCCAGGTGAGGCATTACTTGGTATTCAACTTTTTTTAATAAGGCTTCCATGGTCTCGATTTAAAAGTATTTGACTGCTTCTTTTTTTCTTCTACTGCCGAAAACGACTCGTCCTGGCATCACTGGCTTTAGCTCAGGGAGTATATATTTCTGATCACTAACCTGCTTTCGGGTAGCTCCCACATCGATTAGGTATTCCAGAATGTCATTGCGGAGTCGCTTATATTCTGGATTTTGATTGAGCTGTGTTACATCACGAGGTCTTTCAATGGTGACCTTAAATTCCGGCCCCAGCGTAGCTTTTGGCCCGGGGGTCAACGGAATAATCCGGTCTGCCATCAAAATACCCTCATCTACATCGTTAGTTATCAGTATCACAGTTTTTTTCTCATGGTTCCAAATCTTCAGGATCTCTTGCTGAAGCGTCCCTCTCGTCAGTGCATCAAGTGCACTCAATGGCTCGTCCATCAGGAGGATACTCGGATTGATCGCCAAAGTTCTGGCAACAGACACTCGCTGACGCATTCCTCCTGATAGTTCAGAGGGCTTTTTGTCAACAGCTGGAGTCAGGTTTACCATATCAATGTATTTCCTGATATGGGCATCCTTTTCCTTTTTGGAAAGTTTTCTAAATACCTCATCCACCGCTAGCTTCACATTAGAGTAAACAGACAGCCATGGCAGAAGTGAATAGTTCTGAAAGATCATACCGCGATCCGGACCAGGTCCGGTAATAGGTGCTCCATTAAGTAGCACTTCTCCATTATCGGGGAACAACAGCCCATTGATCAGGTTGATCAGTGTAGTCTTGCCACTACCCGAAAACCCTACGATCGCCACAAACTCACCATCTTCAACTGACAGGTTGATATCGGACAGGACCTCGTTTTTATTGATCCCCTGGCCAAAAGTCTTTGAAACGTTTTTTAATTCAAGTAATCCCATCAGGCAATTCCTTTATTGAATGTCATTAAGTTTTGCACGCTTAGCATGATTCGGTCCAGGATGAATCCGATGATCCCAATCACGAACATGGCAACAATGATCTTGGCATTGGAGTCGTTGGCTCCGTTTTGGAATTCTTCCCAAACAAATGATCCAAGCCCCGGGCTTTGAGCCAATAGCTCAATGGCAATCAATACCATCCAGGCAACAGAAACGGTAATCCTCAAGCCCGTGAAAATGAGTGGAAGAGAAGCCGGCAACACAATTTTGAAGATGTTTTGCCCAATATTTAGCTTCAATACTTTGGCCACATTCAGGTAGTCTTTATCTACTGAGGACACACCCATACTGGTATTTACGAGGGTTGCCCACATCGCACAAAGCCCTACACTGATAGAGGAGATAATAAACGATTTATCAATGCTGGGATCCGTGATGACTGTCTTGACAACCATAAACACAAGTAGCAGCCATACAACCGGTGATACCGGCTTAAAAATCTGGATCAACCAGTTGAAAGCCGTTCTGAGCGAGTCGCTTAGACCTATTACGATCCCAATTGGAACTGCAATAAGCATAGCCAGTAAAAATCCGGCTGCAACAGTCTTAAGTGAGGTACCGATCTGGTCTAAAAAAGACGGTCTCCCAGTATAAGTAATAGGATCCAATCCCTGGGCTTCCCGTTGGGCATTTGTTGCGGCCACCTTATCCTTGAATTCACTCTTCTTTTCAGAAATATTCAGGTGGTCTTGCCACAATGCAATATATGCCTGATATACTTTAGCCGGTGAAGGAAGTGTATTTGGCTGACAGCTAACTTCACCTGATGCTATACATGCTTTCATGTCCAATGCAGCCTGTTCACCCTGCTCGGTTCTGGCTTTCTCAATTCTGTCATTGGCTTCACTATTGTAAAGCGCCATTGCCCCCTGATGCCAAAGGAATATGAAGAGGAAAATTGACACCAGGGGAAGCAATGCCCCCTTTATAAACCTTGTAGCGTTTTTCCGTCGTTCTTCCCCATCAATGATATGAATGAGTGGCTCCAGAAAACCGAGCCCAATGAACTTTAAGGTTTTAATAGATTTATTTTTCATCTCTGTTTTATTTCAAAATATTGTTTTAAGAAAAGATGGAGGACAAAACCCGCCCTCCATAAAAATCAACCATGAACACTTAAAGCGATTCGTCTTTATTTCCGATACTAAAGCTGTTGATATACCCAATCGGATCTTTTCCGTCATAGGTCTTGCCGTCGATAAAATCGGATGTCATTTCTTTGTAACCATCAGTCTCCGGAATGTCAGAGGATGTGATATGGCCTTCAGACACAAGCATGTCTGCTGCCTTCTTCCAGATATCCGGTCGGTAGATCTCTTTGATCGTTTGATGGTACCAGTCTGCTGGTTTCGACTCAGGAATCTGGCCCCATCTTCTCATCTGAGTAAGGAACCAAACCCCGTCAGAATAGTAAGGGTAGGTAGCGTGATACCTAAAGAATACATTGAAATCAGGCATCTCTCTCTTGTCACCTTTCTCGAATTCAAAGGTTCCAGTCATTGAGTTCGCAATTACTACGGAATCCGCACCTACATACTCCGGCATTGAAAGAATCCCTACGGCTTGCGGTCTGTTACCAGGAGTGTCAAGCCATTTTGCAGCTCTGATCAACGCTTTGGTTACTGCCAATGCCGTATTTGGATAAGTATCCACAAACTTTTTGGTCATCACAAACACCTTCTCCGGATTGTTTTTCCAGATGTCGTAGTTGGTAGTCACAGGCACACCAATGCCTTTGAAAACAGCCTGCTGATTCCATGGCTCTCCCACACAGTATCCGTAGATGGTACCTGCTTCAAGCGTCGCCGGCATCTGTGGTGGAGGCGTCACTGAAAGTAAAACGTCTGCATTTACCTGTCCCTGAATGTTGTCTGCAGTATAAAATCCCGGGCTAATTCCGGCTGCAGCTAACCAGTATCTGATTTCATAATTGTGAGTAGAAACCGGAAATACCATTCCCATTTTGAAAGGTTTACCTGCTGTTTTATACTCCTTGATCACGGGTGCCAGGGCATCCGCTTTGATAGGATGAACAGGTTTTCCATCTTTCACTGGTACATTAGGCTTCATTTTAGACCATACTTCGTTGGATACCGTGATCCCATTTCCATTTAGGTCCATGGAAAACGGTGTTACGAGCTCAGCTTGACGGCCAAAACCAGCTCCGGCGGCTATTGGTTGGCCAGCCAGCATATGCGAACCGTCCAGCTGACCATCAATAACCCTATCCAACACATTTTTCCAGTTTGACTGAGCCTCGATCGTAACGAACAGGCCTTCATCCTCGAAGTAACCAAGCTCTTTTGCTATTGCCAGAGGAGCCATGTCCGTTAGTTTAATGAACCCAAAAGTCAACTGAGGTTTTTCAATCATCAGGGACGATTTGGCAGCCTGACTTGCGTCCTCAACTGACCGATCCTGTGCCTTCCCCCCTGTACAGGCTGTCCAGATGACAGCCAGTATAGATAATGTGAATATGCTTTTTAAAATCTTCATTTGCTTATTTATTGTGTTGATACAATCTTATTTATGTCTATTTAGTAGAGAATATGGTTGGCTTGAATGTGATCATAGTCCAGGCCCAAAACTGCATGGCACCCTTATCACCATTTCGCAATTCTTCCATGGTGTCGGAAGCAAACATTTGCGAATACCCTATGTTCCAGGTAACTCCGCCCTTCAACTGTCTTCCATATACAAGGTCAATCTCAGTACCCATGATCTTGCTCAGTTCCAGACCTTCTCCATCCAGCTGAGATGATCCTGTCATAAATTCATGTGCATTGATTTTCAACGCTCCACCAGCCAGCTTGAAACTTGTTTTTAGATAGAGATCTGTCACTCCTACCGAACCATTAGCAGGCCCTACGAAGAAGTAATCCATAAATCCATTGTGAGCATGGTTAGTACCAAAGTCCGGGCTGAATGCCGTAATATCCGAAGACGTGTCGCTGTCGTCTTTTCCTGAAATATGCTCCACTCCCACCGTGATAGGTGTCACAGGTGTAGAGAATGTACCATTAATACCGGCAAGGAAAGCGTTTACCTTATTTCCGGAAAGCTCACCTGTTTGGTAGTAAAAATCACCTGCCAGTTTCACTCCTGAAATCTGCTTTGATGCAATGGCTCCGAAAGTCTGTTTGAATGAAACTGTACTGTCAGTATTTTGATAACCTGCATTGAAGGCTAGTAATGACAATGAACCGGAATTAAATCCCTGATTGAACCAGGCATACTGGAAAGATTTGTAGTTTCCTCCAACGCTATAGTAACTCGCCCCAGGGCTTTGTATAAAAGCCTGCTCAGGCACGTCGTCATCCTGATTGTATGCAAAACCTACATGTAGTTTGGTACGCTCTGGCTCGAAAACCAACAATGCAGCATCATGTCTTCTGCCCTGCTGAGCCCATTCCAGACCACCTAAAAATCTCTGGTTGTCATATGATATGATCTGGCGACCAACTTTTACGGAAAAGTTTTTGGTGAAATAGTACTGTCCCCAGGCCTCACTTATAAATGTCTTTCCAAATTCTTCTTTAAATATCTGTGAGGTTTCTCCCCAAATTCTGATATCCTGAAAGGCTACTCTAAACTTAAAAGCTGAATCAGCATAATCAACATATAGTCTTGAACGCTGCTCTGTAAAAACTGCCGGATCTTTGGATGCGTCTGTTAATGTCTTAAATCCATTTCTGAACTCAGTCCTTGGACGAACTTCAGCCGAAATGTTCACTTGTGCATGCAAACTGACAATTGTCAGTGCTATTAGGATTGCGGTTAGTAAAGATTTTCTCATATCAATCAATGATTACGTACTTATTATGAGATCAAAATTACGTATATAATCGTATAATAAAAATACAATTACGTAAATATACGTATTTTTATAATCTCAGTAAGAAATAACCATTAAATCGAATAAACCCTTGTTTTTAAGGCGCTTTTATGAGCAGGATTGAAATATTAGTAATGAATCAACCAGTTACCAAAGTATTTTTTATACGTAGTTCGATATCTGAATTACGTATTTATCAAACTAAACACACTTGGATTATGCTTTTACACTGCATTATTAAGATAAATACGTAGAATAGATCTAAGCACGGATTGGTCAAAGGTTCTGATTTGTATATCGGATGAGAGATAAAATTGTAAGGCTATTAAAGCTGATTGATTAACCCTTCCCGTTCAACTTTTTTGAGCAGTTCTGTAATGTTGTTGACATCAAGCTTCTTCATAATATTAAATCTATGGGTTTCAATCGTCCTGATACTCTTGTTGAAGGTTTCTGAAATTTCCTTATTTGAAACTCCTTCATAGATCAGCTTCAGGATTTGCTTTTCCCGCTTGGTGAGCTGGTAATCGTTTTCGGAGGTAACTTTTGCGGCTGTGGATTCAGCTGGGCCATTGCCTCCTCCCATATAGGAATTGATAATAGTAGTAGAAATATCACCACTGAAGTACTTGTGTCCCGAATGAACCATTTTTACTGCCTTATTAAACTCCGCCTTATTGGTATCCTTCAACAAGTAGCCATCCGCACCGTATTGCAGGGCTTTGAGGATGTATTCGGAATCATCGTGCATGGTTAGCATAATGATTTTGACTTTCGGATCTCTGGTTTTAAGTTTCCTGGTTACCTCCAATCCATTCAACAGGGGCATCCTGATATCAGCCACCAAAACGTCCGGCTGAACTTCATCAAACTTATCAAGTGTTTCCTCTCCCTCCGATGCTTCCCATATCACCTGAATCTCAGGGTCATCTTCCAAAACCATCTTGATGCCGTGTCTCACAATTTCATGATCATCAGCCAATGCTACTCTAATCATTTGTCAAGGGATAATGTTATAAAAATCTTAGTTCCAGTCCCTGGGGTACTCTCTATCTTAAATACACCTCCAATATAGGAAGTTCGCTCTTTCATATTAAATATTCCGTGCCCTGCTTTTTCAAAATGTCCGGTTCTTTCTACTCGTTCGTAGTCAAATCCTTTACCATCATCCTCAATCACGATATTAAGTGTGTTGATGTTGTGTGAGAACCGGACAATGATATTTGAAGCCTTGGCATATTTAATGGCATTATTTACGCCTTCCTGTATGATGCGGTAGAGATTGGTTTCCACGGGACTATCCAACCTATTGATAAACCTGGTCTCGTTGATAAACTCTACATTTCCTTTGGTCACACCATTGATTTCATCACAGAATTTGGTGATCGCTGCTACCAGACCAAAATCATCCAGGCTACTTGGTGTTAGGTTGAATGAAACCCTTCTCACCTCCTGAATAATGCCCTTCATAAGGCTTTTTGCATCCTCAAGTCTCATTTGCATATGTTTGGAAGATACAATGATGGATTCCAACAACAACTTCATGGCTGAAAGCATCTGCCCCACACCATCATGCAGTTCTCGGGAAAGTCGTTTCCTTTCCTCCTCCTGGCCTTCCAGGATGAGTGATGAACGATAGTTGTGCTCTTTCACAGATTTCTCAATCCGCTCAATATTCAACTCACGCGACCTGATCTTCGCTTCCTTAAACTCGGTGATATCACGTGCAACCAGCTTAATATCATTTGAGGGCATCACGGGGATCAGGAAAGTTTCAATCCAACAAAAGTCTCCGGGCTCAGTGATCAGCCTGATCTCACCGCTCCAGCTTTTTTTGGTCTTTAGGATATTCATCAAGCCATTGATAAAATCGTCTTTATAACCATTTATTGAGAGTAATTTTTGAAGGCTCTTGGGAGGACTGGATTCTTCATACTCCATGAGCCGCATGAATTTTTCACTGAAATATGTGAAGTTCCCTTTGTGGTTGATGGTGGCATAAACTGATGGAGACTCAGGTGTGACATTGACGGCTTCGAGATCCTGATAAGACTTCCCGAGCTCTTCATATAATTTTGACATCTCAGAAGCCATCTTTTTGGAGGCTTCTTCAGAATCCTGCAACTCCAATACTGTGGTCCTTACATTTCTTGCCAATGGCCTGAACACAAAGATCAATTCCAGAATAATGATCAATAGAGAAATAACGAAGAGATAGATCTCTGTGCGTTTGAGCTGATACACTTTGTCTCGCGCCTCTTTGTCATACTGAAACACGATCTTGTCCATACCATCCAGGAAATATGGTTCGTTTTCCAGAATTACTAAAATATTCTTTTCTAATGAAGGTATTGTATCCTGCAGCAAGGCCATGGCATTTTGATAGATCGCCTGGTACCTGGGCTCAATTGCGCTAAACATCTTCATGATGGTTGGAGAGTTAGCTCCTGACAAGCCAAGTGTAGTATCACCATACAAGAGCCCCTCATGAGACTTCTTCCAAAGATCAAGTGAGTTGCTCAACTGGAGCCTGGCCTGCTCAACATGGGCATCCTGACCAATCTTCAGCGCTTCCTTACTGATTTTTTGGCTTAACATCCTCTGACGACCCGCTACATTGATTACCCGGGCATCGTCCTGCTGATCGCTGATAGATGTTTGAATGAGGATTTGGCTGACAATGATACTAAGAGCAATACACCCAAGTGCAGTGAGATATAGATATTCAAGTCGTTTAAACCTGGGCTCAGCCATAATGAGGACTCAAAAATAAGGAAATAGCCCGACTGAGGAATAGATGCTACGTAATATTACGCATAGCCAACGTAAACCTTGCCGTCTTCGATCTTAACAGGATAAGTAGCAATTTCACATTCATCCCCATTGAGGTTCTTACCCGTCTTCAATGAAAAAGTCTTTTTATGAAACGGACAGGCCACTTTTGGCTCTTCACCATGTGTACCTATCATACCTCTCGAAAGAATCATTTGTTTTTTGTGAGGGCACAAATTCTGTGTGGCATACCACTCATCTCTTCGGCTAAATTTAAAAATAGCTATCTGCAATCCATCTACACTCACACACAACCCTCCGTTATCCGGGAAGTCATTTTCATGCAGGACCATCTTCCAGGCATTTACCTCCTCCGGTTTTATTGTCTTATATTGAACAAGCATTTATTGACGCTTTTTAGTGTTTAAAATCTATTCCCATTCCGCTGGTTTCTTCATCTGCCTCATGGGCACAAATTGCTGGGTGGGATCATGATCGTCCACATTGGCAAAGTGCCTGAACTTCGACATCATCTTCTCATCATTGATCGCCTCTTTCCATTCACAATGATATGCTGCAATCAAGGCTTGCATGTCTTTTTCCAGCTCCTCACCTATTCCAAGGCAATCATTGACCACCACATCTTTCAGATATTCTATGCCTCCATCCAGCTTATTGAGCCATACCGATGTTCTGTTGAGGGGCTCTGCTGTACGGATGTAAAACATCAGAAAACGATCCAGGTATTTGATGGCAGTCTTCTCATCTACATCCCCGGCCAGAAGTTTGGCATGCTGTGGATTCGAACCCCCGTTGCCACATACATAAAGATTGTATCCAACCTCTGTAGCAATCAGACCAAAATCTTTGCTTTGAGCCTCAGCACATTCTCTCCTACATCCGGAAACCGCCCCTTTCAACTTGTGCGGAGATCTCAAACCTTTGTACCTGTTTTCGATCTCAATGGCATACGAAACCGAATCATGCAACCCATACCTGCACCATGTTGACCCAACACAACTTTTTACAGTTCTTAGAGCCTTACCATAAGCATGGCCGCTCTCAAAACCTGCATCAATCAGCTCCCGCCAGATCTTTGGCAGGTCGTTTAAGCGCGCTCCAAATAAATCGATACGCTGACCACCTGTGATCTTGGTATATAAATCATATTTCTTGGCTACTGCTCCAATGGCTATCAGCTTGTCAGGAGTAATTTCTCCTCCTGGCACACGAGGGACAACAGAATAGCTACCACCCTTCTGAATATTTGCTAAAAACCGATCGTTTGTATCCTGAATAGTGTCCTGCTTAAGGATTTTATCATTCCAGATACTCGCCAATAATGAAGCTACAGCAGGCTTGCAGGTCTCGCATCCATCACCGGTACCATATCCATCGAGCAGGTCATCAAAGGTTTTGATGTTTTTTACTTTTATAAGACTGTATAATTCCTGACGTGTGTAGTCAAAGTGGGCACAAAGTGTTTTCCTGACCACTTTGCCCATGCTCTTGAGAGTAGCAGAATAAATATCACCCACCATTGGCGAACAGGCGCCACATCCGGTACCTGCACCTGTACATTTTCTAACTTGCTGTAAATCAGGTGTCTCTTGCTCCTTAATGGCTTTTACAATGTCACCTTTGCTCACATCTTCGCACGAGCATATCTGTGTAGAATCTGGCAGGTCTCCAATACCTCCTCCGGCAATCTCTCCGCCTCTTTTTCCGAGGATCAGATCCTCCGGATTTGGAGGCAACGCCATTCCATTTTTTGTGAATTGAAGCAGCATACCATAGTCATCGGCATCACCAATCAGAATACCTCCCAACAACTTCTTCTTATCTGCGGAAATATTCACACGTTTGTAGACGCCTGTATTCTTATCTTCAAATGAAATAGGAATGCAGCTTGGTGTTTCCCCCAGTGCATCTCCAAAGCTTCCAACATCTACACCGATGAGTTTCAGTTTAGTGGACATGTCTGCACCTTTAAACAACTGCTCTT
>JAHCMM010000229.1 GCA_019192515.1 Cyclobacteriaceae bacterium SS2
CCGGAAAACACTGGCCAAATAGGGAAGTCTCTTGATTTCACGTACAAACTGGATGGAAGCAAATGGTACCATTTCGGGTATGTTCCAAGTATCAGGATTGAGTCTGGTATCATTGTAAAGGATTCCGCATTGATCGATGAATATTGGATTCCTTTCAAGAATTCAGATGTGAAAGATCTTTTATTGTAAAACTCACAATTCAGGGGTTACCTTTTACGTTACAATTGTATTTAAATATGATATTTCTTAATTATTTTAAGAATTCATTTATCCATTTACTTAGAATTTAATCTATTGGAGATATTAATTTGGTTCAACCCAAGTGAACGATTATATCAAAAAGGCACTCATTCGGAATTCATATCATTGAACAATAATCAATTGAGAATTGTATATGAGTTTACCAGAACTTCTGATCTTGTGATTGACAGAATGGTCAATTCATTGAATCAAACCCATATCGTGTTTCAGTAAGCCATTTATTTACCAAGAATGTGTCTGGAGATCACGAGGCGTTGAATCTCAGAAGTTCCCTCCCCTATCTGTAGCAACCTTTGGTCTCTATAAAATCGTTCCACATCATACTCACTCATCAATCCATATCCTCCATGGATCTGAACGGCTTCATCTGCAACCTCTTTTGCAATTTCTGAGCAATACAATTTAGCCATAGCCGCTTCTTTCCCGAATGGCCTTTTTTTCTGTTTGAGCCAACAAGCCTTGTAAAGAAGATTTCTTGCCAACTCAATCTTAAGGGCCATGTCGGCCAGCTTGAAGGAAATAGCCTGGAATTTGGAGATTTGTCTTCCAAATTGTTTTCGTTCCTGTGAATATTTTAAAGCCAACTCATAGGCTCCCTGAGCACATCCAAGTCCCATAGCAGCAATAGAAAGTCTTCCGCTGTCCAATGTAGAAAGCATGATCTTGGAACCCTGTCCCCTCTTCCCCAGGATATTTTTTCGTGGCACGTGGCAATTATCAAAAAAAAGTTGTGAGGTATTAGAAGCCCTCCACATAAGTTTACCGTGCATGGTCTGGGTGGTAAAACCGGGGGTCTCTTTATCCATCAGAATAACGGATATTTCCTTCCGACCATCCTTGTGTATGTCACTGATAAATTGGATGGTGGCTCCTCCTGTGATGGGGGTATCTCCATTGGTAATGAATATTTTTGAACCATTGATCACCCAGTCATGCTTTTCCAACTTCCCAAAAGTCTGACTGGCCCTGCTATCAGAACCAGCTTCGGACTCAGTGAGACCAAAGGCCCATAGTTTTTTACCTGAACACAGATCTGGAAGGTATTTCTCTTTTTGCTCCTTAGATCCAAACTTGTGAATGGGACCTATTCCCAAACTATTGTGAGCAGCCACAGTAGCTGCCTGAGAACCATCAATTCGGGCAATTTCCTCCACAGCTATGATATATGATAGTATATCCATACCATGACCACCATATCTGGGGGGCACGATCATACCAAAAATCCCCAAATCCCCCATCTGCCTCGTGAGCTCCACCGAAAACTCCTCATGCTGATCGAGTTTTCTGGCTTGTGGCTTGATCACCTGCTCCGCAAAATCCCTGACAGAGCTTCGTATCAAATCATGGTCCTGATTGCAAAATATATCCATTGCCTATACTATGGTTTTAAAACGCTTTGAATGATTGTCTTCGGGACATATAATTTCTTATGCAGGAATGCGCTGGCAAGCATCTTCCCCTGAGGGTCTAATCTACCGGATCGGGTGCCACCGCCATCCAATGCTTCCAGTAAAACAAAATTCAGAGCCATTAAATTCTCCAGGTCATATCTGAGTATATCACCCTTACAGATATTTGAAAACCACTTTTTCAATAACTCAGGGGTCAAATACTGATGTATAAACTCATAAACGGATTTGGTCCTCGCGATCACCCCCAGGTTGATACTGTTCCCTTTGTCTCCTGACCGGGCCAAACAAATTTTGTCAAGGGTGATCTCCTCTCCACCTGTATGTACCTGCACATTATGGTTAGCGGCTGATATTCTAGGAGCCGATACCACTTTTGACTTAGCTTTTGATATTTCCGGACTAAAAGACATTAAACTGGTTGCCTTTCCTTTTTCATTAACATCCCATAGGCTTAGCTCCAGGTCCTTTTTATTCACTAAAGTCGGCCAGTAAGCCATTACTTCCTGTACTTTCGGGCGGGCCCCATAAGCGGCCACACCTTGAGGACCGGATAAAATTAGTCCTGCAAGTTCTTTGCTAAACTTTTGGAGTTTTTCCTGATTGTGATCAAAAGCAGTGAATTGCAACAGGATTTCTTTAGGATCGGGGTTTTTTAGGGCGTCACCCAGGGCATCGGATCCTATCAAGTTCGAACTTGTTTTATCAAATTTTGGTAAACGCTGCCAGAAGATTTCCTTGAGCACCTCTGCTTTTTGATGTGCCTGATCTCCCCCAACCACTACATGACCGCTTGCTTTGTACCCATCATGAAAAGCCATGGACACCTTCCAGGTATCAGGAGCAGGTTTGCCTGTCACTCCTTTTACCATCACCTGATCCATCGCAATCCCTGAGACTTCAAGAGTTGTGAGATCAGCGATCACCTCAGGACCTATGTAGTTTTCCGGATCGGCAATTTCGTATACCAGCTGCTCTTTGACTGTCCATGTATTGATGAGCCCCCCTGTACCCGCTGCTTTGGTTACGATAAAATACCCATCCTCAAACATCTCGATGATCGGGTAGCCCATGTGTGACCAGTCTTTGATGCTTTTCCAGTCGGTAAAGTTTCCTCCTGTCACTTGCGTGCCACATTCAATCAAATGACCTGCTAACATGGCAGAAGCCATCAAATCCCATTGGTCTGATAACCAACCCATCTCATATTTTATAGGGCCAATAGCCAGTGCACTATCAGATGCACGGCCACAGATCACAATATCTGCACCCTTTTCAAGTGCCTTAATGATTCCCTCGGAACTGGTATAGGCATTGGCAGTACGCAGACCACCTGACATTTCTTCAAACCCCTCACCTGTCTCCAAATTACTGAAAGTGTTTCCTATTTGCCGTAGCTCCGGAACTCTTGTGATGATGTTATCCCCTGAAACTGCTATGACCTTCTTCTTAAAACCATGCTTTGCTAATAAAGCCTGCAGCGCTTTGGCA
>JAHCMM010000230.1 GCA_019192515.1 Cyclobacteriaceae bacterium SS2
AATTACTCCGGTCCCGGAAATAACTCCCATCCCTGGAGCAACGCCGGCGTTCTCACCTACATCCAGGGTCATGAAATTCATGCTCCTTCTGTAGGTATTGTTGATCACCCTGGCCTTTGTTGCGTGATATCTTGCCTTGATGCTGTCATTTGCAGCATATATCAAAGGTCGATTGATCAGCGAGTCTTTAAGTCGCTCATTCTCTTCCAGCAACTGCCGGTTGATCTTCTGGAGATTGAAATAATTCTCAGTGTTTTGAGTTGCCTGACTTACACTCGCTGCCAAAGTATTTGACGAGTTCAAGAAAGACGCATTGTACCTGTTATTGTATTGTACAATAAGCCAGGCGCACAAAACTTCCAATACAATAAACAGACCGAATGTTCTGTAACGGTAAAGGAAGTCTAAGAGGTTCCGCATTTATTTTCTAAGTCATTAGCACCGGCTTGTAAGTATTGAGCAGTTTCAGCGCAAGACCGGTACCTCTTACCACTGCCCTTAACGGATCTTCTGCAATGTGGATTGGGAGCTTGGTTTTCATAGAAAGACGTTTGTCTAATCCACGAAGTAATGCTCCGCCTCCAGTCAAATAGATACCATTGTCGTAGATATCTGCAGAAAGTTCGGGTGGTGATATCTCTAATGCTTTGAGGACTGCTTCTTCAATTTTAGATACTGATTTATCTATAGCGAAGGCAATCTCTGAATAGGAAATTTTGATAACCTTAGGAATACCAGTCATCAAGTCTCTTCCTCTGATTTCGTAATCTTCAGGTCCGTCATCCAGCTCGGTGAGCGCGGATCCAACTTCTATTTTTACACGCTCGGCAGTTCGCTCACCAATCAGGAGATTGTGCTGCCTACGCATATAGTCCAGAATGTCTTTGTTGAAGGAGTCACCGGCAACACGGATCGATTGATCACATACAATACCACTCAGGGCTATGACCGCAATCTCGGTAGTCCCTCCCCCAATATCTACTACCATTGATCCAACTGGTTGTTCGATGTTGATGCCAATCCCAATCGCTGCTGCGATAGGCTCATGGATCATGTAAACTTCTTTGGCTCCGGCATGTTCTGCCGAGTCCCTTACTGCTCGTTTTTCCACCTCTGTGATCCCGGATGGAATACAGATGACCATTCGATGAGATGATGGCAACCATTTTTGATTATTGCTGTCTATCATCTTGATCATCCCACGGATCATGTGCTCAGCTGCATGGAAGTCCGCGATCACACCATCTTTTAGTGGACGAATTGTCTTTATATTTTCGTGAGTTTTTTCATGCATCTGCATGGCCCCTCTTCCGATTGCAAGTACCTTGTTGGTAGACTTATCAATTGCAATGATTGATGGTTCGTCTACTACAATTTTCTCCTTATATATGATTAAGGTATTGGCAGTGCCAAGATCTATTGCAATATCATTGTTAAAAAAATCAAAAAAACCCATTTATTATTTGATCAAAATTTTGTCGTGAAAGTTACGAATAGTTTTGTATTCATAAAGTTTACTAGTGTTTAAAATGTCTTGTTCCCGTAAAAACCATGGCTAACCCATTGTCATCACAATAATCAATGGATAGTTGGTCTTTAACAGATCCTCCTGGTTGTATTACAGCAGTGATTCCTGCTTTGTGTGCAATCTCTACACAATCAGGGAATGGAAAGAATGCATCGGAAGCCATTACAGCCCCATTCAAATCAAAACCAAAATTCCTGGCTTTTTGAATGGCATGCTCTAGCGCATCTACCCTTGAAGTCTGACCAACACCACTCGCCACCATCTGCTGATCTTTGACCAGTACAATCGTGTTGGATTTGGAATGCTTACAAACTTTGGAAGCAAAAATCAGATCTTCCACCTCGGTATTTGTTGGTGCTGTCTTAGTAACAGTCTTCAAGTCATCTTTCGCATCCGTCTTGCTGTCATAATCCTGAGCAAGTACTCCATTTAACATTGACTTAAATACGGTTTTGCCTTCCCACTCTCTGTTTAGTTCCAGCAGAATTCTGTTCTTTTTTGTCTTTAGGACTTCCAGTGCTTCCGGAGAGAATGATGGAGCGATAAGGATCTCAAAAAAGAGATCATTCATGGCTGATGCCGCTTCTTTATCAATTTCTTTGTTGCTGATCAATACCCCACCAAATGCGGAAGTCGTATCTGCAGCAAAGGCTTTTTTATAGGCATCTGCTACATTGCTGCCTTTTGAGATACCACAGGCATTGTTATGTTTCAGGATGCCAAATGCTGTTTCACCTTTAAACTCACTGATCAGTTGAATAGCAGCTTCAATGTCTACCAGGTTGTTGTAGGAAATCTCTTTTCCGTGGATCTGATTGAAGTAAGGCTTGTCATTTGGATAGAAGATCCCTTTTTGATGTGGGTTTTCTCCATATCTAAGCACTTTACCATCAGCTGCACTGATTTTGATAGATGGGACTTGTTTGTCCTCATTCATATAATTAAAGATCGCAGAATCATAATTTGAGGAGGTGTCAAATGCTCGGGCGGAAAATAATTTTCTATCTGATATTTCTGTTTCTCCCCCACCTTTTTCAAGCAATTCCAATAAGTCTCCATAATATTTTCTGGAGCTGACGATCAGTACATCTTTGAAGTTTTTTGCAGCAGCTCTGATGAGTGCAATCCCCCCGATATCGATCTTTTCGATGATATCTGCTTCGGAAGCTCCGCTGGCTACTGTTTCTTCAAATGGGTATAAATCCACAATTACAAGGTCAATTGCAGGGATTTCATGTGTTCCTTTTTCTTTTTCATCACTATCCAAACCTCTTCGATACAGAATCCCTCCGAATATTTTTGGGTGCAAGGTTTTTACCCGGCCACCAAAAATGGCTGGATAATCCGTTACGTTTTCTACTGCAGTTACTTCAGCCCCAAGATCTTCAATGAAGCTTTGAGTGCCTCCGGTTGAGTAAAGCTCAACGCCAAGATCGCTTAGTTTTTTGATGATTGGTTCCAGCCCGTCTTTGTTGAAAACGGATACCAGTGCTGATTTAATTTTTACTTTACTCATGACCCTCCAAAAAATAAAGCTGCAAAGCTAAGCATTAATCATACTTTCAAAAGTGTTTGTCTCAAGTAATCCTCGACAATTTGAGGGAAGTGCTGATACTCGAGTTGATGAATTCTTTTTGCCAGGTCTTCGGGGGAGTCTTTTGCCATAACAGGACAGCTTGCCTGGAATAGGATTTTCCCTTTATCATACTCTTCGTTGACCAAATGTATAGTGATTCCTGATTCCTTTTCACCATTTGTGATGACAGCTTCATGGACATTACTGCCATACATGCCTTTTCCACCATATTTTGGGAGCAAAGCAGGATGAATGTTGATTATTTTCTCAGGAAATTTCCTAATGAGGTATTCCGGTATTTTCCAGAGAAAACCCGCCAGAACAATGGCATCAATATCCAGATCTTCTAATGCTTTTAAAAATGAATCTTGTACAAAATCACTTTTATTGAAAGTGATTGCCTTCATTTCAAGCTTTTTTGCTCTTTGCAGCACTCCCGCTTTTGGATTGTTGCATAGAATAGCTTTAACTGTAAAGTTTTCTGAATCTTTAAAATATTGAATCAGGTTTTCGGCATTGGTGCCGCTTCCCGAAGCAAATACTGCTAATTTGATCATACGATTAAATCAATACCATGCTGATCAGACCAGATAAAATGATCAGGTTGGTGATCATGCGAAGGTGAATATAATGTTGCTGTCTATCTGAGATGGCTAATTTATAGATGAACCAACCAAAAACAGGGACCAGTAACAAAAAGTAATACCTGACCAGTATGCTTTCTGTTGTCAGCAGGAATGAAAGTAAAAATGATCCTCCTGCCGCAATGACAAGATAAATGAAGAGCTTTGCTCCACGGATTCCCCAAACAACCGGTATAGTCTGACAACCTGCAGCAGCTTCTCCTTTCACATCTTCAATGTCTTTGATTACTTCCCTGACCAGGACCGTCAAAAAGGCGAAAAGTGCATAAACATAGATCAGGAGCTCATGCTTTCGGAAAAACACCGCGACGATGAGTAGGGTTAGGCTGGTAAGGAAAGAAATGGTCATATTTCCAATAATTGGCAGTCTCCTGAGATGATTGGAGTAATACCATAAGCCAAAGGCAGAAAATATGTGCAGGACTCCGATACGGATGTCCAACCAAAATCCAATTGCGATTCCGGTAAAAGACAATGCTGAATGTGAAAGCATGGCCAGTCTTCGCCTAAATTTAGTGCCTACTACCACCTTCTTGGGTCTGTTGATCATATCAATTTTCTGATCGTAATAGTCGTTTATGATAAATCCTCCGGCTGCGATCATGAGTGTGGAGACGATCAAAAGGAAAAATTCAAAAGAAAAAATTATTGATTTCTTCTCTGAAAAATCTGAGACTAAAAAAACAGCGGTAAATATCTGAGTGATACTAATGATTAAGAGACTGGGGATTCGGCTGGCCTTAATGAATCCAGGAAGGTCGGTAGTGAGCAGGCGAATCATCCTTGAATATACGTATCAAATCTGAATTTATTTTGTATGCTTTGTTAACAAAGACATGGATTTATTAATAATCCTTTAAGAAAGATCATTAATGATTGGATTGTGATTATTCCATCCCTTTGTTCCGCATTTGCTTAAACTCAGTGTATCTTCTATAGATAGCTATCCCAAATCCAATAGAGAAAAGGAAAGTTCCCAACCACAAAATATTGATGAATGGTTTTTCCACAGCTTCCAAAATGATCCAGTCTTTTTGAGTCCTGCTGATACCAAGTACAAAGCTGTTTTCGGCAGGTAGAATTTCCTGAATGGTGATTTTTGAAGCCAAATCGTAAACCGTAGCAGGAATTTTACCTGCCATTCGGTCTTTAATAATGTAATATGGTTCTGCAGTATAGGTTTTGGTTTCCCCTTCAATCTCGATGATGGCTTTCACAGCAATATCACCCTCAGCCAGCTGGACTCCTTCCAGGTTATTCACTGCCTGGATGTCCTTGAGAACCGCGACATAGTCATTGATAAAGAATTGAGTGCCCGGAACAACTTTTACGGATTCTTCCTCGCTCCATTCTATCTCCTGCTCGGGATCCGGGAATGTCCTAACGTGACTATATAAATCAGCAGTTACCGTACGATTAATATCCGGAGAAAACACAGTCATACCCATGGTTTCATTGATTTGAAGTCTCGGATATAGCGTAAAGGACTTGCCGGATTCCTTTTCGTAAAGCACCTCAAAGTAGCTATTCTCAGCATTAATGATGTCCACAGTATCTCCAGGGTTTAATTGTTTTCCCGAAGAAGAGACTTCATCTGCAGTGACAACTAGTTTTAGTGGGTGACCAGTTGCTGCTACGCTGTTGATATCAACAAAACCGTGGTCAGTTGTTTTCTTCCTGATACCCTTGTAGTGCAGGGAGTACTCGCCCATTTGGCGAGGCTCGTTGAGGAAGAGTAGCAGATTATTCTGATTCACCTCATCCGGAAACTCCTTGTTCCACAGAAGACCTGTATTGTTTTTGGATAAAATTTTGGAATATCCGGAAGAGAATAAGATGCCAATGAGCATCATAGCGACACCAATATGAGCAATTGATCCTCCTGAAAGTTTAATGTTTGACTTAGAGAATTGTAGAAGGATCTTGCCATTAGCTACTACAGAATATACTGATGCCGTAAGCAAAGCCAAGTATGCTGGATCCTGAATCCTTGCCAAAACGAAAATAGCAGCTGATACGATAAGTGAAATGATTACAGGGAGGGTTAATGACTCCTTGAGTTTCGTTTTGTCCATTTTATTCCACCAGAAAAATTGGCCGGTTCCGGATAAAATGGCGAGCACGATCGCAAAGTAAAGTTGGAAATCGGTATAGAATGCTACCTGATCTACCGGAGGAGCCACATTGGAGTCGATACCAAATAGCCCCATGAAGGAATTATAAACGGGAATGGAAGTAGGTAGAATAACCTGGAAAGCCATCAAAGAAAGTGTCACAGCCCCCATAAAGATCCAGAACTCTCTTGAGTATGCACTGATCTCAGAGGATTCTGAAGGCATCTTTTTCCATGATCTGGCGATCAGAAAAGTGGTGATCCCAATAAAGACTAACAGATAAATTAGGAGCTGGCCTGATAAGCCCAAATCAGTAAAAGAGTGAACGGATGTATTTCCCAGGATCCCGCTTCTGGTCAAAAAAGTAGAATAGATAATGAGAATGTAGGTAGCAGTAACCAGAATAATGGATGTCTTAAGAGCCGTCGGACTTTTCCTGAAAGCAATCATCGTATGGATTGCAGCAACCAAAACGAGCCATGGAACATAGATTGCATTTTCAACAGGATCCCAGTTCCAGTATCCTCCGAAGTTAAGCGTTTCGTAAGCCCAGTATGCTCCCATCAAGATGCCGATACCCAGTATTGCTGCCGAGAACTGCGCCCATGGCAAGGCGGGTCGGATCCATTCTTTATAATCCTTTTTCATGAGCCCACCCATGCAGTAGGCAAACGGGACTACTGTTGAAGCAAATCCCAGGAACAATGTCGGTGGATGAATAACCATCCAATAGTTCTGCAGAAGTGGATTGAGCCCACGTCCATCCTGTGGCACAAAGTCAGGATTCATATTGAAGATGGGATCCTGCACAGCATCTCTTAATAAGATAAATGGTGAGCTTCCAATTTTCACATTGAAGACCACTACACCCAGGATCATTGAGGTAAGGAAGATCTGTGTGAAAGCAAATACCGTCATGACGGGTGCTTTCCATTTCTTGTTGGTGTGAATGATGACCAGTCCAAGAATTACATTCCAAAACATCCAAAGCAAGAACGACCCTTCCTGGCCGTTCCAGAAACTGGAGATCTGATAATAATACGGAAGAATCTTTGAGGTATAGTTGTATGCGTAGTGATACTCGAAATAGTGGTTATGAATGATCAGGAACAGTGTGACACAAACTCCAATAATAGAAACAGCATGGACATAGAATATTAGTTTGGAATACTGCTTCCAATTGCTACCCTCCTTTTGTGCCTGAAAAAAGGCATATGTAGCCAGAATAGCGGAAACAAATGAGGTAATGACAAAAAGATGACCTAAATCACCAATGAAATAATGCATAGTTTATAGGTTGACCCCCTCTTCCTGATATTTAGAAGGACATTTGAGTAGAATTTTGTCTGCAACAAACCGATCATCATTATATGCTCCAACAACCACCACTTGTTCTGATCTTAAAAAATCAGTAGGCATGGGGTTTGGATGGTAAACCATCTGTTCGTTGTTGTGTTCGTCTATAAGAGCAAAACGAAATGAACGATTATCCGGGCTTGTCTCCACGTTGATCACATTTCCATTATGATCTTTTTTAAGTTTTCCCACAACATGAATTTTGTTGTTATTTCCTTTTTCAGCCATTTCATGGGCTTCGTTGAAAGAAACGTAGGTACTGGCGTCGCCGGCAGTAGAAATGATGATCATCAAGGCTACGGCGATTACTACCAATCCAATGATATGTGTCTTTTTCATCCCTCTTTATTTGCTTTTTCTTCAAGCTTTTTCACCCTCCTGTCCATTCTCCACAGGAAAATAAAAAAGCCGATAAGTAAGATCAATATTACTCCAACTACCACATAAATCTTTCCATCCTGCCTGAACTGATCGGCCATCGGAATTTGAAAGAAACCATAAAAACTAACCAAAAATATATTCAACAAGTTCATCATCATAAACCGAGTTTTTCTGACACCAATTCGTATCTTATTTTGATGGTTGCCAACCAAAAACCAAGCAAAGCCCATCCAATCACAGCAGGGTAAAACACCAGCCTCATTTGACTGTCAAGGTCGTAGGCATTAAAACCAGGATTTCCACCATTTCCAGGATGTAAGCTGTCTTCAGCCAACCGTGGCAAAATGAAAAGCAGTGGAATTAATGTTGCAAATGCAAAGATGTTGTAAACAGCTGAAATTTTCGCCCTTTGCTGCTCATCCTTGATACTTCCTCTCAATACGAAGTAAGCGAAATAGATAAGGAGTGCTATGGCCGACATATTTTGCTTGGGGTCGCTGCTCCAGGGTTCACCCCAGGTATAGTTAGCCCAAAACATTCCTGAGATCATGCCCAGAATCCCAAATAGAATTCCTACCTCAGCAAGTAGCACACTGAAAATATCATTGGTTAACTGTTCTTTTGCCAGGTATCTAATGGCCTGGATACAAGAAGCAGTGAATAAGGCAATCATACCAAACCACATGGGTACATGGAAATAAAGCACCCTGATTGTTTCGTTCAATATGGGTAGCCTGGGAACTGGAAGCAGTAGTCCTCCTACAAAAACATAGAGCAACACCGCCATTGTTAGCCATTTCCACCAGTCGGTCCGTAGCATGTACTTCATTACGATTTCCAGGTAAATGGGAAAAGAATAAATGAGAGTGCAATGATAATAACATTAACACTCAGGAGGGTCAATAAGTCAGAAGTAATATCTGACGCCGGAGCTCCTAGAATAAGTTGCTTTGAGATCGATGTGGCCATGAGTAAAATGGGTATAACGATTGGGAATCCCAGGATTGCCATGAGGGTGGCATTGTTTTCTGTTTTAGATGCTAATGATGAAACCATGGTAAATGCTGACGCTAAGCCGATACTCCCAGCAAAAAGATTGACGAAAAACCAGGTGTTTAGGTTTCCGGGAGACCCAAGTAAGAGTGAAAATAAAACTATAGAAATGAGTATTAACGTGAATTGGTAAAGGTTGCTATAAATCAATTTCGCTGCAATGATTTTTACCGGTGAAGCAACGAAGTACAGATAAGTTGTCCGGTTTTCCTCCTGCATAAAACTCTTGGCGATGGCGTTAACAGAAGTAAAAAGGATGATCAGCCAGAAAAGTGCGTTCCAAACTTCCGGTTTTATGAAATTCATAAAGGACATGTAAGAAATGATGATGATGGCAGATAGATAAAGCAGAATACCAAATACCGGATATCTGTTTCTCCAGTCCGTTTTTATGTCCTTTTTTACCAGCTCGAATACTTCTTGCATAAGGTGCAAAATTACAAGGGTTATTCTTTAAAAATTACATTAAGTCTGGTTATCTAATGTTTGAAATTGTCAATGTATGATCTATAAATAATGACAAATCCGTGTATTAAGAAGATATTCCAAATACTTTTGCAGCCGTAATACCAGATGGTGCAGTAATATGAGCAAAACAATATTAATCACAGGAGGGGCAGGATTTATCGGGTCTCATGTTGTTAGACAATTTGTGACAAACTATCCAGACTATCATATTGTGAACCTGGATATGCTGACCTATGCAGGAAATCTTAATAATCTGAAGGACATTGAGTCTGCGTCTAACTATAAGTTTGTCAAGGGAAATATATGTGATTTTAAATCCATGGAATCTCTTTTCGATGAATTCAAATTTGATGGTGTGATCCATTTGGCAGCAGAGTCACATGTCGATCGAAGTATCAAGAATCCTCTTGNCTTCATTGAGACAAATATTTTGGGTACAGTAAGTCTTTTAAGTGCAGCAAAATCTGCCTGGAAAAATTTTGATAGCAAAAGATTCTATCATATATCAACTGATGAGGTGTATGGGTCTCTAGGAGAAGATGGTTTTTTTACTGAAACTACTGCCTACGATCCTCAGTCGCCCTACTCTGCTTCCAAAGCATCTTCAGATCATTTCGTGAGAGCTTACAGCAATACGTATGGAATTCCTGTTGTATTGTCTAATTGTTCTAACAACTATGGTCCCTATCAGTTTCCAGAAAAACTGATCCCTTTAATGATTAACAACATTCAAAATAACAAGCCGCTCCCAGTCTATGGTAAGGGTGAGAATGTTCGGGATTGGTTGTATGTGGAGGATCATGCCAGAGCGATTGACTTAATTTATCACAAAGGAAAAATTGGTGATACCTATAATATCGGTGGTTTCAATGAATGGAAAAATATTGACATTGTGAATCTCTTATGTGATTTACTTGACGAAAAGTTAAACCGATCTCCAGGGGCATCTTCCAAGCTGATAACCTATGTGACCGACAGGGCAGGGCATGATCACCGCTACGCCATAGATGCTTCTAAAATCAAAAATGAATTGGGTTGGGAACCTTCACTTCAGTTTGAAGAGGGTTTGAACAAAACCATAGATTGGTACCTTAGGAATGAGCAATGGTTGCAGGAAGTAACCTCTGGCGATTATCAATCATATTATCAGGAACACTATAAAACCAAAGCATGAAAGGGATCATTCTAGCGGGAGGCTCAGGCACACGTCTTCATCCATTAACATATGCAGTAAGTAAGCAGATCCTTCCTGTTTATGACAAGCCAATGATCTATTATCCACTCTCGGTACTGATGCTGGCAGGGATCAGAGAGATTCTCATTATATCAACACCCAGGGACTTACCAGTTTTCAAAGAACTTTTAGGGGATGGTAAAAACTTAGGATGCTCCTTCTCTTACGCAATTCAGGAAAAACCCGAAGGTTTAGCTCAGGCTTTCATCATAGGTGAAGATTTTATTGGCGATGACAAGGTGGCTTTAATTCTTGGTGATAACATTTTTTACGGTTCTGGACTATCCAAAAAAGTTCAAGCCTGTTATAATGTAGATGGTGGAGTTGTCTTCGCTTACCATGTTCACGACCCTGAACGTTATGGTGTTGTTGAGTTTGATAAAGGGGGAAAAGTATTGTCTATCGAAGAAAAGCCAAAAAGTCCCAAATCAAACTACGCAGTTCCTGGGCTATACTTTTATGATAATGATGTTGTTTTGATATCAAAATCAATTAATCCAAGTGCACGTGGTGAACTTGAGATTACATCAGTTAATAATGAATACTTAAAATCCGGAAAACTTTCTGTTCAGGTTTTAGATCGAGGTACAGCATGGTTGGACACTGGAACGTTTGGATCGTTAATGCAGGCTGGTAACTTTGTTCAAGTTATTGAAGAGAGACAGAACTTAAAAGTTGGCTGTATAGAAGAAGTAGCCTACAAAATGGGTTTTATAAATGAAAACCAGCTTCGAGAGTTGGCGAATCCATTACTAAAAAGTGGTTATGGAGAATATCTTATATCAATTATCCGATAATGGAGTTTAAACAAGTGGCAATCCCTGATTGTAAACTTTTTGTCCCAAAAGTTTTTGAAGATAGTCGCGGCTATTTCTATGAAGGATTTAACAGGAAAAAGTTTTTTGAACATACCGGGATTGACTTTAATATTGTTCAAATCAATCAATCAAAATCATCGAAAGGTGTACTAAGAGGATTGCATTTCCAACTTCCACCATTTGATCAAGCTAAGCTTGTCTCAGTAATTGAAGGGGAAGTGCTGGATGTTGCTGTTGATCTTAGAAAAGATTCTGACTATTATGGCAAGTATGTTTCAGTGATTCTAAGTGAAGATAATAAACAACATTTCTTTATTCCGAGAGGATTCGCACATGGTTTCCTGGTAAAGAGCTCAACCGCAAAATTCATGTATGGTGTTGACAACGTCTATTCTCCGGCTCACGACTCGGGAATTCGTTTTGATGATGAAGATATTCGGATTGATTGGGAATTCCCATTAAATGAAATATTAGTATCTGAAAAAGATAATAATTTAGCCCACTTAAAAGATTTTAATTCACCATTTGAGATAATTCACTAAAATGAAAATAGCTGTAGTAGGTACAGGATACGTTGGACTCGTAACAGGAACATGTTTTGCAGAGACTGGAAACCATGTGACATGCGTAGATATTGACGAAAAGAAAGTTGCCAAATTGAAAAACAAGCAAATGACCATCTATGAGCCGGGCTTAGATGTGTTGTTTGAAAGAAATATCAGACAAGGCCGATTGGAATTTACCACCGACCTAAAAGAAGGGATCAAGGGAGCCAAAATTATTTTCCTTGCATTACCAACGCCTCCGGGTGAAGATGGGTCAGCTGACCTGAAGTATGTTCTTAAAGTTGCCGAAGACCTGGGGCCTATTCTTGAAGAATACACTGTGGTGGTTGATAAGAGTACCGTCCCTGTAGGAACTGCAGAAAAAGTTCATGCCAAGATCGCCGAAAATGCCAAAGTGGATTTCGATGTGGTTTCAAATCCCGAATTTTTGCGTGAAGGAGTAGCCGTTGATGATTTTATGAAGCCTGATAGAGTAGTGGTTGGGGCAGAGTCAGAAAAGGCGAAGAAAGTAATGGACCAACTTTACGCTCCATTTGTGAGACAAGGGAACCCTGTTATTTTCATGGATATCCGATCAGCAGAATTGACAAAGTATGCTGCTAACTCATTTTTGGCTACCAAAATCACCTTTATGAATGAGATTGCCAATATGTGTGAGTTGCTGGGTGCAGATGTGGATATGGTGAGAAAAGGAGTTGGAACTGACTCAAGAATTGGTAAGAGATTTTTATTTGCAGGTATCGGATACGGTGGCAGTTGCTTCCCCAAAGATGTTCAGGCTTTAGCTAAGTCAGCGAGTGAGGTCAATTACGATTTCAAAATCCTCAATTCTGTAATGGACATCAACCACAATCAAAAGAAGAAATTGATTGATCCTGTAAAGAAATTTTTTGGGGGAGACATTTCAGGTAAAACAATTGCCATATGGGGACTTGCATTTAAACCATATACAGACGATATCAGGGAGGCACCCGCATTAGAAAATATTACCACCCTTCTTAGTCTAGGTGCTAAGGTCAAAGCATATGATCCCGAAGCCATGGAGAACGTAAAGGAAATCTTTGGTGACAAAATTCAATTTGCAGAAGATGAGTATGATGCTTTGAAGGATGCAGATGCACTGATGATTATGACGGAGTGGCCGGTTTTCAGAACTCCGGAATTTGATAAAATGGCCGAGAGCCTGAAGAACAAAGTAGTATTTGATGGTAGAAATTTATATGATCCTAGTCAGATGCAGGAGCTTGGATTTGTATACCATAGCATTGGAAGAAAAGCCATTACTCAATGACAAAGAAGAAAGTATTAATCACGGGTGGAGCAGGATTTCTTGGTTCTCATCTTTGTGATCGATTTATGAAGGAAGGTTACCATGTAATAGCCATGGATAACCTGCTAACAGGTGACATTTCCAACATAGAGCATTTACTTAAGGAAAAGGATTTTGAGTTT
>JAHCMM010000024.1 GCA_019192515.1 Cyclobacteriaceae bacterium SS2
GATCCTCAGGAACAATCAAATCATCTACACTATCCAACATCGACCATGATCCATTTTCCTTAGCAACCTCGATACACTTAAGACCTTGTGGAGTCATCAGGCCCTCAGCTATCAGGCGCTCTACCTTTTCTTTATTGATCCTGGACCAGGTGCTTTTAGGCTTTCGCCGGCTGTAGTACTGGATAAAATATACTTCATCCAAAGACTTCTTGGTGCTGTCGATCCATCCAAAACACAACGCCTCATCCACAGCTTCATCCCACGTGATATTGGGTGTCCCAAAAGAGACCTTTCTACAAACAAGCCAGATGGATTGGCGAGATTGATGATTTTTCTCTAGCCACTTTCTCCAATCCTTCCGGTTTTTAGGACAAAAAGTTTCCTGATCCATTACGCTTATTCTCTCACCAAATTAAAATTGTTTTTTCACAAACCTGAAGTAATCGTTATCCGATCATCAGATTTGATCTGATCTTCTTTGATTCAATACCGGGGCTTTTATCAACCTACTTTTAATTTTATCTCTCAATTGTTGAATGGGTTTATCAATCAATTGAATCATGAGGAAGCTAATGCCAACCGTTAACAATAGACTTATCATAAGAAAAGAAATACCCTTCGCATTTAAGAATTCAGGCGCTAAATGCCCCTCAGAAATTGCATACACCATAGCCCCACATTGCCAATGAACCAGGTAAATAGGATAGCTAAACTGACCAATTTTATCATCCAACCATTTTGAAAGATATCTGGAATCTAAATGAACTAATGAGACCATGCCACATGTGAGAATCAGTAGGTTAGTATAAAAACCAATTCCAAAATAAAGACTTAGTCTTTGAGCAATTAGAAAATTCAAGACCATTAAGAAGAACCAAGGTAGGGGTTTATCCAAACGGAGGCTCCTAAGTCTATTAAAAACCTGGCTTTTATAGTAAAAGACAATACTACCTATGGAAAAGGGTAAACTACAGGCTGCTATGCTAAAATATCTGTCACCCCAGTAATCTGCGGTAAAATAGATGTATACGGTGTACAAAACACTTCCTATAAACCAAATCCAGGTCCTACTTAGTGATTGGGAAATACCAAGACATATCATTAAATAATAAAACAACTCAATGGTCAAAGCCCAAGCAGGAGGAGAGAGTCTGGGGTTTGTCTCATGAGGAAAAATAATAAAAAGATTCTGTAGCCATTCTTTGGTGTCCGATGGCAAGTAGATGTTGCTTACAAGGTCAGTCACGGACGTACCAAAGATCATCAACATGATTACTGAAAGTAAAATTGCTGCATAATAAGGTGGGTGAATTCTTAGTATTCTGTTGATCAGAAACTTTTTCTGTCCTGACAGATGATACCCATATCGGGTATGCATAATGTGAGTCATCAAATACCCACTCAATACATAAAAGCCAAACACCGCATACGTGCCCAATTGATATGGCCCATGCAAATGGCCAACCAGGACAAGCAAGGCTAAAATGGTACGGTAAACACCAAACATCTGTCGGCCAATTTATACAATATTCATAAATAACGATGTTCCAGCACATTATGCTTTTCTTTTCCAGATCGTAGCTCAAAAAGCCAATACTACGATCCGTCTATTAATAGGCTCAATACTGATCAACAAAATAATGGGATGATTTCGTTTTCGAATGAGTCATGATTTAGACTCAATCATTGAAAATCAAATAACTAATGGAAATAGACCTAAAAAAAGAAAGCGGCTTATCACCGCTTTCGTTCTGTTTTTATTTCTTCAATAGATCCCTGATCTCTGTAAGCAATACCTCCTCTTTCGACGGTGCTGGTGGTGCAGCCGGGGCTTCTGCTTCCTTCTTCTCCAGCCTGTCCTTCATATTATTGTAACCCTTCACCACCATAAAAATGGCAAAAGCCACAATAAGAAAGGTAATGATACTGTTGATAAACAACCCGTAGTAAATAGCCACCTCAGCAGTCCCATCTGCAGCCCCGGCAACAGATTCCGCTATAGCTGGTTGTATCACTACTTTCAGCTGTGAAAAATCTACTCCACCCAGGATCATCCCGATGGGGGGCATCAGTATGTCATTCACCATGGATTTTACAATTGCACCAAAATATGTGGCCATAATCAATCCTACAGCCATATCCAGTACATTTCCTTTACTGATAAACTTCTTAAATTCGTTCATTTTGTCTTTTGGTTAGGTAAATTAATATTCAATTTAATCAATTGATTTAATTACCCGACTAAAGCAGATATCTGGATTTCATACCTTTTAGAATAGTTTTATTGATCAACATTTTAGCCCTGCCTCGACGGTAGTTAGAACGTGTTTATTGAAAATTTCACCTTATATCTCTAAAGACCAGCTACGTTAGATAATCTATTCGGCCATCTGAAAGTACATTTTTTAAATTTGATGGTTCGTTCCATTCATCTCTCAACCCCTACACCTTCCCTCTCGTCTCCTCATCGATGAGCTTTCTCAATCTAGCCATTATCTCATCGAAACCGGTATACTGCTTGCCATACTCCAGGTTGAAGGCATAGTCGAATCCATGTGGGTTCTCGCCCTGGTTGTGCTGGATCAGGGTCTCCAGCTTATCGAGTGCTTTGGCGAGCCTGGCTTCTTCGGAAGTCGCTGATTCGTAGTCTTCCCATAGGCCCATGATCTCTTTTTGTAAACTATTGGGTAATGGACTTATCACGGTCATCAGGTCGGCACGTTCATCCATAGTCTTCGAAGGTTTTCCCTCTTGCTCTGGTGCCGGAATATCTCCATTCAGTGCTTCACCCAGGTCGTGAATGAGGCACATCTTCAGCAGCTTCGCTAAATCAAGGTGAGAATAATACTGCCCATGAAAGAGCATCGCCATCAGACACAGCCGCCAGGTGTGCTCGGCCACACTTTCCTGCTTACCAGAAGACGTATAACCGGATCGGAGAGTGTCCTTTAACTTCTCAGCATTTTTGAGGAATTCCAGTATATCAACAAGCTTCTCAGACATCTCGCACAATCTAGCGAAATGTCTTAAAACCTCACGCCTTCTTCTTCCAGATCGTAGCTAAAAAGCCTGTAAAGAAGATGATCAACGTACCGATCACAATGGTGAAATACGTATGGAACGGGCTGGCAAAGCTCAATAACGGCTCTTCTGTAAATACCATCGGCGAAAGACTCAGGTAGAGGATCGCGATCAGTCCGAGAATCACCCCTACGATAGTACCTTTGATGTTCACCACTTTCATAAAAGCACCCAACAGGAACAATCCAAGCATACCGCCACTGAATACAGAGGCTAGTTTCCACCAGGCATCCAGGGCACTCTGCACATTGATCATGGCTACACCGATAATGATCCCGATGATACTAAAAGCCAAAGAAGAGATATAAAGCACTCGCATAGCGTCTTTATCGGTTACTTCTTTCTTTGCATATCGTTTATAATAATCAGTGAGGATCACCGTAGACCCGCTGTTGATACTGGTAGATACCGTACTCATACCGGCGGCAAAAATCGAGGCTATCAGCAAACCAGTAAACCCGGCTGGCAGGTTATTGACAATAAAGAACGGAAACACCCGGTCACTCATCTCGGCAGCCTGCAGGTCATCGGGCAGCAAGCCCGGCTGAGCAGAATAGTAGGAATAAAGCGCTGTCCCGATCATGAAAAAGATCATCGAAACCGGGATATACAGCATCCCTCCAAAGAAGGCAGATTTCTTGGCTTCCGCTTCGGATTTGGAAGCCATGTAGCGCTGCACGTAGTTTTGATCGATCCCATAGTTCTGCAGGTTGATGAAGATCCCATAGATCAGCACCACCCAGATCGTCGATTCCTTGAGACTCAGGCTCAGACTACCCAGGCTAAACTTATCGTTGGCACTGGCTATCTCGAATACCTGACCAGGGCCCTCAGGCATAGAGAACATGATGTATACCAGGCAAAACAAAGCACCCAGGATCATGATGATCCCCTGTATCGCATCCGTCCAGACCACTGCCTGGATTCCTCCCAGCAAGGAATAAACCATCACCGCAAGCCCGGTCACCACAATAATGATCACGATGTTCCAACCAAACATAGCATTGACGGGTAGCGCCAGCAAATATAGGATGGTACCCATACGCATGATCTGAGTGAGCAAGTAACACGCCGAAGCATAGATACGTGCCCACGGACCGAAACGAGTCTCCAGGTAAGAATAAGCAGATGGGCTGTTGGCTTTTCGGTAAAGGGGCACAAACACCTTTACTGCCAGGATAGAAGCAAAAGGGATGGAAAGACTAAAAACGAATGCATTCCAATTCGTCAGGTAGGCATTGCCGGGCAAAGCCAGGAAGCTGATGCTACTCACAAAAGTGGCGAAGATAGACATCGTGACCACCCAGCCGGGTATCGCACTGTTTCCCAGGGTAAATGCCGAAGACGACTTGTTTTTACGATAAAACGAGCTACCGAAAGCGGTAACACCTACCATGTAGGCAAAGAATACAATCAGATCTAGAACTTTCACTTAAAAGGTATTTTGGGGTTAATGTTGGTTATTTGAATTGAGTATTTAGATAACTGATTTTACTCCGAAGTCTTTCATTACCTTCTGAAACATTCGAAGCAAATCATTGTGGCGATTTTGCTCCTGAACACTCATTTTACTCATAGGGATACGGGTATTAGTACACAGATCAAATCCTCGCTTTTCCAGAAAGAGTTTGGCAGACCAGGGATAGAAATCATGAGTGATCTTATCCATCACGGCCAGATTGGTATGCAAAGATTCAAGTTCTTCATTTTTCCCTTCTCTGTACAATTTCATGTAATGCCCATAAAGCTCCGGATAGAAGTTCCCTGATATCGGAGAAATACCCTTTGCACCTGCTCTTAAGGAATCAAGTGCTGTGACCGTATCTGCATTATACAGATGGAAACTGGTGCCTTTCACATTGGCCACTTTCTGTTCGATCAGTGGTGCATTGCAAGTAGTATCCTTATGATACCAAAACCTACCCGTACTTCCCAACCAGGTCATCATATCCGGGCTGATCACCCGCTTATAGGGCACAGGGCATTCATACAAACCCAGAGGGATGTCTCCGGTCGCGTCCATGATCTCTTCCAGTTGTTTCTTTAAAAAATCATCACTCTCCCCTGGTTCGGCAAGTACGCTTGAGATAAGGATCACAGCGTCTGCACCAAGATCATAGATCTGCTTAATGAATTCTACGTTTTTGTCGCTTTCTCTGTAAAACGAACCCGTAGCTACTACAGGCACCTTATCTTTACAATGATCCACTACGGTTTTTGTCAGTTGCAGCCGCTCAGCATTGGTCAGCTGAAACATCTCGCTCGAAAGACAATTGGCAAACATCCCGTTGGCACCGGAATCCAGATACATATCTGTGATCTTTTTGACCCCATCAAGATCCAAAGTGTTGTCAGGATTGAATGAGGTAAGCATTACCGGCCATAGCCCTTCAGGTAAATTTTTCATTAACAAATGGGTTAAGAATTTTGTGTTAAAATGACGTCTATTACTAGGATACTATCTTTTTGAGGAAACAGACTACCAGCTATTTTGAATATCATAGCCAAAATTTATCTTGCCAACTCCCTCAAAATCATAGCTTTTCCAATGTGGGCACCAAATTATCAAAATTATATTAGTATGAAAGGCCTCAATACAGGTATATATATTGATTACATTATTCGGATAACATCCCCTGATCACCCATGAGTCTGACGAAAGGAGCACTGAAGCAAAAACTGAAACAACAAAAAACGGTGTACGGTACCTGCATTACAGCCAATCCCCCGCGATGGCCTAAGCTGGTTGCTGAAGCAAACCTTGATTTCGTTTTCCTCGATACCGAGCACATCACGCTGGACCGGTCTGAACTCTCGCAGATGTGTAATACTTACCAGGCGCTGGGCCTTACCCCCATTGTCCGAATACCCAAACCTGACCCCTTTCTGGCCAGCATGGCTATCGATGCCGGGGCCATTGGTGTGATCGCACCATACCTGGAGCAGGAAAAAGACATCAAAGACCTCGTGGGAGCTACCAAATATCGTCCACTAAAAGGTGAGAAGCTGGAGGAATTCTTATCAGAAAAGAAACAGCCGGATGAAAAGCTCCAAAAATATTTTGACCAGTATAATGAAGGATTGCTCTGTATTGTAAACATCGAAAGCATCCCTGCAGTGGAAAAACTGGATACGCTGCTCACCATACCCGGTGTGGATGCCGTTTTCATTGGGCCACACGACCTTTCCATCAACATGGGGATCCCGGAGCAGTACGATCACCCGGACTTCATCAAGGTGGTCAAGCTGATCATTGAAAAAGCCCGGAAACATACCCTTGGAGTAGGCATTCACTTCTCTATTGAGCCGGAGCGACAATTATACTGGATCAAAGAGGGTGTGAATATCGTGGTACACAGCAGTGATATGGCACTCTTCAGCCAAAGACTTAAAGCCGACATGGCGTTACTCAAATCCATAGACAGCAACCAGCAACCCGGAGATGGCACCTCTTCATCAGTCACTATTTAATGATAAAACCAATGCTAAAAAAACTCTTTGTTCTGACGATCTGTTACCTCTGCTTTTTGGCTGCTCCCACTGCACAAAAAGATGGTGAGCTTACCTTCCAACAGGATGTAGCGCTAGTACACACCAGCAAGCAGGCCATTCCTGACGGATCAGTCAGCGACATCACTATTGTGGATGGGAAGCCTGTTATTTCTCTTTCGGGAAAGCTGATGCAGTACAATGGCAGTAGCTGGGAAAGCTATTCAGGAAGTCTGGAGATCCCAAAAGGCAAAACCTTCACACCTCCGTCCTCTGGTGGAGCATTAATCACCCAGACCGAATATAAGGGAGCCTTCTATTTAGGATGTGAAAATGGCCTCTACAAGACGGACAGTAAAGGAAAGAAGTTTGAGGCCTTGTACCCCGCTGATGAAAACTATAGCTGGAGTCCGCGCGACGTCAGTACACTGGTTGTGGATACCAGGGGTCGTCTTTGGGTGGGCATGAAAGAAGGGCTTGCCCGCTTTGACGGTTCGGCATGGAAGCTTTTCACCGGCAATGAAGGACTGCCCTACAACAACTTCACCTGCGCCGCAGCAGGGCCCAATGGCGAAGTCTGGTTCGGAACTCAAAAAGGCGCTATCAGGGTTGAAGACGATTATTTCTACTACCGGGCTACCCGACGATGGTTGCCCAATGACCTTGTCAATGACATCGCTATTGATGAAAAAGGAACAGCCTGGATCGCTACTGTTAATGGTGTGAGTCAGATCTCTTCACAGGAGATGACCTACGAACAAAAAGCCGATCACTTTATCAGCCAGGTAGAGGAACGCCACAACCGAATGGGCTTCGTCTGTCAAAGTGATCTCCCGGTGGAATTTGACGTAAGTTCTTCCCGGACTGACATTTCCGACAATGATGGATTGTACACTTCCTGGTACGGGGCAGCGATGGCCTTTAAGTATGCTGCTACCGGAGACCCCAAAGCCAGGGAGCTGGCTGTGAGAAGCTTTTATGCCTGCAAGTGGCTGGTCGATATTACCCACGAGTCAGGCTTTCCTGCCCGGGTCATCATCCCTGTGGACTGGAGAGATCCGGTAAACGAGCAGTATAGCCCGGAATACAACCTGGCCAAACAAAAAAGAGATCCCTTCTGGAAAGACATCCACCCACGCTTCCCGTTGAGCAAGGATGGCAAGTACCGATGGAAATGTGATACGAGTTCCGATGAGCTATCCGGACATTATTTCTTCTATGCCATATTCTATGACCTCGTGGCAGAGACCGAGCAGGAGAAAGCCGATGCTCGCCAGGTGGTGGCAGACATCACTGATCACCTGATCCGGCATGGCTTCAAACTGGTAGACCATGATGGGAAACCCACCCGCTGGGCCAACTTCAATCCCGAATACTTCAACTCAGTGTGGGGTTGGGAACAAAGAGGGCTGAATTCTTTGGTGATGCTTTCTTTTCTCAATGTGGCCTCACACATGACTGGCGATGCCAAATATGATGAGGTGGCCCAAATGCTTCGCGACGAGCATGATTATCACATCAATTCTATGCATGCAAAAGAATTTTACCCCCCGGAAAACGCTGTACCGTGGGACAACAACATCGGCCTGATGAGTTTGTATGGGTTGATGAACCATGAAAAGAACCCGGAACTGCTCATCATGTATCGCAATGCATTGGAAAATGCCTGGTTACATATCAGCAAACAGAAAAATGCTTTTTGGGACGGCATGTATGGGGCACTGGCCAACAGCTTCTCTGATAGAATCAAAAACGGGTATTTTGACCGAAAAGATCTTTTTCCCGAAAATCCGCTTTTTGCTGGTGCCGCATTGAAGAAGTTCGAAAAGAGCAGCCTGGATCCCCAATACATGGTGGAGACGCTACAGCGAACCCCCATGGACCTGATTGGTTACCCCATGGACAATACTCACAGGCTGGATGTGCAACAGGACCCTACCCCCGGTCAGGATGAAGGCATGGGCTGGCGAGCCACGGATCAGTATGCACTGCCGGTAGATGAGCGCGGACATGTTAGGCTGGACAGGGATGCCTTTGCCATCAAATACACCGAGGTGCATGGTGGTCATTCTGAAAATGAAGGTACTTTTTACCTGCTGCCCTACTACCTGGCCAGGTATCACAATTTGATTGAATACTAAACACAACTAAATAACCCAAAACAGATGAAAAACAAACTCTTGATTATGTTGCTAATGGTCACCCTTCCGATGTTGACCTATGCAGAAAAGGACAAATGGAAATCACTTTTTAACGGTAAAAACCTGAAAGGATGGACGGTCCGTGGGAAGGCAGAGTGGAAGGTAGAGGATGGTGTGATGATCGGGCAAGGTGCCAACGGACACATCTATGCGTCACCGGAGCTGACAGACCTGGAAGTGAAAGGTACTTTTCGGTTGAGTGACCAGGGTGGTGGCGGAAACAGTGGCATGTATTTCAGGAGCAACCCTCCTGCTGACAATCCCGATGGCTACCCACGTGGATATGAAGCCCAGATCTGCCACAACCAGGAAGCACACACCGGATGGCTTTGGAAACCCGGCAAGCCAACAGGTAAAGCCACAAAACTCATCACAAAAGATGATGAATGGTTTACCATGCGTGTGCGTGCTGTGGGGAGTGAGATCAAAATATGGGTCAATGATGAGCTGGTCATGGAATACACCGATGATGAATATACCAAAGGCTACTTTTCACTACAGTGTCACAACCCGGGCATGATGATCGAAGCTAAAGACCTTTATTACAAAGACCTGAGCAAATAAGCAGAATGAAGATACGATTCCTAACAGCAATCATGGGGATATTAATGGGCGCTGCAGTCAGTGCCCAGGATATCTCAAAATATCAATACCCCCACCATGTCAACATCTCATGGGAAACCGAACCCTCTACAAGTCAGTCCGTCAATTGGCGGACCAATGAGCTGCAGAAGGTGAGTTTTGTAGAATACACGGAAGCCACAGCTTCTCCGTTCTTCGAAAAAGACGTGAAGCGCATTGAAGCTGAAAGTGAGAATTTTGAAGGGGGTGATGATGCTGTCTGGAACTATCACAGTGCCAATATTACGGGACTGAAACCTAACACCTTGTACTCCTATCGGGTAGGAAATGGCAATTTCTGGTCAGAGTGGGCGGAGTTTCGTACGGCTACTGGTACCAATGAACCTTTCACATTCCTATATCATGGCGATGTGCAAAGGTTCATCCTCTCCAAGGGCAGCCGGGCTATTCGTCAGTCCATTATTCAAAGTCCGGAGGCCAAATTCATGCTCTTTGGAGGCGACATGGTGCACCGGGGTGGACTCAATAAAGAAAACTGGAATGAGTTTTTTCAGACTGGTGAATGGATCTATCAGAATTACCCGATCATAGGTACCCCCGGCAATCATGAACACCTGATTGCCAGGAGTGGAGAAAACTTGTCAGAACATTGGGGGCTCAATTTCAGGTTCCCACAGAATGGACCGGAAGGCCACAAGGAAGAGACTTTCTATGTGGACTACAACAACATCCGGGTGATCTCGCTGAACCTGTGCCGATACAAATACCCGGAGGATCGGGAAGTAATCTTAAAATGGACAGAGGAGCGCCTTAAGGAATTTAAAGGCGACTGGGTCTTCATCACGCATCATTATGCCATGGATGCCTCTGCCAGAAACAGAACCCCTGGCATACGCTTTCCTGACTTCAAGGAACTCTATGAAAAGTACGAGGTACCCATCGTACTCACCGGGCACGAACACCTGTATGCCAGAGGCCGGATGGACGACAAATTCCCTGTGTACGTGGTTTCGGTATCCGGTCCATGGCAGAATGCCATCCAGTTTGGTGACTGGATAGAACGAGCTGGCACATCGCTTCAGCTCTTTCAGGAGATAGAAGTATCTCCAACAGAGCTTCACTATGTATCGAAAACAATAACCGGAGAAATCTATGATGAGCTTACAATCAGGAAGGATAAGAAAGGAAAGCTCGTTTATGAACCCGGCAAAAACCTCCCTCCCGAATCACTGATCCCTCCCGAGGACTTTGAAGATCGATACAAAAAAGAACTGGTTGACTCCTGGGAGTCGGACCTGAAAACTTATCTCAACAAAAAGAAATAACGATATGACACGACTGATGATCAC
>JAHCMM010000231.1 GCA_019192515.1 Cyclobacteriaceae bacterium SS2
GTACCCTCTCCTGTAGGCACCAACACAAATATGAAATCCCGCTTTAATTCACGGGTGTTTGCTGTGGAAAATGTCACCTGTTGCTTTACATTATTTTTCAAGTATGATGAAACCCACTCAAACCTACCCATGATATTTTCATCCGTTTCATCAACTGTATGATCCAAAACCGACCTGTAGTTGAGCTGACCACTAAACCGCTGATTGGGGGAAAACTGACTCATCAAACCAACCCTGACTTCTTCAGAAGCAGTGTAAGACCCAAATTCACCTTGAAGTGGCAGCTGATCATATCTGCGCACATAATCCATCCTAAGCCTTACCTTACTGGAATCACCTGACTGAATGTAGAAGTTATGGGCATGATAATGCATCAGAGTGCTGATAGCGCTATCACCTACCGAAAAGGAATGATGATCCATGGTGAAATTGTACCCGGGATTGAGCTTCCACAGGTTCAGACTCAGGTCATTGCTCGACCTTTTCCATTGCGCTTCTCTCCCATTCACCTGATTATTCATTAAGAAGTTTTCTGACCTTACCTGGAAAAATCCAAGCGATTTAGAAAGCAACAGTTGCTGTTGATATCCATCTACTATCCCGGATCTCTCTCGCTTTGTCAGCTGATAAGAAACCGTATTTTTAGAATCCCTGGTAACAGCTATTTCAGCTTCAAGAATCTGGTCGGCTCGATTAACTGTATCTGAGAAAATATCATAGCTCCAGTTTCTATCATATTCAATCGACCTAAATCGATCGATCGCATTGAAGTGCTTATGGTCATATTCAAAAGTCAACTTACCGGTAAAGGTGTAATCTTCCAGAAACTCAACAGGACGTTTACTTGTCACTCCACCTTTCCAGGCAAAACCGGTATTATTATCATTCAGGTCTGAATAAAGATTTCGATCGCGATTGGAAATCGCTAATTCCTGGAATACCTGCTCATACTCACCAATATTAATTACCGTACCCGTAACAACCATTTCCTTTTTATTAGGTGTGGGCACATTTACAACCGGAGCATAGCTCCCCTGCTTAACCCCAGACTGTGGTGAAATCCATCGGTAAACTCGGCCATTGGCATTCCTAGTGGAAAGGATATAATCACCTTTACCCTGTCCGACTTCGGAGAAACTCACATTCCAAATGGCCTCATCAGGATCTGTTGAATAAGCATAAATTGTATGTATATCCCCACTGGAATCTACAGTATCCAGTTTGGCATACAACAGCTGGCCATCAAGGTATCCCACAGAATCAATACCTGAGATAAATCCTTGTCCATTTGTGGCTTTACTCAGCTGTTCAAAGTCGTCGTTATTGAGTGTAAACCCCAGTGTACCATTAGGGTTATCGCTTTCCCGATAATAATTTAAGTAGAGCTTTAAATTATCTCTTTTAAACTCCTGGTTTACTGTAATATTTGACCTGCTATAGAATTGCTCCGCATACTCATAATCTATCCTGATTCTGGTAAACCTGGTGATCACCACGTTGCTGCTAAAGGTTACTTCTGCCAGATTATAGTCAATGACGTAATCTCTGTCAAATCCACGCTCGAGCAGCTTACCATCAATGTATACTTTCTCAGAATTTGCCAGGATAATGATAAATCGTTCACCGTTTGGACCTCGTAATTTATAGGGGCCCTGCACATTCTCAATTGGACTAATTTGCGTGGAAGCGAATTGGCCTTTGGCTGCTGATCCGGAGATACTGGATTTTGCCGTCCAGTCAGAACCAAGCTTATATCTGTATTGAGCAGACAGCCCCTGCACATTCTTATAGTACTTCAAAAAATAAGATTCCGGAACCGAATTCTGGAGCACAATATCCCCGGCAGTTATATCAAAATTTTCATTATATAGTTTGATGAAAACATTATCAAAATCCCTAAGCTGTTGGGTATTACCCTCTGGCTGATATGGAATATTCTGATCTGTTATCACTGCACTGATATTCAGATCATCACTAAGCTTACCTTCCATTTGAAGATTAAGTGCAGAGTTTACAAACAGGTTTTGCCTATTGCCAAAAGAGACGCCTCTCGTGATGGCGCCAAAACTCTCTACTTCACTAAACTTAAATATCTCCTGCTCTTCAATTTTGAGTTGTTTTGGTGGCGGATCATCACTATATACCTCAGCATATGTATCGATACTCCTGTAGTGAAGGGAATCCAACAATTCCACGGATACACTCCTATAGCAAACCTCTACAGTGTCCAAAAGACTCTCAAAGACCTGGATCTGATTTTTCTCGGGATAAAAGCGGAATTTGGAATTTGGAGTAATGTGAATAGATGACTGGTCAACAGGAACAGAATCCAGGCTGACCAGAACACTAGCAGGAATCTTTTTACATTGGAAATTTTGAGCAGTGGCAGAGGATCCAAGACAAAGGAAGATTATTGTGTTAATCCACCAAAGGCAAGGAAATATTGAAGGTAGTCCCCGCTCCCTCTTTTGTCTCAAACCAGATATTTCCTCCTGCATTTTCAATTCCTTTTTTAGCAACAGCTAAACCAATACCACTTCCCGTTCTCTTTGTACTAAAATAAGGAGTAAATACTTTATCCTGAACTTCGGGAGGTATTCCACTTCCATTGTCACTGATACTCAACAGTGCTTTGTTCCCTTTCCTCATAAGAGAAATATCGATTTTAGGCTTGCCTTTGGTGACAGACTGAATGCCATTGAGAATGATGTTATTAAGGATCCCACTAAAGATCTTGGGATCGGCAAACACCTCCAGAGGTTGATCCTGAATACTTAAAGTAAGCCTGGTATTTTCAGACTGATAAAGTTCTGCCGTATGCTGTGTTAACTCATCAAGTGCAAATCTTTCATTCTTGGGCACTGGCATTTTAGCAAATGCTGAAAATGAATCAGCAATATCACTCAGCGAGTCTATTTGCTCAATCAGGGATGCACAGGCATTGTAATTTCGATCTTCCTTATCCAGCGATCGCATCATTTGCTGGATCTTCAGTCGCATGGGTGTAAGTGGATTTTTGATCTCATGAGCTACCTGCCGGGCTATCTCTTTCCAGGCAGACTCTTTTTGTACCTCTGCCAATGCTACCTTACTTTCTTCCAGTTTTACAAGCATCTGGTTGTATTCGTTTACCAGACTTCCAATTTCATCATTCACAGCATAATGGATGGGCTGGTTTTTCTCCTGCAATGACGTTCTCCTGATCCTGTCAGCTATCTGCTTCAATGGACTCACCAGCTGGTTGACAATGAGGTTTCCGGAGAATAATGAGATGAGAAAGATCAAGGTAAATACCGAGATAAGGTTTGTAAATATCTGGATCTGTTGATTTTGCAATTGACTTTCCGACTCGAAATAAGGCATAGAAAGAATCCCCAGTAAGTTACCGGTCCTATCGCTTCGCAACGCAGTATATGAGGACTTGAATTGCAGCTTCCCTATTTCCTCATTCAGAATAATACTCTGCTCGTTGTTGAACACAATTGCGTTGAGTGCTTCCGGCTTGATATGCTTACCTAGAATACCAGAATTAAATATCTCTATCTGACTGGAGGACAACAAGGGCCCTGTCGTTTCATAGATATTGATATCGCTTTGCACCAGGGAAGCAGCTTCAGCTATCGCATTCGTATAGTCATCCCGATTGATGGTATTGTTTTCAAAGGCCTGGGTGATATCTGTCAGGTTACTAGCCAAATTAAAGGATTTGGTGAGGAAATTCTGGTCCACTTCCTCACGATAAGTGGCATTTAAGGTATTGAGTAACCCTACAGAAACAATCAGCATTGGGAATATAAATGCCATCCCGAGGTACAGCTGGATCTTGGTAGAAAGATTCAGGCGTGCCTTGTTTTTATAAATCCTGAAACCAACAAAAATAAATCCACATAATACTAGAAGGATAAATAGCTGAAATGAAAAGTTGGAGAAGATATAGATATAATCGTAGGATTTACTGGCTATCACTATAAGACGCTCATCATTAGTAGTGAACCCGAAATAATGAATATCTCCGATTTCAATTCCTTTATCAAACAATGCTGGGTTTTGAAGGTCTCGATAACTAAGATTTGATTCAAAACCCGACCTACCTTGCTTATAAATTGGGAGCACACTATTCTTCCTGTATATAGCATAGTCAAACTCCTCCTGGTCAGTACTCAGGTAGTACTTACTTTCTACCAGCAATTCAGGGAAGACACTGGTTGGAATATTTTTTTTCAACGTCAGCTGGAGAATGATATATCCAATTTGCTGGTTGAATCCTTCAATACTTAAAAAGCACAGATACTGATTCCTGATATTGTCAGCTTCATCTTCAATAAGATATAGTTGTGAATAATCTGTCAGGTTTTCGGGTCTTTGATAAGCTCTTCTCCATTCATAATAGGACAAGCTGTTTGGTGAGTCATAAGATTCACCACTGGCCCCAAACAGGTATACTTCCACATCATATTTCTTGAAATAGGTAGACAGAAATTGCCGGGTAATTTTCTCCCTGATATTTTGTTTAGCCACCAACCTATTGAGTAGCCTAGATTGGATATAAGTATCTTCTTCGATATCCTCCATAATCTGATTGAGATAATACTCACCCAGAATATCATTAGGAATCAGGAGCTTGTTGGCGTACTTTTCCTTGGAAATTTGGCGATCCCTTTCATAATGCTTGTAAATACCCAGGGAGAACAACGCCGCCGAAGTAGATAGCAACAACACCAAAAGCAGAAAAGTCTCATATCTGGGATTGAATAGCTGATAGGAAAGATAGGTTCCATTCACAATGATCCAAACTATGGAGATGACAATAATGATGGAAATACCTACTTCTCCAATTTGCCAGTAAAACACTACTGATGCAATGAAGTAACAAAGGATCTTGAAATAAAGCGGCTGCCTGATGTATTGAAAGACCTTCTGACTGAGCGCGAATACCACCATAAACGAAAGTGCAACAATCACCAAAATCAGAGAGGCAACCACTCTCATGTAGTCAAAAGAGATCGACTGGCTGATGTCCAATTCAATCTGCGAGTGCTCCAGAATGATCCAGGGTATCCTATATACCACAAACCCTGAAAATAACACGAGTATAGGTAGTACCGTAAGAAATAAGCCATCGCTAAGCTTTTCTCGATTCCCAAGTAACACCCCTAACCTTATCCATTTGCAAAGCCTAAAAAAACAAGCTACAATGAGGAATACACAAAGGACATTGAAAAGCAGATCTCCCAGTGAATAATTAATTTGGCTCTCAGAAAAATATATAGGATTGAATATCTCCCAGTGTGGGCGAAATAAATCCATCATCACGAAGACAATAAACCTAAAGATAAGAATTAGCACAATGGCTAATATCAACTTTTGATGACTGGCCTGTCCTTTGCCAAAAAAGAAATAAATAGAAGCCAGAATAAGAATAATCGTGAGCAGGAAAGATGGTGGAAACCATTTATCTCCAAGATTAGTTGTTGGAGACGTGATTTTATAATTTAATATTGTTTCTCCATTATAAGAGATACCATGATCGCTCTCAGCAAATGAAATTGAATTTTCACCAAATATAGAGGCATTGTCAGTCTGTCTTAGATACTCGTTTGATATGGGAGGAGTTATCTGCAGCGGAATAATCGAAAAGATCTCAACTAATGCTGTATTAGATGGGATCACCTTCCTTCTCACCACATATACACCAGATTCACTTTTGATTGAATACAGTGTATCGTTTTCTTTCAAGGTGCTATAAGCAGGCACAGACTTATTGTCGCTCCAATAAATCATGGAGCCATTTACATAGACACGCTTTAAAAATTCTTTTGAGGATTGTATTTTGAACGGGTTGGTAAGGATCTCAAACTGCTCCAGAAAGTCAGTTAAATCCAATTCAAGTATCCCAACCTGTTTTTCAAAGTTCTTTTGAATCTGTCTGTAAGCTGCATCCTCTGCCCCTGGCCGTAATTTCAGCACTAAAAGGGCCAGGGTGATCAGAGTGGAGAGAACAAGTAACCTTGTCAGTATTTTCATTGCAGTTTTTTACCTGCTATGAAGATAAGTCATTGTATTTAGAAGATTTGTATTTCACACCACCAAATACATGTAAGAATAGGACTCTCGAATAACGAAGGTTTAATGGATAAAGCAATAAAGACACCACTGTAACCGAAACAATATAGGTAGTCAAAGAGGGATCTCCCATTAACCAGTACAGAACAAGCACCGTACAAATGAATATAGCCACAGAAACTGCATAACTCACGTACATCGCCCCATAATAGAACCCAGGCTCCAGCTCAAACCTAAGCTTACAATTTGGACATTCTTCATTCATCTTTCCCAGATGCTTCAGATCATAAGCGGAGTGCTCATACATATCCCCTTCTCTACATTGAGGACATTTAGCTGTTAAAATGGCTTGCAGCGGATTTTTTTCTTTCATTAATTCTGGAATTTCGAAACCAAAGGAACGCAATCAGACCAACTAAAATATATGGAGCAAAGAAGAGATACATTATTCCAAAATTCAACCCTGCTGCAAGTGATGTTTCACCATGACTCACATTGTTTACCACCTGCGTCCTGCACATAGCACATTGTGCCTGGGTTAGGATAGGAAGGATAGCAAGACAGCAAAGGATCAGTGATCTAATTATCATAGTCTGATAACAGGATTCATTTTAATGTAGTTCAAAAATAATAAGGTCTTATCAGAAGGTAAACCAATACACCCGTAAGCGACACATATAACCAAATCGGGTAAGTGAATTTTACGATTTTCCGGTGTTTTGAAACCTGGTCTGACAAAGCATAATAAAATGCTATCAATACGAATGGCACTACTACTATTGAAAAGCCAATATGGGATAAAAGCACGATTAAATAGACCATCCTGGACGTACCTACGGAGGCAGCTTCCACTTCATCTAAAACACCATTGTGGTCTACATCGCCAAATACTGTTGATTCACTTGTGCTGTGATAAAGCACATAAGAGATTAGAAACATGGCTCCCAGAATGAGGGATGAAAGCATCAGGTTTCGGTGAAGCTCAACCTTTTTGGCTCTGATTGCAAATAATGCAGCAATCAGCAATACTGAAGTAGTTGAATTTAAGATTGCATTCAGTGTGGGTAAAGACTTGACCCATCCTGCCATCTCAAATTTCATCGGGCTAAACAGCAGTACGGCTACCAGTGCAGGTACTACGATTGATACAACATATATTAGGCGTAGATAACCTTTATTGGCTTGTATTACTTTTTGCATCTTGCTCATTCATTAAATAAATGTCCACCTCAGCGAGCAGTCTATCCACATCTTCGCGGATAGCCTGGTACACCCCCCTAACCATCTTATCTTTATCAATGAAGATCAGCGGATAACCCTGGGTACACAGGGAGTCAATACTATAAAACCCTATTTCAGGATTATTATTAAGCGATTTTAGCAACCGCTCGAATTGATTGGGATTTTTCTGTACGAAATCAGCTATTGACAGTACAACAGGGCCCTGAATGTCACAACCAGGCTGTTCATACTTATTTATTACCGGAAGATCGAACTTATTCTCTCCAAAAATCTGGAGAAACAGGTACCATCCTACCGGTAATCCGAATACCACAACAAAGAACAGAATTACTCCGACCCGTCGTTTCATTCAGCCATATACGAGTGAATCAACAATTAATGCAATATCTCGTAGATCGCTGCACCCTGATACATCAGAATAAAGATCAGGAAAACGATAAAGATCGTAGGCAAAAGAATTGACCAGATCAGTGACTTGCGCTCATGACTTAGGTGCATAAACTCACCAACAATGTAAAATGCTTTTACAATCGTCAATGCAATGAATATGAAAGTCTTGATCGCTCCAGCGCCCATTGTAAAGGCAATGACGAACTCAATAGCTGTAACAAAAAACAAGATTAAGGTAACCTTGATAAATAGCCTGATCTTAGACTTATCTACCGGTTGTACTTCTACGTGTGAAACTTCTTCGCTCATGATATATTGTTAGCTATTAAATCAAATAGAAAAATGTAAATACAAATACCCATACCAGGTCTACAAAGTGCCAGTAAAGACCTACTTTCTCAACCATTTCATAGTGGCCTGTTCTTTCAAGCTTGCCAACTACTGCCTGATAAAAGATGATGAAGTTGATCACAACTCCGGTAAAAACGTGGAATCCGTGGAATCCGGTAATGAAAAAGAACAGCGCTGCAAAGTTCTGCGGACCATATTGGTTCCAGGTAAGGCTAGCTCCAATACTGGTGTTTCCTGCTGCATTTTTCGCAATGTCGGTACCCATAATAAAGTGTGTCCACTCCCATGCCTGACAGCCCAGAAAGGTAAGACCTCCAAGAATTGTCCAAAGCATCCATTTCTCAACACCTTTTCGGTCCATTCTTTGGCCAGCTTCTACAGCAAGCACCATGGTCACACTACTCAGGATCAGAATAAAGGTCATCAACCCAACAAAAACCAATGGCAGGTGCATTCCATGTAAAAATGGGAATCCTTCAAATACCATTTCAGGTATCGGCCAGTATTCCTGAGAAAAAGCAAATTCATCGATAGTACCTTCAAAAGCCGGATGACTGTATCTAATCAATCCGTAGGTAATCAATAATGCAGAAAATGTGAATGCATCTGAAAGAAGAAAGAACCACATCATGAGTTTTCCATAGCTCGCCTTCATGGGAGCTACTCCACCACTCCAGATGTTATTACTTTCAATTGCCGTAGAGTGTGCCATAGTTTACGTGACCTAATTATTTAGAACCAAAAATAAGTATAAATACAACCAAAGTCCACCAAGAAAATGCCAGTATGTTACGCACATTTCCAATTGATTCAAACTTTTTGAATGTACCTTGTAATTAAATGCATTGTATAAAACGATTGCAAGGAAAATGATCCCCCCTATCAGGTGGACAGCATGCAATCCGGTAAAAACATAAATAAATGATCCTGCAGGGTGTCCAACAAAAAACACATCCTGGCTAATCAGCTGTCCCCAGCTCAAATACTGCCCCACAAGAAAAGAAATGGCCAGAACCGTAGTAACTGCCAGACCAATCCTGATCTGAAGCAGATTATTTCTTTTGGCCGCGATATAGGCAAAATGAAGTGAGATACTACTTAGTACAATTAGTACTGAAGTCGTATTAAACAAAGATGGAAAAACAATCTCAGGCCAGTTGCCCTCCGATTGCTTGACCAGATAGGCACTGGTAAGTGCCGCAAATAACATGGCGACTGTGATAATAAACAGCCACATGGCAAATTTCTTGGGGTTAACCGATCTAACCCTTACTGTTCCTAGTGGTATTTCTGCGTGTCTTTCCATTATATCTTATCGATTAAATAAGCCAATTGTACGATTGGTAGATAAATAAAAGATCCAAACATGATCTTGAGAGCAGACTGCCTGGAGTTATCCTTCATCAAAGAGAAGGTCTGGGCCAGAAATAAAGTTCCACAGATAGTTGCAATGATCCCACTGGTAATCCCTGTGAGTTGAAAATAAGTAGGTAGTAGACCTAAGGGCAATAAGAACAGCGTATAGATCATTATATTGATGGCTGTATTCAGATCTTTTTTCCCTTTACCAGGTAATAATTTGAAACCCGCCTTTTTATAGTCTTCATCTGCGATCCACGCAATAGCCCAAAAGTGAGGAAACTGCCAGATAAACTGGATCCCGAATATGATCAGCGCCTCGTGAGATATAACTCCCGTAGCAGCTACCCACCCCAACAGCGGTGGCAATGCACCCGGAATGGCGCCAACAAATACAGCAATTGGTCCCACGCGCTTCAACGGAGTATATACAAATGAATATAATATCATGGAAAGCACAGCCAAAGACAATGTCAGCATGTTTGTCTGCCAGGCCAGCAAACTCAACCCGGCAAAAGCATTCAATAGCGCATAAAACAATGCTTCATTATTACTTATTCTACCCGTTGGCAATGGCCTGTTCTTCGTGCGCTTCATTTTGGCATCATGAACCTGCTCAATAATCTGATTGAGGGTGATGGATGAGCCTGAAATAAGAAATCCACCCATGGCCAGAGATAGGAATGAGACCCAGTTGATGGCTCCTGAATGTCCAAGGAGATATCCGAAAGCAGCAGAGAAAGCAACCAGAAAAGATAATCTCACTTTCACTAACTCGACATATATTTTAAGTCGGTTCAGAACATGTACGGCGTTTAGTGAAACAGTAGATTGCATCAGATAATTCTATGTCTTGAATAGGTGCTCAAAAATAAGTAAAAAATCATTCCGAATCCGACACTTCCAAGTAGCAAATGAACCGGTTGTGCGGCTGCAGGAACATCGAGATAAGCCAATACGATCCCCACGATAATCTCCAGACCGATGACTCCTACTAAAGACAACATCATTGGATTTTTTAACCAGTTATCCTTATTGATCCAAATCAGTGATCCGGTAAGCAACACAATCAATATTGAAAATGACCGGTGAATGTAAAAGCCTGTCCCCAGTTGACTGATCCATTGAGTTCGTATCATTCCCTGATGCACAAAAACATCAATTTGTTCTCTTACTCCTGTACCCAGTATGATTTGAATGAAGAATGAAACTAAAAGAAATCCTATCAACCATTTACCTGCAATGAGACCCTTTAACGACCTGACCTTAACCTGTTGATAGAGCAGTATTGCGACCAATAATAGCGCCAAAACCATATGGAATGTAATAAATCCGGGAAGTAGGTTTGTGGCTACAACCAGGCTTCCTACCCAACCCTGAAATACAACAAGAATGAAAGCCATAATTCCAGTAATAGCCATAGCCGTACTTTGCTTTCTAAGCTTAATGGACCACCAGGCATTTAAGATGATCAGGAAACCTATTAGCACTCCTACCAACCTGTTGATATATTCGATCCAGGCCTTGCTAAAACTGTATTCTGTCTCTTCTGCCACCTCGGGGTTATTTCGAATTTTATCAGCTGCTTTTTTCAAACCAATAGCTGAAAGTACACCTGCCAGTCTTTGACTTTTCTCTAACCGTTTTTGGGTGAATATTTCCTGGTAATTATCTGGTAGTTCGCTACTTGATGACGGAGGAGTATATTGCCCAAAACACTTTGGCCAATCCGGACAACCCATACCAGCACCTAAACTACGTACCAATCCACCAACAAGGATCAACACGTACACAGCTATTATGGTAATGAGATTAATTGATCGGAATACCGATACTTTGTCCATTTACAGATCTACTTCTTGGAAGCTTCTGCTTTGGCCTCTTCCACTTCGTTAGGAAGATTAGATTCCGGTGTCTCGCTAAGCGGTACAGTTTGCGGAATAAAATCATCCTTAGCTCCAGGCTTACTGTAGACGTAAGCCCATCGGAATACCTTAGGAATTGCTCCCGGCCAGTTTCCATGACCAGGCAATCTTGGTGTAGTCCACTCCAGCGTGTTGGACTTCCATGGATTCAAGGATGCCTTTCTTCCGGCAAAAATTGAATAGAAGAAGTTGAACAGGAAGATAAACTGTGCAAAGAATGTCAATGCAGCTGCAATACTCACAAACGAATTCAGATCAGTGAATGTCTGGAAAGCATCAAAGCTTGTAAATGAGTAGTACCTTCTTGGGAAACCTGCAATACCGATGTAGTGAAGCGGGAAGAATACAAGGTATACTCCGACAAATGTGAGCCAGAAGTGAATACTACCCAGTCTTTCATCCATCATCCTTCCAAACATCTTAGGGAACCAGTGGTATACCCCTGCCAGCATGCCGAAGAATGCAGCACTACCCATTACCAGGTGGAAGTGAGCCACAACAAAATAGGTATCATGAAGGTTGATATCAAGGGCCGAATTACCCAGGAATATCCCAGTGAGACCTCCTGATATAAAGAAGGAAACCAGTCCTATCGAGAACAACATCGCCGTTGTAAACTTAATATTACCTCTCCACAGTGTGGTGATGTAGTTAAATGCCTTTACAGCTGAAGGTACCGCAATGATCAATGTCAGGAACATGAAAATAGATCCTAAGAAAGGATTCAGTCCTGTAACGAACATGTGGTGTGCCCAAACAATAAATGACAGGAACCCAATGGCAAGCATAGACCCGATCATCGCACGATAACCGAAGATAGGCTTCCTTGAATTCGTTGAAATAATCTCTGATGTGATCCCTAAAGCGGGAAGAATTACAATGTATACTTCAGGGTGACCCAGGAACCAGAACAAATGCTGGTAAAGGATTGGGCTACCTCCCATATGAGGAAGCGCCTCGCCACCGATATAGATGTCAGAAAGATAGAAGCTTGTACCAAATGATCTATCGAAAACAAGGAGTAAAGCTGCAGCAACCAATACAGGGAATGACAAAAGTCCAAGGATAGCTGTCAGGAACAATGCCCAAACAGTAAGCGGTAATCTCGTAAAAGACATACCTTCTGTCCTCATGTTGATGATGGTAGTGATATAGTTGATACCTCCCAGCAACGTGGATGCAATAAAGAATACCATAGAAACCAGCCACATGGTCATTCCTGCCCCGGAACCCTGTATCGCCTGTGGTAAGGCACTCAATGGCGGATAAACCGTCCAACCACCTGATGCAGGTCCTGTTTCTAAAAAGAAGGAGATGAACATGATCAATCCTGAAACAAAGAAGAACCAGTAAGACAGCATGTTCATAAACCCGGATGCCATATCCCTTGCTCCGATCTGCAATGGAATCAGGAAGTTGGCAAAAGTACCACTCAGACCTGCCGTTAATACGAAGAAGACCATGATTGTACCATGCATGGTTACCAATGCCAAGTAAAATTCAGAATCAATCTTACCTTCAGCGGTAATCCATTTACCAAGAAGCGGCTTTAACCAGTACAACTCCATATCAGGGAATCCTAGCTGAAGTCGGAAAATCACTGAAAGACCTCCACCTATCAATGCCCAGAATATACCTGTAATCAGGAATTGCTTGGCAATGGTCTTGTGGTCGGTTGAGAATATATATTTTGAAATAAAGCTTTGCTCATGGTGATCGTCATGACCATCATGATGTAAATCTTTCTCAATTTGGATGTCGGCTACTGACATAATAGAATCTTTTAAAATCTTAGTTGCTTACCAGGGCTTTATCAGCCTTATCTACACTTATTACATTATCAATTCCAGCAGCAATTCTTGCAGCTTCTTTCAGATTGTCAGGTACTTCTGACAAGTAATCATCGTTCAACTTAAGCCAGGCTTGCTGATCCGCGTACCATTGGTCATATTCATCTGCTTCGAGTACCAGAATGGAATATTTCATCCCAAAATGCCCGTATCCACAGATCTTATTACATACAAGTTCGTAGTTGAAATCCGGATTTCCTGTCTCCTCACGCATCTCCTCAGTCGTCTTGGTCGGTACAAACCAAAACCTGGTAGGCATTCCCGGCACAGCATTCATCTGCATCCTGAAATGTGGCTGGAATACACTGTGAATCACATCCTTAGCCCGTATTTTTAACAATACAGGTCGACCTTTTGGCAATACCAGTTGAGTAGGGATGAAATCATCGAAAGATGCCTGATCAGTGAAATCAATTCCCATGGTGTTTGTCACATCCATTTTCTGGAAATCAGAATCACCCAGATTTTTGTCTGCTCCAGGATATCTTACTGACCAAGAAAACTGGTATCCCATCACCTCGATTACTTCTGCGTTATCAGGAGCTTTACCTGTAATATCAGACCACGCTTTCCATCCTGAAACAATTAATATCGCTAATACAACAGCAGGGATAGCAGTCCAGATGACCTCAAGCTTATTGTTGTGAGGATAAAAATCTGCTTTATTACCTTCTTTATGTTGATACTTATAGGCAAAACCGAACAGGAATATCTGAGTTACAATAAATACAAAACAGGTAATGCCCATGGTGATCCAAAACAACCGATCCGTTACTGCACCATGTTCTGAAGCTAGTGGTAGCACAAAATCATCCTGAAGACCACCAAATGAGAAATAGAAAAACCCAAAAAGTCCGGCAATTAAAAACAAAATCAACAATATGGCATTGATCCTGTTTGTTGGAGGTACACTTTTACTACCCTCTCCTTTCGCAACATTGACCAAAGTGATTACCCTGAATACCGTGACCAGGATAGCCAGGACCAATACTACTGCGATAACTATAATTAAATTCAACATCTCTATTCAATAAGCTTTTATACGTGATGATGTAAACTCTCTTCCAACATAGGATGATTCTTCGCAAACAAAGGAGCTTTCGATAGCTGATTCAGTACAACGAAGATGAACGCGCCTGCAAATACAAACAACAATCCTAATTCCAATACGCCGAATCCGGAATTCTCACCTAGTGTACCTGGTGAAACCATTAGCGTAATATCTAACCAGTGACCGATTACCACTGTCGGTGCTACTATTTTCAAAATTCNTGAATGTCTTTTTGAATCTCTGGTCATCAAAACCAGGAATGGAAAGAAGAAATTCACTCCCAGATTCAGGAAGAAAAGAGGCGCATAGTGACTGCTTTTCCATCGCTCAACAAAGTAGATGGTCTCCTCCGGAATATTCGCATAATAGATAAGGAAGAACTGAGAAAACCAGATATATGTCCAGAAGATACTGAAAGCGAAAACGAATTTACCCAGATCATGTAAATGATTGGCATTCACAACGCTTAGGTAACCTTTATCCTTAAGAAGTACTACAATGAAAGTTGTCAGTGCTAAACCTGCAACCCACCAGCTGGCAAATACATACCATCCCATCATGGTACTAAACCAGTGAGCATCAATAGACATCACCCAGTCCCATGCTGAAATAGATGAAGAAACAGCAAAGAATACGATGAAGAATGCAGAAATCTTCCGCATTTGATACCACTTTTCTGTACCACCATCAAGGTCTTCCTGGTAAGCCAAAGTCTTCAATTTATTGAAGAGCAGATACCAGATGGCAAAAAACCCAACCATTCTGATGAGGAAAAACAATGGGAAAGATCCATTTTCTAATGGCCAGAAAAAATAGCCTCCTTTACCTTTTATGATTTCATCTCCGTCCGGACCATACAAATCGTGATGCATCCAATGAAAGAGCTCATGCCCTGCTATGAAAAACATACCGATCATCAGGATAAATCCGTAAGGGATCCATGCTCCAAATGAAAGCGGAATACGCTTGATACCGGCTGACCATCCTGCCTGCGCTGCATATTGAATGGCGAAGAAAAGAACGCCAACCAATGACAACCCGGTGAAGAAAACAATATTGATCCAGATATCGGCAAACACTCGTTTGCTCCAGTGAAAACCATGATGAGCTGCAGCTACTTCATCTCCATGTCCGCCAGCCTCATGATGACCACCTCCCATGTTGAGTGCCACAATACCAATGATTGCCAAGACTACTCCGACTGCTATAAAAATGAGTAGGTTTCTCTTGGTAGTTGCTTTAAATTCAAATCTTTCCTCTGTCATGCTAACTTTTAATCGATTGTGATCAATTATTGTTTTTGTAATACCTGAACATATCTTACAATCTTCCATCGCTCTTCTTCGCTAAGCTGAGAAGCGTGGGAACCCATTCTGCCTTTTCCATGTGTAATAACATGGTAGATATGCCCTCCTGGCTTATCTACAACAGTAGCAGAATTATATGCTGTTACCCCAAGGAAGACCTGACCAACTAATCCATCTCCTGCACCCTTGGATCCATGGCAATGAATACAAAATCTTTCATATAAGGCTTTACCCTGTGCAACAACCTCTTTGGTGCTATCCAGTGGATTGACCAGTTCGATTGCAGCAGTTTCAAAGTCATCTTTTGCAATGTGGTTAGGCAATGAACCTCTTTTGATTGTGTTTTCTACAGGTTCCAACATGGTCATTCCATAAGGGTTGTACGGATTAGAGTTATAAAACTCACCGTGACCATCCTCAGGGTTTGAGTCTAACCAGGTTCCCATAGATTCATCCTGCACCTGAGAAAGTGGCTCATAAGGTGTGGAATGATACATTTGTGGTGCATATTCAAGACCAGGATTATCTACCCCAGCCGTGCAACTGGCCACTACCACTGCTACAACAACCAATAATATTATCTGTACTCCTTTTTGCATGCCTTACAGCGTTTTCTTATTTACTTCAGATGCTCCACTATCTTTTAAGATCTTGGATATTTTTCCTTCATCAAGATCATTTTTTCCCAGGTCTACTGCCATTACGTGTTTGTCGTCAGTGATCCTAAGATCAAATATTTTTGGTTTACCCCATGGCTTCAGGTTGGCAACTACGAAGAACGTGCCCACCATTCCGAATGCAGCAAGTAATACTGTCAATTCGAAGGATACAGGGATGAAAGAAGGAATCGGAATATAGTCTTTTCCACCAATGATCATAGGCCAGTCAATCCCCATCATTCCAATTTGCATGATCAAGGCCAGTGAGGTACCGGTAAGACCAAAAAGGAATGCTACGATTGTCAACCTGGATCTTTTATACCCTAAAGCATCATCAATACCATGCACAGGGAACGGAGAATAGACTTCATGGATTTTTACTCCACTATTCTTTACTTTTTTGATCGCATCAAGAAGGACTTCCTCGTCCTCAAACACACCAGTTAAATAATTACTAGTTTCAGCCATTACTTTTAACTTTTTCGCCAGTTGCTTTAATAATACTCTTCACCTCTGCAATATTGATTACCGGGAAGAACTTCGCAAACAACAAGAATGCTGTGAAGAAAAACCCGATACTGAAAAGGTACATCCCCATATCGTAGATCGTAGGGTAAAACATTGCCCAACTAGAAGGCAGAAAGTCTCTGTGTAACGAGGTAACAATGATGACAAATCGCTCAAACCACATTCCGATATTCACAACAATTGATAAGACAAATGTTGCTGCAAGATTCGTTCGTATCTTTTTGAACCAGAACAGCTGTGGTGAAATCACATTACAGGTCATCATAGAGGCATACGCCCACCAGTAAGGACCTGAAACCCTGTTTAAGAAGGCATACTGCTCAGCTTCAACTCCGGAATACCAGGCAATGAAAAGCTCAGTGATATAAGCAATACCTACTATTGATCCGGTGATGATGATAATGATGTTCATCAGCTCGATGTGCTGAATCGTAATATAATCTTCAAGTCTATACACTTTCCTGGTGATCAGGAGAAGTGTAAGTACCATCGCAAATCCTGAGAAAATCGCCCCTGCAACGAAATATGGAGGGAAAATTGTGGTGTGCCATCCAGGAATTACCGAAGTGGCAAAGTCAAAAGATACAATGGTGTGTACAGAAAGTACAAGTGGTGTAGCAAGACCCGCCAGGATCAAAGCTACTGTTTCATATCGTGACCATGTTTTGGCTGCGCCGTCCCATCCGAAACTCAACGCACCATAGATGGTTTTGGAAATCTTATTAGTGGCCCGGTCTCTGATGGTAGCAAAGTCAGGGATTAGCCCGATATACCAGAAAACAAGAGAAACAGAGAAATATGTACTAATCGCGAAGAAATCCCAAAGTAGTGGTGAGTTAAAGTTCACCCAAAGTGATCCGAATGTGTTCGGAAGCGGAATGGCCCAGTACATACCCAGCCATGGTCTACCCATGTGCAGGATCGGGAACATCAGGGCACAGATTACAGCGAAAATTGTCATCGCCTCAGCTGCCCTGTTGATGGACATTCTCCATCGCTGTCTGAATAGCAAAAGAATGGCAGAAATAAGTGTTCCGGCGTGACCAATACCAACCCACCATACGAAGTTGGTGATATCCCAGGCCCAACCAATGGTCTTATTAAGTCCCCACATTCCGATACCGTTCCATACTGTCATCCACACAGCATAAGCACCCACTGTAAGGGCACCTAATGAGACTGCTGTAGCTAACAACCATGTTTTGGATGGCTTATCCTCCACCCTACCCGCGATATCATTAGAGACATCGTGAAGGGTTTTATGACCGGTTACTAAAGGTTCACGTACAGATGATTCTGCTATCATTACTTTATGCTTCTCCGTTTACAGTTTTAACTTCATCTTTATTCCTAATCTTGGTCAGGTACCAAACATTAGGCATCACTCTCAACTCTTCCAACACATGGTAAGCCCTGTCTTCCATGGCTTCTACCATTTTCTCACTATTCTTTATTTTCAATCTCTGTGAGATCTCGCTTGAAGGATCCTTCATGTCACCAAATACAAGTGCTTCCGAAGGACATGCACTGGCACACGCAGTAACAGCATCGCTATCCACAGGTCTTCTTCCTTCTTTCTTAGCCTCAAGCTTACCGTACTGAATTCTTTGTACACAGAATGTACATTTCTCCATCACCCCTCTTGCTCTTACCGTCACATCAGGATTCAGTACCATCTTGCCAAGATCATTGTTCATTGGTGTGTTGTCCGCAAACTGCTCGTTGTCATGGTATTTGAACCAGTTGAATCTTCTCACTTTGTACGGGCAGTTGTTTGCACAATACCTGGTTCCGATACATCTGTTGTAAGTCATCTGGTTGAGTCCTTCACTACTGTGTGTAGTAGCTGCAACAGGACAAACAGTCTCACATGGAGCATTGTTACACTGCTGACACATCATTGGCTGGAATGTCACTTCAGGATTTTCCGAAGCTTTTTCCATAGCCGCATAATTTCCTTCATCAGCGTCTGAGCTGTAGTACCTGTCGATCCTGATCCAATGCATCTCGCGTCGGTTCAGTACTTCAGTTTTACCTACAACCGGAATATTATTTTCTGACTGACAAGCTACTGTACAAGATCCACATCCAGTACAAGAGTTGAGGTCAATCATCAGTCCCCAGTGGTGATTAGGATACTCATGGCCTTTCCATAGGGAAACTGCATGAGGTTTTACCTTTTCTCCATTGGCTTTGGAAATCATCGGGAAATGCCTTCCAGCCTGAGGATCCTTCTTATATTCAGAAAGAATACTTTCCTGGATCACAGTTTCTCTGCCCATATAAGTATCATGGGTTTGAGTTTGAGCGATTCTGTAGCTTGCTCCGGTTGGCTCTACAGATACACCACTTGTGATTGAATAAGCTAAGCTACCTCCATTACTTGCGATGAAAGGATAAGCATTAACTCCAATATTGTTAGCTACTTTACCAGCTTTGGTTCTTCCATATCCCAGTGCCAGACCAACAGTGTTGTATGCCTGACCAGGTTGTGGCATTACCGGCACTTCTACTGTCGTACCTCCAACAGTCAGGTTCACCTTTTGGGTCGACATATCACCCAGCTTGATGCCCCACTCTTCTGCTTGTTTCGGAGAAACAGTCAGGTAGTTGTCCCAGGTAGCTTTGGTAATAGGATCTGGCATCTCCTGCAACCATGGATTGTTTGCCTGAGTACCATTTCCAATGCTATTTTTTTCGTAAATGACTAATTCAATCCCATCAGATTTACCTGATACTGAAATACCACTTAAATCAACATTAGCCTGAGGTGAGTCTCCCTCAGTAGCAGCTGGCTCAAAGAATCCGTCATGAAGACTCTTGTCCCAGAAGCTGATAAAGCTGGAGAAACCAGAGGCCTGCGGATAGATATTTGCAGTCCAGTATTCCTGGATGATGTCATAATAAGACTTTGATTCTCCACTCCAGGTCAGGAGTGAGTCCTGTACCTGACGGGTATTGAAAATATTTTTGATAGTAGGTTGTGACAGGCTGTAGTTGCCGGTGACAATCTCAAAATCATTCCATGATTCCAGATAATGATGATCCGGAGTCTGATATTTTACCAAAGAAGCAGTCTCATCGAGTCTGTCTGAAGTAGATACAGACAGCTTCACTTTACTCAACCCTGAAGCGATTTGACCGCCAAGTGGATGATCATAAACAGGGTTACAGTTGATGAAGATAACACCCGCTACCTGACCACCATTCAAGGCTTTTACAAAAGCTTCAAATTGCTTATCACTACCTTTTCTGGTATTTAATGCTTTGTTTACATCGATAGTAGATCCGTAGCTACCTAAAAGGTTGTTGATAGCAACAACGATTGATTGGATCTTAGCATCGTTCGAGCCACAGACAACAATGGCTTTTCCCTGAGAGGCCAACAGGTCTGCTGCAGCTTTCTTTAGAATAGCACTATCAGCTTTGGCACCTCCTACGGTCGGCTGACCTAATTCGGAAGCAATGGCGTTGTAAAGACTCGCAACATACGCTCCAGTTTCTGAAGCTTTGATTGGTTGTCTGTAGTCTGCATTTGCTCCTGTAAGGGAAAGATTTGACTCGAAAGCATAGAGCCTGGACATGTCCTTTTTGGTGTCAGACAGCCTTCTTGTCTTGGCAAACTCATTATTATTATAGGTGTGGTTTGGCCACGTCCCCAGGAAATCAGCTCCAAAACTTACGATTGTTTTTGCTTTGCCAAATTCATGTACAGGAAGTACCTTTTTGCCAAATGCTTTTTCGTAAGCTTCCGTGAGACCACTCAACGACATGGTATCGTACATGATGTGATCTGCAGGAAAAACTGATTTAAATTTCTCAATAACACTTAATGTAGAAGGGCTGGCAATAGAATTGCTGACAATGGCAATTTTTCCGCCTGCAGCAGCCAGATCTTTTTTGATAGCCGAGTCAATTTCATCCCATGAAACAGATGAGCCACTCTCCATCGGTCCTTCCAGTCTTTCTTTGTCGTAAAGTGAAAGCACTGAAGCCTGGGCCTGAGCACTGGTACCTTTACCACTTATTTTAGAAAGCTTGTTTCCATCTATGTAGATGGGTCTACCTTCTCGTGTCTTCACTACTACAGGCAGGGCATCGCTGCCACTCACATACGTAGAGGCATAGTAGTTAGGAACAGATGGATCTACTGAAGCAGGCTTTGATACATAAGGTATGGCCTTTTTCACTGGTGTCTCGCATGCAGCTAATGAAACCGCAGCAACACTAAAACCCATCATTTTTAGAAAATCTCTCCTGTTGGGTCCATCTTCTCCTGCTATAGGTAGATATTCTGGAAATTCCTTATCGGCATGCTTTTTAAACTCCGCATTGTCAGCGAGTTGCTCAAGTCCTTTCCAATATTTCTTTGTTCCTTTCATATTTCTTCCTGGAATCAAATTCAAGTCAGTTTTTTAATAATGACATTTAGCACATTCAAGACCTCCGATATCCTCTACAACCATCGGTTCTTTACTATGCTCCTCGTGTAATTCAATTAATTTAGAATAGTATTCGTTGCCTTTGGAATTCACCTCTGTCTCTCTGTGACAGTTGATACACCAACCCATGGTCAAAGGCGCATACTGGTAAACAACTTCCATTTCCTCGATTGGTCCATGACATGTTTGACATTCCAAACCACCAACTTCCACGTGCTGTGAGTGGTTGAAATATGCAAGGTCAGGGAGGTTGTGGATTCTTACCCATTCAATAGGCTTCTTATCAGGGCCATATTGACCGGTATTAGGATCATAATCCACTGCGGCATAAATTTTTGCGATCTCAGAAGATACTCCAGCTTCACCACCTACATTTTGTATGGCTGAGTGACAGTTCATACAAATGTTTGGAGAAGGAATATTCGCTGATTTGGCTTTTCTTACTCCGGTATGGCAGTAGTTACAATCAATTTCATACTGACCAGCATGCAACTCATGTGAAAATGCGATAGGTTGTGTGGGCTGGTAACCTTGCTGCACACCGATGGTAAACGCACCATCGATCAATGTCTTGAGCAGGATGGCTGTGAAAAAGAAGATCACTACCCCGGCTACTGCGTCAGACTTAAGAAGCTTGAGCAGGTCGAATTTCTGATCCAGAATCTCTTTGTCTTCTTCTACAAGATCTTTTTTCTCTTTAAGGTATCGCTGAAGTACTGATACAATCAGCACAAGCACTACCAGAATCAGTAGAAGTACTACTACAAGTACAACTAATATTGCGGTGAGGTAACCTGAAGGAATAGAATCGCCACCAGCTGCTGCTACTTCTCCACCTGCTGCTGCGCCAGGCTGTGCTGCCTGAACAGGCTCATTAGCAGATTCAGCCTTCACATAAGCAAGCAAGCTTAGAATTTGATCATCCGAAAACGGATAAGAAGGCATGGCTACCTGGTTATATTCTTCGTAGAGTGCTACTGCGTATTCATCTCCACCTTGAATGACTTTTTGTGAGTTTCTAATCCAATTGAGCAGGTAACCTGTTTCCAATCTATCCGTTACACCCTTAAGTGCAGGTCCGATTACCTTTTTATGTACCTGGTGACATTGCGTACAATTGGCCTTGAAAAGTGCTTCACCTGATGAAATCACCGCTTCGTCAGTCGGAATCTCCTGACTATAAGTAGCGAATGAGACAACAAAAAGTATTATGAAGCTTAATATCTGAGGGCGAAATCCTGAGGCTTTAGACATTGAGTATTTGTTTGGAAAACATTCGTTTAAATGGTTCGAAATTCAAACGGTTACAAATGTAACACGGGGGGTGTGTATTTCAAAGGCAGTTTTGAGGCCCATTTTTGCATTTTTCATAAATCCAGGTGTTCAATTGATAAAAGCTGCTGAATATCAGGTGATTAGGTAGTTTTAGACCTCCATATAATGTTACTATTTAGAATGATTTTAAATAGTAGAATTTATACACATCCCTACTCTACCACCTTGTCTATATAGCTGGAATTCAATAAACTCAAAGCGCCCATATATTTCAGCTTAAATTTGATCCAATCGCCTACTTTGAAGTTCCTTTTCGAATTTCCCAAATCAATTACCAACATGTCTGAACTGGCCCCACTAATCTGGAGTTCTTCGTCAACGGGGATCATATAATCAGTGGATATATCCAGTAGACCTAAATCAAGAATTGCACGGTAGGATTCTTTCCCATAATCATCCTCATCGATCTCATATTTTTCACCTGAAGGATTCGTTGCTAATTCGCCAACCGGGACTTTGGGTTTTTTAATAAGCTCAATGATCTGAGCATTTAAGGTAAAGACATCCTGCTTCATCTTTTTGATCGGAGCTTCAGCTACCAGGTCTGTGCCAAAGTAAAGTGTCTCCCCCACCCTGAAGTGATTTACCCCTTTTGGCAACTGCCTACTCATCAGTAATGGAATTACTACAGAAGTACCGCCGGAAACCCATGGAATCTTCTTATCAAACTTGGCTTCGATCAACTGCTCGTATAAGCTAAGCTGAATCAATTTATCCTGGGATGGCATTACTCCATGTAAACAATTGAGGTTGGTCCCAATGCCTACTACCTGAATGTTAGGCAGCTCAAACACTTTGCCATAGAAGTCAAGCAGCTGTTCCCCCATCACACCTTCGCGCAGATCGCCCATCTCAATCATGATGATGATCTTATGGACCTTGCCTTGCTTTTTGGCTTCCTCTGATATCAGTCGAATGGTAGACAGCTCAGTATTGAAACTTACATCTGCATATTTCACCACTTTAGGTATAGCCTTCTTGGCTGGTGGCTTGATATAAACGGTCTGCACATTCGGATCAATTTCTTTGGCAACCTTCAAATTGCTTATCCGGGAATCATGTGCCTCTTTTATACCCAGCTGGATCACCTCGTTGATAAACTTCTTATTACCACAGAGTATTTTCGTGACAACACCCCAACTGATGTCGTTTTCCTTAAAGAAATTCTCCAGGTAAGAATAGTTATGCTGTAGTGACTTTCTCTTCAGCGTTATGTAAGCCATTTTTTGAGTTTTTGGTAATAAATGCTTCGGTGTTGACCACCTTTCTAGGTATATTATGCGGTAAACGAGTTAAAAGTTCATAATTCAGGAGATTACTGAGCTCACTAAACGACGCCACCGAAACGGATTGATCGCCCTGATCACCAATTAGGATCACTTCATCTCCTTTTTTCACTTCCGGTGCTTCACTGATATCCACCATTAGTATGTTCATGTTGACAATCCCAATCACCGCCAGCCTTTTGCCCCCAATCAGCACTCTCCCCTGATTACTCAGTGATCGGGAATACCCATGGGAATATCCGACTGGCACGGTTGCCAACTTCATATTTTCAGATGCCATAAAGGTTGTACCATACCCGATAAACTCTCCAGTAGTTACCTCCTTTACATCCATCACAGTGCTTTTCCATTTGATCACTCGCTTCAGTGGATCCACACGATCAGTCTTATTCTTTAAATAGTCAATGATTGTTTCTCTGCTCGGCCAAAATCCATATTGCAGGATGCCGATTCTTACCATGTCCATCCTACTCTTGGGGTAACTCATGGCAGCGGCCGAGCAGGCAGTATGTCTCATCATGGGGTTGATACCTTGTGACCTTAGCCACTGATCCATCTTGTTGAATCGTTTGATCTGGCTTTTTACCCTCACATAGTTGGCTATACTTTCGGCCCCGGCATAATGTGTGCAGTCTCCGCATACTTCCAATACATCCAGATTTTTCTGAATGAGTGGAACAACCTTTTTTAGCTGATCCTGACTGAATCCAGTACGATTGAGTCCAGTTTCAAATTCTATATGTATGCGTGCCTTCTTACCCAGCTTCTTCGCAGCCTCGATTGCAGCCATGATTCGCCCACTTTCAAAAACGAAAAATTCCACATCATGCTCTACTGCCCATTCTACCTCACTATCATCTATAAAGCCCATGATGAGAACCTGGGGATCATTGCCGGCTGCTTTCACAGCATAGGCTTCACTTGCACTGAAAACAGAAAAATGATCCACGTTGGCCATTTCAGCCATGGGGATGAATTCATTGATACCATGGCCATAAGCATTGCCTTTGACGACTGATGAAAACCTGATATCCGGTCCCAGGATGCCTCGGATTATTTGAAGATTGTTTAATAAAGCTGAATAGTCAAGTTCTATCGTAGAAGAAGCCAGCATATATGGAATTTGATTGGTAGAAGAAATGCAAAGTTAAAAAATGATCCCTAAGTGGTGGATCACGATGCCTGATCAGACAGTTGTTTCTGGATTTCTGACATCATCCGAATACCCGTTTCCAGGATCTCATCAGGGAAATCATAATCGGGATTGTGCAGTGCAGGTGATAATGTTCCGGCTCCTACTCCAAACATGGCTCCGGGATATTCCCTGGTAAACAATCCAAAATCCTCACCCCACTTAAAAGGTGTGATTCTTTCTTCCATTTCCAGCTGCAGGTTCTCCGCAGAATTCACAATAGCTTCAACCACCATATCATTGTTTTCATTGGCAAAAAAACTTTGCGTCCATCCAAATTCTATTTTTAGCCCATATTGTTTACCTATTTCGCGGGCTACAGACTCACATTTTGACTCCAAAGATTGCATAACCTCATTGTGCCAGGCTCTCAATGTAAAATGCGTCTCTCCATATCCAGCCGAGACACCATAGGACTTCTCCCCTAACCTATAATATATAGGTGTAATGATCTGGAAGTTATGGTCCTCAGTGTCCGGGATACAGAGGGCTTCAAACTTTTTGGTCACCTCTGCCATGGCCATTGCAGGATTCAGTCCCAGCTCTGGCTCTGCTGCATGTGAGGTCTTCCCAAAATATTTAATGATAATGCTATTGGCTGCGGCAGTGAAGACGTCCTGTCTATAGACTATTTTGTGTTTGGCATAACCCGGCAGATTATGAAGAGCAACCGCAAAGTCTGGTGACAGCTGTTTAAACTTTTTATCAGACAGAATTCCCTTGGCGCCGTCTCCAGTCTCCTCAGCTGGTTGAAACAGCAAAATAGCATCTCCCTTCGCAGGTCTTTGAGTAGCATATTCTTTAGCCAGGCCGTAAAGTATGGCAGAATGGCCATCATGGCCGCACTTATGGCTGACTCCTTCTTTTATGGATTTATATTCAATCTCGTTGATCTCCTGAATAGGCAGGGCATCCATGTCTCCCCTGATCAGTGTTCGTTTTCCAGGTTTAACACCTTTATATATGACAGCAAGCCCATAATTATCAAATTGAATAATTTCATCGGGGTCACACTGTTTGATTTTCTCAAGGATAAACCATGAGGTCTCCTTTTCGTGGTTTGATAACTCAGGATTTTGGTGAAGATATCTCCTGAACTGAATAACCTCCGGTAGATGATCTGTCATTTCAGGATTTTATCAGTCGCATTTCCAAATACTTGTTGGTAAAGCCCAGTTTCTCATAAAGGATCTTGGCCGGGTTATCAGGTTCTACATGAAGTGCTATGGCTCCTTCAGCTTCGTCGATCGCTCGTTGCATCAACTTTTTACCCAGACCTTTGCCTCGCTGGTCTCTGTGTGTGGCAATATAAACAAGGATATTTTCAGGTATATAGCCTTCCATACCGGTCTTATTTACCACCACAGCCCCGGCAATTTGATCACCTTCATATCCTACCACAATAAAGCCTCCTGGCGTGATGCCTTTGTTCAGGGCATAATTGATGGCTTTCATGATATCCTCCTTCTTATCCCCGTACTGGTCGAGGTGCTCATATAAAAAGTCTCTTATTTGTTGTAGCTGAACCAGGCCCACCGTATGTGCAGGCTTGAATACTTCGATTTTCATGCTGTATGTGTGGTTAAAATTCTATTTAAAGATAAAAAAGTGATTAGTGACATCGCAATTCCATATATATTGGCATCCAGTCCCAGAGGTAAAGAGATGTCTAAAATGATCAGGCAAATGGTTGTAACTCCTCCGACCAGCATGCTGAAAAATGCTGCATTTGGGTTGGGATTTTTGAGAAATAATCCCCCCAGCACCGGAATAAAAAGTCCCGATACCATAAAAGCATACGAATACAGCATAAGTTCCAATACACTCTGCATAAACGAAGCCAGCAACAAGGCTAAAACACCTATTATTAAAGTGAATAGCTGGGAGAGTTTAAGAAACTTTTTGGTATTCGTGCCTTCAAAACCAATGATATCAGTCACGAGGTTTCCCGAAGAAGCCATCAGGCAGCTATCGGCAGTTGAAAGAACTGCAGAAAAATAAGCAGACATCATCAGTCCTGTGAGACCCACTGGCAATACCGTCCTCAGTAGCAAGGGCAATCCAACTTCCGCATCCATACCTTCAGCAGTAGCAAATCCAGCATACTCAAACATACCCTGATCCGCTCCTACCCGGGCAAACATCCCAAGTAAGACACCCAATAGGGCCATAATCGGCCATTCGAATATTCCGGCGATATACCAGGCCTTTTGTGCATCCCGTTTGCTCTTGCAGGCGTAGATCCTTTGATAAAGTGTCATCCCTACAAACCAGATCGGGATAATGGTGATACCCCAGTTGACAAGATCCTGCCAGGTAAGATTGCTAAAGCTTAGAAAATTGTCAGGCACCGAAGCGGTAAGACCTGCATAGCCTCCAATGGCGTGATAGCAAAGAGGTATTCCGATAAAGATCAGTCCTGAAAGCAGCAACCCCCATTGAATGGTATCTGTATAGATAACTGCCTTGAGACCACCCATTACAGTATAAACTACCGCAATAGTACCCATGATAAAAAGGGCATTCTGAAGACTGAGAGAAACAAAAGTGGATGACGCCAATTTGGCACCCGCCAATAATTGTGAACTGGTAAATCCCGCATAGCCAATAGCTGATATAATACCCGCCAGAAGTGCTGTCTTTTTATCATAAAAGACTTTAAAAATTTCCGGGAAGGTGTATAGTCTTTTAAATCCCGGGATCTCTGTAATCCGCGGAATAAGAATAACCGCCGCCAGCCATGCCCCCAACAATCCGGTAAAAAGCATCCATGAACCTGAGATGCCCATGGTAAAGCCCAGTCCACCAAGACCGATCGAGAATCCTCCACCAACATCGGTAGCCACGACAGAAAGCCCCACGTGCCAGCTGCTCATGGTTCTGCCTCCTACGTAATAATCATCTGTACTTTTATTGGATCTGAGAAAATAAGCCCCTACCCCGAGCATCAATAGAATGTAAACGATAAAAACGGTAAGGTCTATCCAGTGAATGTCCAAAATATGTTATGATCTGTTTCAACTTATTCGCCAAACTATAAAATTCAACTCGCGGACCATAGGAATGTTTAGTTTTTTTCAAAATTTTCCACTTTTTGGACACTTTCCGGAAGTACCATTTCATACAACCAGGTATGGATCTGAGGTCGCACGTTAAGTTCGTAGATGGCACGGTGATCCCTGCTTGGGTATACCCTATTGGAAAGAAAGATGTATAACAGGTCGTGCATAGGATCCACCCAAACGAAAGTACCTGTATATCCGGAATGTCCGAAGCTATAAACGCTGGCTCTCTCTGCCACACTACTCAATTTAGGATCGTATTCCAACAGAGGCTTATCAAATCCCAGGCCTCTTCGGCTATCATTTGAAGGGTATTGATATGAACTAAATAATTCAATGGTAGCAGGCTTTAGATAACGCTTCCCTTTATACTCTCCACCATTGAGAAGCATTTGCCAAACCTTTGACAGATCCGATGCATTGGCAAAAAGTCCCGCATGTCCCGAAACTCCCTTCATGAGGATGGCACCCTCATCATGAACTGTGCCGTGGATATTTTCCATCCTGAAAAAAGTATCGATCTCAGTAGGTACAATCGAGGAAGGATCGTAATTGAGCAAGGGGTTAAATCCAATAGTAGCTGCTTCCAGGGAATCGTAGTAATGATATCTCAGAAACTCTTCATACTCCATTCCTGTCAGATTGGTAACGATCTCCGGAACCAGGTAGAAAAACAGATCGGAATAGATATATTTCTTCTCTTTATGATAGGTAGAGTGCCGGATCATCTTTTTGATCTTCTGGTAAAAATCCTTGTGTACATATTTTCCATCAGCTGCCTTGAAGGGGTATTCTTCAGATTGTTCCTCAGCCAGGGTACGAGATCTGTATTTTCCATTTTTCTTTTTGATCTCCTCATAAAATTTGATCCAACTCTGAAGTCCGGCCTGGTGTGACATGGCTTCCCGGATAGTAGATCTCCCCCTCTTGTTCCATCCAAAACCTTTGACATAATCCTTGATGGGATCATCTAGCTGAACAAGTCCCATTTCATACAGCTTCATCATCGCCAGTACTCCACCTGTATTCTTAGAAACAGATGCCAAATCGAAGATGTCATAGAAATTCATGGGTTGCAGGCTATCGTAAGTATGAAAGCCGTATGATTTAGAGAACAGTTCTTCTCCTTTATATAAGGTATGGATGACGCAACCCGGAAACGCTTCAGAAGCTATTGCATGAGCAACCAGGCTATCGATCTTCGCACCAAGCATTTCTGCTTTTGAAGGCTGGGCCTGTATAGTATCGATTTTGGGGACAGAATCCAGGCTAATCGACAGGCTATCTGACTGCGCAAAAGCAGAAACTTGAATAATTGTGAATAATAAAAGAATGACAATTGTTCTATAAGACATCTAGGTATTTATTTTTGCGGCTTGATTCACGAACATATGGAAAATTCGAAACATTTTGTGATTGATTTTGACAGTACTTTCACCCGTGTAGAGGCTTTGGACGTCCTCGGGGAGATTTCACTGAAAAATCATAAAAACAAAAGTGGGGCTCTTAAAAAAGTTAAAGATATCACAGATCTGGGAATGGAAGGTAAGCTTTCATTCAGAGAATCGCTCGAACAAAGGATAGAAACGCTTCAGGCAAATAAGTCGCATTTGCCTGAGCTCGTCGATAAGCTGAGTGCCCAGGTTTCCAAATCCTTCATCAGGAATAAAGAATTCATCAGAAAGTATTCGGGTAACATATATATCGTGTCAAATGGGTTCAAAGATTTTATTGTGCCCATAGTGGAGCCTTATGGTATTGACGAATCCAGGGTTTTTGCTAACGAATTTGAATATGACGCTGATGGCAATATCATCGGTTTTAATCCGGACAACCTCCTTTCCCAAAATAATGGCAAACCCCGTCAGATAGAAGCATTGAATCTTGAAGGGGAAATTTACGTTCTTGGTGATGGTTATACTGACTACGAGATCAAGAAAGCTGGGATTGCTCATAAGTTTTATGCATTTACTGAAAATGTCAGAAGGGAAAAAGTATTGGAAAATGCCGACCATGAAGCGCCTACGCTGGATGAATTTTTATATGTAAACAATATGGAAAGAGCCCTGTCCTATCCAAAGAACAGAATCAATGTCCTTCTTTTAGAAAATATCCATGAACATGGTATTCAAAAGCTAAAAGAAGAAGGTTATAATGTAGAAGTGCATCCAGCCGGAATGGATGAAGATGAGCTGATTGAAGCAATTAAAGATGTTTCGATACTAGGTATCCGGTCCAAGACACAAGTCACCCAAAAAGTGCTTGAGAGTGCCAAGAGATTACATGCGATCGGTGCATTCTGTATCGGCACCAATCAAATAGACCTGGAAACAGCCCAGGAAAAAGGTATTGCCGTATTCAATGCACCTTTTTCCAACACGAGGTCTGTGGTAGAGCTTGTGATTGGTGAGCTAATCATGCTGATTAGAAATCTACCAGATAAGATCAAGTCCATGCATGAAGGGGTATGGGACAAGTCTGCCAAAAACAGTTTTGAAATCAGGAATAAGACGCTGGGTATTGTGGGGTACGGCAACATTGGTGCACAGCTTTCTGTTTTGGCAGAGTCCATGGGGATGAAAGTATGCTTCTATGACCGGGAAGAAAAACTTGCTTTGGGAAATGCCACACAATGCAGTAGCCTGGCAGAATTGCTGGGCATGTCTGATGTGGTATCACTTCATGTAGACGGTAGACCTGAAAACAAAGAAATCATCGGAGACAAGGAGTTCTCCTTGATGAAAGATGGTGTAATCTTCATGAACCTGAGTCGGGGCCATGTAGTGGATATTGCCGCTCTTAAAAAGCATATTCTATCAGGTAAAATCATTGGAGCCAGTGTAGATGTATTCCCTGAAGAACCTAAGAGTAATCAGGAAGAATTTATCTCAGAGCTTAGAGGCTTACCAAATACCATCTTGACACCACACATTGGTGGAAGCACCAAGGAGGCCCAGAAAAACATTGCTGATTTTGTGCCCGGAAAGATCATTGATTACATCAATACCGGATCTACTAACAACAGTGTGAACTTTCCAAATATCGTGTTGCCGAAATTGAAAGATGCACACAGGTTTATACATATTCACCACAATGAACCCGGTATTCTGGCTAAGATCAACCATACGCTGGCAGAGAATAATCTGAACATTGTAGGTCAGTATCTGAAGACCAATGAAAAGATTGGTTATGTGATCACAGATATTAATAAAGATTACGAGCAGGAGGTGATTAAAAGTCTGAAAGACATCAAAGGCACAATCAGGTTTAGGGTGCTTTATTGAGAAGAATTCGCAAGAAATAAGATATCTTTAGCTTGCTTAGATTCTTTACAGTAGCCCAAAACCCACCGCTGACTTATGCGTGAAACTATTGCACCTGAGTGGAGATTTATCAAAAGTCTCGATGACCTTGACAAGCTGATAGAAGTCAGTGTCCAGTCTCCGGTAATAGTTTTCAGATATAATGCTGACCGAAAAAAGGATTATAAACTTAAGAAATCGCTGGACCTTGAATGGGAAATCACGGAGCCAATACCTACCTACTTATTAGATGATAGCCTGGTCCCCGATATACCACCAAGTCTATGTGAGCAGTTGGATATTGAAGATTCTTCTCCAATAATCCTGCTGGTAATAGAGGGTGAGGTAATCTATGAGGAATGTGATGAGATCACTGCAAAAAAGATTCAGCTTGCAACCAAGATTGTGAAACGAACATTCAAATGGATGGAATTGCGCAAACAAAAAAAAGCCCCCGGTAAACCGAAAGCTTAAAAGGCCCTATGAGCATTGTTTAAACCTCCTTTATCCCAGGATTTGAGCTGTGTTAGCGCAGGTCAACTATCCACTGTTATCCTAAATTCACCGAAGCGAAATATGAGGTCCCGATACCAAAACCAGGATGAGGTCCAGTTTTACTACATCACAAACTCGGCTATGTTCTAATGTTAGGTTTAAAACATTTGCGTGCTCATAAAGCTGATATAAATTTATTCTTTATTAGTTAGAAATATAAACATGTCAAATAAAATATTCTTTACTCCTGGGCCTACTCAACTCTTTTATACTTACCAGGACCATTTTCGGGAAGCAATCAAGCAAGATGTGCCGTCTATCTCCCACCGCAGCAAGCAATTTATGCAGCTATTTCAGGAGACCCGTGAGAACCTTCACAACCTGCTTGAGCTCACGGATGACCACAATATTTACTTTACCGGATCAGCCAATGAAATCTGGGAGAGGATGATCCAAAGCCTTGTAGTGAACAGATCCCATCACTTCATGAATGGCGCTTTTGCTAAAAAGTTCTACGATTTTGCCCTGCAGTATCAGAAGTCACCTACCAAAACTGAAGCTGCTTATGGACAAGTCTATGATTCGTTAAGTATTCCTGATGATTCAGAGCTGGTAGGAATCACCCTGAATGAAACCAGCAACGGTTATATGTTCCCTGCAGAAGATATTTATACGATCAAGAAACAAAATCCTGACTGCCTGCTGGCCTTAGATGGAGTGAGTGCGCTTCCGGCTATCCCCATAGACTTTAATAATATAGATACCGCATACTTTTCAGTTCAAAAGTGCTTTGGTATGCCGGCCGGGCTTGGAGTCTGGATTGCCAATAAGAAATGCCTGGAAAAAACAGCTCTAATGGAGGCCGATGGGTTGATTACAGGAAGCTACCACAGCCTGAGCTCTTTTGAGAAATATGGTAGGAAGAACCAGACTCCAGAAACGCCAAATGCATTGTCTATATTTATCCTGGGCAAAATTGCTGAGGACATGCTGCGACGAGGTATTTCTTTTGTGAGAAACGAAACAGTATACAAATCTGCATTGTTATACCAGACAGCTGCTCAAATAAGCATTTTAGACCCTTTTATCAAAGACAAAAAATATCAGTCAAAGACCGTGATGGTATGTGATGTGAAAAATGGTAGCGAACAGATCATTGAGACCTGCAAGAAAAAAGGATGGGTACTCGGCTCGGGTTATAGCGAACAAAAGCAATCTCAGGTCAGAATTGCCAATTTCCCCATGCACTCCAAAGAACAGGTGGAACAGTTATGCGATTTCTTGGTTAAGGAATTTAAATGAGGTATCTAACAACTAAATAAATAAATCGCCATTAATTTTGGCGCCTGAAATTAAGATGATATTCATTCTCACCAATAAAGACTCCTACCCCAATATCCATGTATAAGTTCAGCAAAATTCTCGTAGGCCTAGATTTGTCAGATCATGATAAGGACCTTATTGAGGCAGCATCCAAAATTAGTGGTTTATCAGGCTCCAAAGAGGTGTATTTTATCAATGTCATCAGAGATTTCAGCATTCCTGAGAAGCTTAAAAAGGAATTTCCGGATCTCATCGAAAAAGCCATTGATGAACGAAGAAGATCGATTGAGGAGCTGGTAAAAAATCACTTCAAATACGAGGAGGCAGAGGTGGTGGTCAAAGTACTTATTGAGCAGGGACCCGTAACAAAATCGTTTATGAAGCTCATCAATCAGTACAGAATTGACCTCATTGTACTGGGTAAAAAGAATGAGAAAAACGCCGGAGGTGTGCTGGTAAGCAGGATCGCCCGACGTGCCGGCTGTTCCATGCTGATGCTGCCAAAAGCTCCACTATCTTTCAAGACTATTCATGTCCCGACGGACTTTTCCAACTATTCGAAAAGCGCCCTCGAGAAAGCTACTACACTGGCACGACGTTCTAAAGAACCATCAAAGCTGATCATACAGCATGTGTACCAGGTACCTGTAGGATATCATTATACGGGAAAGAGCTTCAAGGATTTTGCGCTCATCATGAAAGACAATGCAAAAACAGAATTTAAGCGCTTTGTTTCCAAGGTAAAAACAGATGGACTCAACATTGAAGAGATGTACACCATCGATAAAAATGATGATGTAATTAGTGTAATTTATTCTACTGCTAAGAAGATCAAGGCTGATCTAATCATCATTGGAGCTAAAGGAAAGACTGCAACCGCTGCCATATTTATTGGAAGCAAAGCGGAGAAACTGGTGAGTCTGAATACTGATATCCCGGTACTCGTGGTGAGACCCAAAGGAAAAGTTGCAGGATTCATTGAGTCGCTACAGGAAATCTAAGTCCTCAATTTGTCCAGCAGGACATTGAGCTGACCACACTCCTCTTCAGAAAGACCAATAAGTTGGTTCTCCCATTTGTCGAGCTTTGCATCAATCTGTTCCAGCAGTTGTAATCCGGCATCGGAGATCAAAACATCCACCGCACGCCGGTCATTGGAGCATTGTTTTCTGATGACAAGTTTCTTGGCTTCCAGCTTATCAACGATCCTACTGGCGTTGGAGCTCTTGTCCAACATTCTATCTATCAACAAATTGACCGTGGCTGGTTTGGGGTGTTGTCCCCTTAGAATCCTCAACACATTATACTGTGGCATCGTCAGACCATATTCCTTGAATAGTCTGGTTTGCCTGGTATTAAGCCATGAATTGGTATAAACGACATTAATAATCGCTTTACTGAGTTCACTCCTAAATTTTTCCTGCTTTATATCTTCGCTAATGCCCATATCTACAATTACATTTATTGTAACAACATCTAAATTAAAGAAATTCAAATAATCTGAAATTTTTAAAAGTGATTAAACTTTTTACCTTTTTTACAATCCAATGGGTATTAAACACCTGATAGCTTCTTGGAAGAGTATTTTATTATATCAAAAATTACCAATGAAGAAACCAGAAACTATGGTTTCAATCTACTGCTGAAAGAATACCAGGAGCGCATATACTGGCATATTCGTAAAATGGTGATCCGACATGAAGATTCTAATGATCTCACACAGGAGGTATTTATCAAGGTTTGGAATAACCTGGACAAATTCAGAGGAGATTCCAGTCTTTTCACCTGGATCTACCGGATCGCTACCAACGAATGCCTTAACTTTTTGAACAAAAAGAAGAAACGGTTCTTTGTGAAGATCCATGATGTGTCTGAAGAGCTATCCAGGGAGCTTTCAGTGGAGAATAGCCTGGTGGAAGGAGATGAGATTGAATTGAAATTGCAAAAGGCATTGCTCAAGCTACCTGACAAACAGCGACTGGTTTTCAACATGAAATATTTTGATGACATGAAGTTTGATGAGATAGCTGAGATTACGAAAACGAGTGTGGGGGCGTTAAAAGCCAGCTACCATCATGCGGTAAAAAAAATTGAAGAAACTTTGAGTACAGATTAAACCTTTTTAAGGAAAAGTTATCTAAAGAGAAATGAGCAAAATTGATTTACATAAAAATAAGGTCAAGGCACCGTTTAAGGCACCTGATGCGTATTTTGAGGAGCTCACCAGCAACATTCAGGAACGCATATCAGTACCAGCCCCGGCTCCCCGCCCCTCCTTTCAATGGAAATGGGCTCTGGCACCGGCTATGGTATTGATTTTAGCTTTAGCATTTTACTTCTATCCTACTGGATCTGAAGTAAACATTGATCAGATGCTGGTTGATATCTCCGACGAGCAGATTGAGGCGTACCTGGAGCTTAGCGACATCTCCGAATATGAAATCGCGCAGTTCATTGACAATGCGGAAGGTTTGGAGGAAACAAACGACTTCCTGGAAGGAATAGATATCGAAGCAGGAGATCTTGAAAACTTTATTATTGATTTAGAAGGACTTGAAAAAATATAGGGTCATGAAATATACCATCACACTACTCATGTTACTTTTGGTTCTCCGGGCTTTTCCCCAGAGCCAGGAGGTATTGGATAAGATAGAATCTGCAAAAATTGCTTTGATTACACAGAGACTCGATCTTTCGCCGGAGCAGGCAGAAAAGTTTTGGCCGATATACAGAGAATATTCAGAAAAACAACGGGAAATCCACCAGGACTTCCAGGAACTGAAGCGAAACTATCGACCTAACACGGCCACGGAAGAAGAAAGTAAAGCATTGATTGACAGGGGATTGGAGATCAAAGAACAAATGATCAGCCTGGACAAACAATACAGTGAGAGAATGCTCAATGTGATCAACAATCGTCAGTTGCTACAGCTTCGCGAGGCAGAAAATGACTTTCGTCAGCAGCTGATGCGAAGATTGAAAGAGCAACGTGAAAGGCAAAGAGACCAATTCAGAGACAGACCATTGAACGATGAAATAAGACAACAAAGGCAGCAGCAACGCGGCAACTAGCCTTTCAAAATTCGATCACCTGATGAGATTAGCATATCACATATGCTTAATATTCCTATTATTATCCCCATTGACTCTACGAGCCCAGGAAAGCTCCTATGCTGAACAATTAGAAGCACTCATAGCTGAAATGGATTCCCTGTCCATTTTTAATTTACTGGATAGCACACTAAGTGCCAGTTATACACCCTATTCGGAACTAAACATTCGAGCTGCGTATAGTAGCAACGTGGCTGTTGCAGGCCGTAACTATGGGATCAATCAGCATGGTTTTTCACCTGGGATAAGCTTTTATCATAAGACAGGTCTTTTTGCAGATGCCACTGGCTACTGGAATTCCGCTTATGAACCTGCCTATAGCCTTACCATGCTTTCAGTCGGATATTTTGGCAACAAAGGCAACTTCACTTTCGTGCCTTCCTATGAGCGATGGATCTACAATCAGGATGAGACCGCTACCCTATTCAACAACCTGGGGCTTTCCATGAGTCAAAAAATTAAATTCCTGAGCCTGGGAGTCGACTACAGCTTTATGTTTGGAGCAGAAATAGCTCATCGATTGATCCCTTCTACCAGCGGCTATTTTTCCCTCAAAGACGTCTGGTTTTTTGATGCCATCACGTTTATGCCGACAGTGAGTCTACTCTTTGGCAACGATGAAATCACCACTCAAAGATTTACGGAATCAGACGTTTTCCGTGCCACCATAGAAGAGCTATATCCGATTTCACAGTTATCAGAAGAGGTACAGAGAAGATTTTTGAGAGAATTATTAGCCAGTGAGGCAATCGATTACAAACGAGCTCTCATACTTTACCGGAACCTCAACAACTACGGTTCAATCCTGAGCCCTGAGCTCATCGCCAGATATGAGGCGGAGCGAAACGAAAATGTCTTTGGGCTCATGAACCTCAATTTCAGCATTCCTGTTTTCTTTACAATCGATCAATTCAACATTGCGCTGACCTACTCTTATAATGTCCCCTATTCGCTCCCTGGGGAGGTCATTTCATTTGATCCGGTAAGCTATATCAGTACTTCCGTTACCTATCGCATTCCATTTAAAAATTAAGTTTAAGAATAAACTTGAAACTGTTTGAGATTAAACCATTAGAAGACCCTATCTTTGTATCCCGTAACAAAACAAAGCAACTCGTCTTTTCATGTCAAAGGCCAAATATATTTTCGTTACGGGGGGTGTAGCTTCATCACTTGGGAAAGGTATCATTTCAGCTTCTTTAGGTAAATTACTTCAGGCTAGAGGTCTCCGTGTAACAATTCAAAAATTCGATCCCTATATCAACATTGATCCCGGGACGCTCAACCCATATGAACATGGCGAATGCTATGTGACAGACGATGGCGCAGAGACGGATCTTGATCTTGGACATTACGAGCGATTTCTCAATATTTCCACTTCTCAGGACAACAACGTTACAACCGGAAGGATCTATTATAATGTCATTCAGGCGGAGCGTGAAGGTAAGTTTTTAGGAAAAACCGTCCAGGTAGTTCCTCATATTACCGACGAGATCAAAAACAATATTTTTAAGCTGGGCAATACCGACAAATATGACATTGTAATCACCGAAATAGGTGGTTGTGTTGGTGATATCGAGTCCCTGCCATTTATTGAAGCCGTGCGACAGGCAAAACTGGAAGTGGGACCCAGTCGGTGTATCTCTATACACCTGACACTTGTGCCCTACATCAAGACTGCCGGAGAGCTTAAAACAAAGCCAACTCAGCACTCTGTTAAAGAACTTCAGGAAGCAGGTATCCAGCCTGACATCCTCGTCTGCAGGTCGGAGCATCCGGTCACCCTCGATATCAGAAAGAAACTAGCGTTGTTTTGCAACGTGCCTTACAACTCAGTGATTGAAGCGCTTGATGCAGAAACCATCTATGATGTGCCCATCCTTATGAGAAAAGAAAAACTGGACGAGCGGGTGCTGGCCAAGTTCAAGATGAGCTATAAAAAGCAACCAAAGATCGATCAGTGGAAAGAGTTTTTAGGCCGATTGAAAAACCCTACTTCAGAAGTCAACATTGGATTGGTAGGAAAGTATGTAGAGCTTAAAGATGCTTATAAGTCAATTGCAGAGTCATTTACACATGCAGGGGCAGAAAATGAGTGCCATGTAAATGTAAATTGGATCCATGCTGAGGATATCGACAGTAAAAACGTGCATAAAATGCTGGATAACCTGGATGGCATCCTGGTAGCTCCCGGCTTTGGTGAACGCGGTATAGACGGAAAACTCGAGGCTGTGAGATTTGCAAGAGAAAACAAGATTCCTTTCCTGGGAATTTGTCTCGGCTTGCAATGCGCAGTGATTGAATTTGCACGTAATGTATTAAAACTCAAGGGTGCAAACAGCACAGAAATGGACCCTAAAAGCAAACATCCCGTTATAGACATCATGGAGGATCAAAAAAATCTGAAGGAAATGGGTGGTACTATGCGTTTAGGAGCTTATGATTGCACCATAAAAAAAGGAACTAAGGCTTCTCACATTTACAACCATTCGAAAATTTCGGAAAGACATCGTCACAGATACGAGTTTAATGGGAAGTACCTTCAGGCTTTTGAAGAAGCAGGAATGATAGCATCAGGAACTAATCCGGACACCAACCTGGTAGAAATCATGGAGATCCCAGATCATCCCTGGTTTGTCGGAACACAATTTCACCCTGAGCTAAAATCCACAGTTGATAATCCACATCCTCTCTTTGTGAAATTTATCAAGGCGGCAATCGTCAATAAAAAAGATACTGAATAGATTCAAATAAAAATAATGGATAGAAGTCAAATTATCGGGCTAGTGCTGATGCTGGTATTTATTACCGTTTACTTTCAGTTTTTTGCACCCGAACCACCAGAAGAACAACCGACTACTCAAAACCAGGAAAATACCCAGTCCGCTGGCAGTGAATCTACTATCACTGAAAGTGCTTCAAGCCAGGTATCAACCCTGTCTGACAGTGCCAGAAATCAGCTGAATGAGATGAAATTTGGTCTCTTCTCTCCTTTTGCAGAAGGCACTGAACAGCTTACAACAATCGAAAATGAGCAGGTAAAAATATCTTTTAGCAACAAAGGGGGTTCTGTTAAGAAAGTTATACTTAAGGAATTCAAGGATTTTGAAGATCAGGAACTGGTCCTGGTAAACTCAAAGACCAACCAAAACCTTATTCTGGATCACCTTTCAAGAAAGGTAAATCTCTCTGAGATCTATTTCACATCCAGCCAAAGTAATAAGAGCGATACTACTATGATCACCTACAAAGTAGATCTTGGTGAAAACAGGTCTATCGCCTACCAATACTCAATCCCGAAGGAAGGCTATGAGATTGGCTTTAAAATACTGACCTCTGGCCTGAATGGTATCATCGGCAATGAAATTGCTTATGAGTGGAACCAGGATATGAAGAGGATGGAATTAAACCTGGAAGATGCCAGGAACAAATCCACTGTGAGATATAGATTGAACAATGGAGATGTGGACTATCTGAGCATTTCTGTTGATGCTAATGAGCAGGAACAAATTGCTGACCCTGTTGATTGGATCTCATTCAATCAAAAGTTCTTCAGCTCTGCTATCATCTTAAAGAAACCGGTCAACGGTACATCTTTGGCGACCATTGCTACTCCAAATGATTCGTCCCTGGTAAAGAAAGGCTCCATGAAGTTCTTTGTACCTTTCGACCAGCTGGTGAGCAATCAATTTGATGCAACCTATTATTTCGGTCCTAACAACTACAGCATCCTGAAAAAGGTAGCTCCTTCATTCGAGGAGAATGTAGAACTGGGTTGGAGTATCCTGGCCTGGATCAACAAATTCGCCATTATCCCAATCTTCCACTTCCTGGAAAATTATATCAGCAATTACGGGGTCATCATCATCATTATGGTATTCCTGATCAGGATTGTGCTGGCACCTTTGACCTACAAGTCGCACATGGGAATGGCCAAGATGCGCGTGATGAAACCTGAGCTGGACGAGATCAAGGAAAAGCATGGTGGAGACATGCAGAAGGCACAGCAGGAGCAAATGGCTCTTTATCAGAAAGTAGGCATCAACCCACTCAGTGGTTGTATCCCGATGCTATTGCAGATGCCAATCCTTTTTGCGATGTTCTACTTCTTTCCGAACTCCATTGAGCTGAGGCAAAAGAGTTTCTTATGGGCTCATGACCTGTCAACCTATGACAGCATCCTGGATCTGCCATTTATGATTCCTTTCTATGGTGACCACGTAAGCTTATTCACACTACTGATGACACTTTCTACGATCCTTTACACCTGGTCAAACAGTCAGGTGACCACCATCCAGGGTCCTATGAAAACACTTCAGTATATCATGCCTGTTATGTTCCTGTTCTTCCTGAATAGCTATTCATCAGGTCTTACTTTCTACTATTTTGTTTCAAACATCGTGTCTTTCGGACAGATCGCTCTGTTCAGAAAGTTTATCGATGAAGACAAGATCAAGAAGGCCCTGGAAGAGAACAAGAAAAAGAATGTAAACAAGAAAAAGTCTAAGTTTCAGCAGAGACTGGAAGAAGCGATGAAGGCCAATGAGAATGCCAAGAAAAAATCAAAAAAATAAAATTCAATAAAGTTTTTCTTGAGCGTTGGGTCGCTAACTCTTTGATTTCTAGCTGACTAAAAATTCCTGAAATAGGATAGTAATTTTTAGGGTCTTTTTCTTCTCATGATCTTAAATATATTTGTGTCCATTTCTTCAATTTTTTTTAATCACAAACGATGGGTAAAGTCATAGCGATAGCAAATCAAAAAGGCGGTGTTGGTAAAACAACGACAGCCATCAATCTGGCAGCTAGTCTGGCTGCATTGGAACTCAAAACTTTGATCGTGGATGCCGATCCACAGGCCAATGCAACATCGGGGGTGGGACAAAATCCAAAAGAGATTGAAAACAGCATCTATGAATGCATGGTAAACCAGGTAGAGGCCAAGTCTTGTATCATGAAAACTGAGATCAAGTATCTTGACCTGCTTCCCTCCCACATCGATCTTGTTGGTGCCGAAGTTGAAATGGTAAGCATCAGCAAGAGAGAAGAGAAAATGAAAGAGGCTTTGCAGGCTGTTCGGGATGAATATGATTTCATCATCATCGACTGTTCTCCTTCTTTGGGTCTGATCACGGTGAATGCGCTGACAGCGGCTGACTCTGTGATCGTACCTGTTCAATGCGAGTATTTCGCACTCGAAGGGCTGGGCAAACTTTTGAATACCATCAAAATCATTCAAAACAGACTGAATACCAACCTGGAAATAGAAGGCATATTGCTTACCATGTACGATACACGGTTGAACCTGAGCAACCAGGTGGTAGAAGAAGTTCAGCTTCATTTCAAAACCATGGTATTCAAAACGCTGATACCAAGAAATATTAAACTTAGTGAATCTCCTTCCTTTGGAGTGCCGGCCATCACACATGATGCGGAAAGCAAAGGAGCGCTATCTTATCTAAATCTGGCCAAGGAGATTTTACAACGCAATGAAGTAAAAGCTGCATAATGGCAGACAGCAAGTTGAAAAAAAGAAGCGGTTTAGGGAAAGGTCTGGGGGCTCTACTGGAGAATTCTGATGAGAAGGAAACACTGTCAGGCTCCGGAGCAACCATCCAGGGGGCGATTGATGAGATCAACATTGATGATATTGCAGTAAACCCTTTCCAGCCAAGAACGGATTTTAATGAAGAAGCACTGAATGAGCTCGCTGAATCTATCAAGATCCAGGGTATCATTCAACCCATTACGGTAAGGGCCTTAAGCCAGAATGAATTTCAGCTCATTTCCGGTGAAAGAAGACTGCAGGCTTCTAAAAGGGCAGGTCTCAAAACCATCCCCGCTTATATCCGGGTAGCTAACGACCAGCAGATGCTGGAGATGGCACTGATTGAAAATATTCAGCGAGAAAACCTCAACGCCATTGAGGTAGCACTCTCCTACCAACGGCTTATCAGCGAATGCAACCTCAGCCAGGAAGAGCTGGCCACTAATGTTGGGAAAAACCGGACCACTGTCACCAATTATCTGAGGCTGCTCAAGCTTCCACCGGATATACAGGTGGCGCTGAGAGATGGTCTGATCTCTATGGGACATGCCAGGGCCATCATCAATATCGAAAATGTAGATCTTCAATTAGATCTCTTTAAGCGAATCATAAAGGAGCAACTTTCCGTAAGAAAGGTGGAACAACTGGTCAGGGCAGGTTTGCAAACAAGCCCTGCAAAAAATACTACTGCGAATGACAGCGACGTTTCTAATGAAATAAATAAGTTGCAAACCAAATTGGTCTCTCACTTTGGAACAAAAGTCAGCGTCAGGGCCAATAAAGAAAACAAAGGTGAAATTAAGATCCCGTTTACATCTGCTGATGACCTCAACCGAATCCTTGAGATACTCGATATTTAAGGTCAGCGCATCCTTTTTCCTTTTTTTCTCATTCGTTTTCTCGGTTCAGGCACAATCCCCTACCATCATTGATTCGGATTCATTATTTCTTTCAGCAAACAAAGAAGGTGCATCCTTTCAATCTGTATCTACACTAGACCCTAACCGGGCAGCGTTATTCTCAGCCATACTTCCTGGTCTTGGTCAGGCTTACAATGGCCAATACTGGAAGATCCCCCTGATCTATGCAGGAGGAATTATCATAGGTCATTATATCGACTATAATCACCGGATCTACAGTGAGTTCCAGAATGCACTCCTGGCCGGAGCTGATGACGATCCCTTTACAGAAAATCCTTATGCTGAATTCGGGCAGACAGCACTTATCAGAAACCGGGATGCATTCCGCAGAAACAGAGACTACCTGATGATCATAGGAGTAGGTTATTACCTGATCAACATTGTGGAAGCACACGTATCGGCACACCTTCATGAATTTGATGTCAACGACAATCTTTCTATGAATATATCACCGGCTATTCAGCCAACTGCCTTATTTTCGCAAGCAATTGGAATAAAAATATCCCTAAATCTGAAGTAAATGAAGATTGCTATTGTAGGTTATGGTAAGATGGGAAAAGCCATTGAACAACTGGCTTTAGAAGCCGGGCATGAGGTTTCCATGATCATCGATGCGGATAATACCTCTGACCTGGAAAAAATAACACCAGAGAATACAGATGTTGCGATTGAGTTTTCGCAGCCTGAAACAGCCTATAGCAATATCACCACCTTACTGAACAAAGGGGTAAAAGTAGTAGCGGGAACTACCGGATGGCTCGACAAGTACGATCAGGTTGTGGAGCTTTGCAACAAGAAGGGTGGCACCTTTCTCTATGCGTCCAATTTTAGCCTTGGTGTGAACCTGTTTTTTAAGCTCAATGAATGGCTGGCCAACGAAATGAATAATTTACCAGGCTTTAAGGCATCTATGGAAGAGATCCACCACCTGCAAAAGAAAGATGCTCCAAGCGGTACCGCCATTACTACGGCAGAAAGGATCATCAGCAAGAATAAGCATTATAGCTCCTGGGTCAACGAGCCCTCTGATGCTAAAGGTGTACTTTCCATCATTTCACTCAGGGAAGAAAATGTACCCGGAACACATACCGTCACTTACGGTTCTCCGTTAGAGACCATTGAAATAAAACATACAGCTCACGACCGAAAGGTGTTTGCACAAGGTGTGGTGAGCGTAGCTGCCTGGGTAGCAGGACGACAAGGTGTATTAACGATATCAGACTTTTTAAATAGCAAATAAATGTATTTTAACGACTTTAGTTTAGCTTCATTTCTAATCATTGTCCTTGGTTGGTACATCTTACAAGCCATTGCTTATTACAAGTTTTTTGAAAAAGCTGATAAACCGGGCTGGATCGGATTTGTCCCGTTCTACAATTACATTGTGCACCTCGACATCGTTGGAAGACCAAGATGGTGGTTGGCTTTGTTGTTCGTCCCCGTGGTAAACTTCTTCATTGCACTCACCATTCATCTGGACCTACTCAAGTCTTTTGGACGATACTCCTATTTTGACCAGGCTGTTGGAGTGGCATTTGCGCCGTTCTACATGCTTTATATAGCATTTGCGAATACAAGATATTTGGGTAAGGCAACCGAAATGCCTAAAAAAGTACGCACAATAGGTCAGGAATGGTTTGAGGCTATTGTATTTGCCGTATTTGCTGCCACGTTTATTCGGTGGGTGTTTATGGAAGCATATGTCATCCCTACTCCATCCATGGAGCGATCCCTGCTTGTAGGGGATTTCCTATTCGTGAGCAAAATCAACTACGGTCCACGGACACCTAAGACACCTCTACAAATCCCATTGACTCATGCCAAGATCTGGGGAACAGAAGCCCAGTCATATGTAAGCTGGCTGGAGCTACCTCAGCTGAGACTCCCCTCTTTGGATAAAGTGAGAAGAAATGATGTGGTGGTATTCAATTACCCTCCGGAGTTTGAACATCCAAAAGACCTCAGAACGCATTACATCAAGCGATGTGTGGCTATCCCCGGTGATGTACTGGAGATTAAAAAGGGTCAGGTATACATCGATGGAGTCGTTCAGGAAAACCCTGAACTGATGCAGTTTAAATATTTTGTAGAAACTGACCAGGTAATCCGGGACAGAATATTCAGAGACTACAACATCTGGGAGTTTCGACCATACGCGACATCAGCAGATTCAAGAGGTTATGTAGTGATGACTACCGGCGAAGTAGCTAAAGAGCTTGAAAAGCTGGAATTCATCAAAAGTGTGAAGCCAATTTTTGCCGAACCGGATTTTGTTGAGTCCAGGATATTCCCTGATGCCCGATATTTCCCCTGGAATGCAGACTACTATGGACCATTGGAAATCCCTGGTGTGGGCATGACCATCGACATTACTGAAGAATCCCTGGCTAAGTATGGATCTACAATCGAAGACTACGAAGAACTGGATGATATTGAAGTCAAAGACAATCAGCTTATCATTGATGGAAAGCCAGTTAGCCAGTACACTTTCAGAAAAGACTACTACTTTATGATGGGAGACAACAGACACAACTCTGAAGACTCTCGCTACTGGGGATTTGTACCAGCTGACTTTGTAGTGGGAGAAGCTTCCTTTATCTGGATGTCATTCGATGATAGTGGCTCCTTCTTCAGTAAAATCCGCTGGAACAGACTTTTCAACGGGATTAACTAGGGCCTGCTGAAAAAGTTTCAGTTATATTAGATACGACTGGCTGAAGAGAAGATGTATATGTATACTTCTATCTGAAGCCAGGAAGTAGATGATGTGACTGAGACTAGCCTGGAAAATATCGTGAACGATATTTTCCAGATGTATGAAATAATGTTACCCTGATCTAAAACCTTGTACCTGCTTAAAAACAAATCGATACAATATCGTGCTTAATAAGCTTAGATATAGACTTAATATGTTATTTGGCGATTTTCTGCAGGTCCTAAATAACCTACCAGTTGATCGGTTCCTTGCCGATCCTGCTTAGATAGTCATTGGTTTTGGAAAACGGCTTACTTCCAAAAAAGCCCCGATCGGCTGAGAAAGGTGAAGGGTGCGGTGACTTAATTACAAGGTTTTTATCTGTCGGGATCACTTCCCCTTTTCTTTGGGCATAGGCACCCCAAAGGATATATACAATCTCGCTTTTCAATGTTGTGAGCTTCCTGATTACCGAGTCAGTAAAGTCCTCCCATCCTTTATTTTGATGAGAACCAGCTTCCCTGGCCCGTACTGTTAAAGTGGCATTGAGAAGCAACACCCCCTGACTGGCCCATCGTTCCAAATTGCCATGCGGAGGAAAATCCTTTCCCAGGTCAGATCGCAATTCTTTGAAAATATTCACCAAAGAAGGTGGCATTTTGATTTGTTCACTCACCGAAAAGCATAAGCCATTTGCCTGACCCGGACCATGGTATGGGTCCTGACCAATGATCACCACTTTGACCTGATCAATCGGGCATAGATCAAAAGCTCTAAATATCTGATTACCGGGAGGATAGACAATTTTTTCCTGGTATTCTTTCTTTACAAAGCTGACAAGATCCGCAAAGTACGGTTGATCAAATTCATTTTGCAGCTCTTTGTGCCAGCCAGGTTCTATTTTTACATTCATCCTATTCGTCGAATTTTTTTTCGATCGTGGCAAATTAAAAAAATAATTGACTTAATTTTCTGGCTTTAGAAAATGATGATAACCGAGATCACAAAAGGCATACAGGTAACTGTACAGGTGGAATTCCAGCCGGAATATTCTAACCCTGTCCAGAACCACTTTGTATTTACCTATCAAATCACCATTGAAAACAAAAGCGATAAAACCATCCAATTGATCTCGCGGCATTGGGAGATCGATGACATTACTTTTCCCAAAAGAGAAGTAGAAGGTGAAGGTGTTGTGGGAAAACAACCCATCCTGGAACCAGGACAGGCACATCAATATGTGTCCGGATGCAACCTGAAATCAGGGATTGGTAAAATGCAGGGATATTACATCATGGAGCACCTTGTAAGCGGTAGACAATTTCCGGTAAATATTCCTGCCTTCGAAATGGTGGTACCATTCAAGCTTAATTAATTCCTTGATTTTTTTCAGACTGCTGGAGTATCTGCGCTATAGGTGGCAGGCCAAAAATGCACATGGTCTCCACTCCCCTTTCGTTTTTACCTTTTACAATAAGGTTTTACGTGGATCCAAACGACTACCTGAAGTAGAGACAGAAATCAATAGGAGATATCTACAAAACAAAAGTGAGCTATCCTTTCAGGATCCCAAGACAGGAGATCATATCAAGACTACTGTGAGTGCACTGGCAAAGCGAACCTGGAGCGGGCGATCCTTTTCCTACTTTTTAATTAAGCTGTGTGAATGGATGGAAGCTAAATGCTTTCTAGAGACGGGTACTGCATTGGGAATAGCATACTCGATGGTCTCCCATAGCTCAGGCCTGAGGAAAATACATTCTATTGAAGGATCCTCACAGCTTGCAGAAAAAGCCCGAGAACTCAGCTTTGTGCCTGAGGAGGTAGAATCATCTATTATCCAGGGTGAAGTAAAATCAATATTTAGCCAGGTCCTGATGGACGTAAATCCGGATATCGTTTTCCTGGATGCGGACCATCGCTCCGAAACCATCCGATTCTACCTGAGTGAACTGAAGAAATCTCAAGGTAACATCAGGGCCATTATCATCCATGACATTTACTGGTCTCCGGACATGAAATCAGCCTGGCAGGAAGTGGTGAATGACCAGGACTTTCCCTTAACGATTGATTGTTTTCATGCGGGGATTGTATTCCCAAATCGGGAGATGGAAAAACAACATTTTGTGGTAAAGTATTGATCTGAAAGCATCTATTATCATATTCTCACTCAAAAGGTTATTTTTGCCCGCAGAATAATCAAGGAGAATGGAAAATACATCGGAGAATAGCAAGTCAATTAATCCTTTTACCGGAGATCGTAAGAAAGTATTCTATTGGGTACTGGCAATCCTCATCTTGATCCTGTGCTTTTTTATTTACCTAAGCATTAGGCTTGGAAATGAAAACGAAAGACAAGCCCAGGAGCTTAGCAGCACCATCCTTCAACTTGATTCCATTTCAGGAGAGCTCGATCAAAGGATCCTTACAATTAAAGAGCTCGGTGGAGAAGTAGATACACTAATCAAGGTAAAAGCCCAGTTGGAAGAAGAGAAGAAGCAATTGCTCACCTCTCAGAAGTATCAGCAATCTCTGATTTCCACACTTAGAGGAAAAGTAGATGGATACCAGGAATTACTACTCATGAAAGATGAGGAGATCAATGAACTACGGGCCATGAATGATCAATTACTCTCTGAAAATAACGAGCTGAAAGTAGAAAAACAGGAGCTTAACCAATCGATCAGGCAAATCAACCAGGAGAAATCACAACTTCAGGAGCAGGTAGCATTCGCCTCACGATTGAAGGCAGAGGGACTGACGGTTTATGCCGTTAACGAATCGGGCAGAGAGCGTGCATCAGAATTCAGAAACAGACATATCAGTCAGCTTAAAATCACTTTCACTGTTTCAGAGAACAAAGTTGCTCCTATCGAAGGCAAAACCTTGAAAATTCGGGTAGTAGCTCCTGACGGCAATGTATTGTTTGATGTAACCAAAGGTTCAGGCACCTTCCTGTTTCAGGGTCGTGAGATGTTTTATACCCTTGACCAGGAAATCCTTTATGACAAGAAGAGTCAGCTGGTTACCCTATATTACAATAAAGGCAGTGAATTTGCTGAAGGCAACCACCAGGTAGAGGTATATACAGATGACTACCTGATGGGCACAGGAACTTTTGTTGTGAAGTAATTCTCCAAACTATTTAGCCAGTCATTGGCCATTTAAGAATCTTTATCTAATTTTGCCCTTCAAATTTTTTTGAAGAACAATTATAAAGATGAAAAAACAATACGAGACGGTATTCATTTTAACTCCCGTTTTGTCTGAAGCTCAGATGAAGGATGCTGTCCAAAAATTCAAAGGAATAATCACCGACGGTGGTGCTAAGATCATTAATGATGAGGATTGGGGTTTGAAAAAACTTGCCTACCCTATCCAGCACAAGACTACAGGTTTTTACCACTTGTTTGAATTTGAGGCAGAGCCATCTTTAATCCAGAAGTTGGAGACAGAATACAGAAGGGACGAAAAGGTAATGAGATTTTTGACGACTGTACTGGACAAGCATGCGATTGTCTACAATGAGCGTCGAAGAAAAGGAGAATTCAACAAGCCTAAAGCTGAAAAAGAGGAGGTGACATCATGACATTGCAAAACGAACCCATCAACAGGGAACAGAAAAAAGATAAATATTGCCGATTTAAGAAAAACGGCATCAAATACATTGACTATAAGGATGCTAACTTCCTTTTGAAATTTGTCAATGAACAAGGTAAGCTATTGCCAAGACGTATCACTGGTACAAGCTTGAAATACCAAAGAAAGGTAGGACAAGCTGTAAAAAGAGCACGTCACCTGGCACTTCTTCCATATGTTACAGATTCTTTAAAATAAGCGGATCATGGAAATCATATTAAAGGAAGATATCAAAGGATTGGGCTACAAAAACGATACTGTTAGTGTAAAGCCCGGATACGGTAGAAACTATCTGATCCCTCAGGGATTGGCTATCATCGCTAACAAATCAAATAGCAAGATGATAGAAGAAAATATCCGTCAGGCAGCTCATAAAGCTGAAAAGCTTAAAAATGATGCTCAGGATCTGGCTAAGAAAATTGGTGCTGTTTCTGTAGAAATTAAAACCAAAGCTGGCGAAAGCGGAAAGATCTTCGGAGCAGTTACTGCCCTGCAGGTAGCTGATGCCCTTAAAGAGAAAGGTTTTGACATTGACAGAAAGCGAATCAGCTTCAATGGAAACATTAAAGAGCTTGGTGAGCATGCTGTCACACTAGACTTACACAAAGAAGTACATCACGAAATCACAGTGAATGTAGTTTCAGAATAAGTCTCAGAATATATTTTTTTAAGAAACCCCGGCAATTTGTCGGGGTTTTTTTATTTTCTTAACATCTTGTTAATCATTAGATAGCTTTACGTTAATATTTGCTTCCGCTATTAAGAATAACTTTGCAGTTTGAAATTGCCTCCACACAACAATACACTCAATGAGCTTTAATCTGTTAGAAATCTTAACTCTATTTGGCGCGCTGGGATTCTTCATCTACGGTATGAAGATCATGAGCGAAAGCATACAGCGTGTGGCAGGTTCAAGAATGAGGGAAATCCTCAGTTCAATGACTTCAAACAGGTTTAAGGGGGTCCTAACAGGCTTCTTGATCACCGGTATTGTTCAATCTTCTTCGGCTACTACTGTATTGGTAGTCAGTTTTGTAAACGCAGGATTGCTTTCCCTAATCGAAGCCATTGGTGTCATCATGGGGGCCAACATTGGGACTACCATCACTGCATGGATTATCTCCATTATTGGTTTCAAAGTAAAGATCTCTGCCTATGCCCTACCCATTATTGCAATCGGTTTTCCGCTGATCTTTTTCAACAGAGATAAACTAAAATCATGGGGTGAAGTATTAATTGGATTTGCCCTGTTATTTCTTGGATTGGAATTCTTAAAGGACTCTGTACCAGATCTTCAGTCAAATCCCGAAATACTCGTCTTCTTATCAAAATACACAGATCTCGGATTCTTATCCACACTGATCTTTGTGATCATTGGGACGCTGATCACTGTCATTGTACAATCCTCCAGTGCGTCAATGGCTCTCACCCTGGTGATGGCCAATAATGNATGGATACCATTTGAGCTGGCCGCTGCGATGGTTCTGGGTGAAAACATCGGTACAACCATCACTGCAAACCTTGCTGCGATGATCGCCAACTATCATGCTAAAAGAGCCGCATTGGCACATTTCATTTTCAACGTTTTCGGTGTGGTATGGATTGTAATCCTGCTCCACCCGGTCTTGCTGATGATTTCTTCATTCATGGTTTCTGTTGGAAATGGTGATCCATTCTCGAATCCTGGAAGTATCCCTATTTCACTTTCGGTTTTCCACACAGCTTTCAACGTCACCAATACTTTAATACTCGTCTGGTTTTGTCCGTTCATAGCTAAGGTGGCTATCAGACTCATTAAAACCCGGGAAGAGGATATCATGGAGTTGAAGTATATCAATGCAGGTATGCTAAGTACTGCGGAGCTGTCCATTGAACAGGCCAATAAAGAGATTGTGCGTTTTGCAGAGATGACCCAGGAAATGTCACAGCTATTCAGGAAATTGCTGGAGGCTACCAAGGCTAAGAAGCAGCGTAAACTGATGAAGAAGGTGATGAAGTATGAGGACCTGACTGATACGCTTGAAGACGAAATCTCAAAATACCTACTGCAAATTTCGGTCGATAAGAGCCTGAGCATTGAAGGAAGTGAGAAAGTTGCAATCCTCCTAAGCACTTCGAATGAGTTGGAAAGAATAGGCGATATCTTCTACCAGATGTCGAAGGATATTGATGCAAAGATGGAAAAGGGTCTGGCATTCACCGATAAGCAATTGTCTAATCTTTATAACATGCTGGAACTCGTAGATAGTGCTTTGGCTACAATGGTCAATAACATTATGACTTTCCCGGGTGGTGGTGATTATGAGAGCGCACTGAAAATAGAAAAGAAAATAAACGCTCTGAGAG